>WQUA01000079.1 GCA_009786025.1 Pseudomonadota bacterium | reverse complement strand
CCGCCTGTGGCTTGCGTCCTTGTTGCTCACGATCAAACGTATCGAGCCCCAAGCCGTGAAATTTCAGGCAACGCATCCGGTCGGCCAGCGCATCATCATCGGTGACGATCAAGCCGCCTTCGGCGCACGTCATGTTTTTAATTGCGTGAAACGAAAAGATCGCGGTGCCGCGGCTGCCGACCCAGCGGTCTTTGTAGCGTGTCCCGACCGCATGAGCGGCGTCTTCAATCACCGGAATGTTGCGCTCTTTAGCGACAGCTGTGATCGCGTCAATGTCCAGCGGCGCGCCGGCGTAATGCACCGGAATGATCGCTTTGGTGCGCGACGTGATCGCGGCGCGAATCGCGTCGGCGCCGACCATCAACGTGTCGGGATCGACATCGACCATCACCGGTTCCGCGCCCAGCAAAACAATCATGTTCAGCGTCGATACCCAGGTTTGCGACGGCGTGATGACCTCGTCGCCCGGGCCGATGTCCAGCGCCGCCAGCGCCACATGCATGCCGCCGGTCGCCGAACTGACCGCAATGGCGTGACGGCAATCCAGCATCTCGCAAAACGCCGCTTCCAGCGCCTGACACTGCGGGCCGGTTGTGATCCAGCCGGAGTTCAGAACATCGGTGACGGCGGCGATTTCGGCAGCACCGATCGCCGGTCGGGTAAAGGGAAGAAAAGGTTTCATGACAAAAGAGGTTTTCCGCTGCCGCTATTCTATCAGGCGTAACGCTGGGCCGTTTTTTATTTGTCCTGCGAGCAAAACACCCCTCTTTTCCTGCCCGCCCGTGGTCGCGACAGACCCTCTTGACTACAGAATTACGGGTATGGCGTACTTTATGCCTGTCGCCGCCGTTCGTGACGAAGCGGCTGTGACGGCTCCGTTTATAACTTGATAAAAGCGTCCGCCAAAGGCGTGGACGACCCACACAAACAGGAATTGGCTTGTTGCGCTGGAAGGCAAGGGGCGTTCCGTCGGTTCAGGAACGCCCTGCATCGCGCTGACTCGGCAGATGCGCGGTGCGCCTTCAAGAAACCGGCGTTTATTAAGATAGCGAGGGGAGTGTGAAAACCACGAGGGTACTTATAAGGATGAAAAGCCCGCGTCGCTGTACGAACCCTGCGGAGGCGCAAAGGAGTCATCACCGAAATTACGCTATACTGCCTCCCGGCCTACCATGCAATGCTTGCCGCTCAGCCAACAAGCGTTGCGCAGAGATAAAGAGAGGATGATTCAGCGTCAATGAGCCGAATAAATTTGCGATTCCTAAAGAGAATAGATTCATTGCGCGCGCTGTTTTTGCTGGTCGGGCTGATGTTTGTTGGCGTAGCCGCGGCAGAGGCTTCGTCGCCGGATATATTCCCGTCGGTTCGGGATGAGCTCAAGGGTGTTTCCGGCAGCTATTTTTTGCCGGATAAACCTGTGAGCGAGCAGATCTTCATGGGGCTTGGCATCCCCAGCCCGACGAAGAAGCTTGCTGATGGGAACCTCCTTGTGTCGGGTTGCCGTCCTCATAGTTGCGATGAAAAGGCGGCGGTGATTGTCACGCCAGCAGGCAAATTGTTGATGGCTGGATTAATCCATTTTCACTGCCATCGGGACGCGGTGAAGCAAAATGCCAAATCAACGGGCGCCACGAGTTGCGACCGTGACCCGCGCCTGACTGTATTCGTAAAACAAAAAAACAATCAGCCGGAATTCACGCGGGAACTGCAAGATTGGGCGGAACGTGAAAGCTCTGTCCGTACCCTGGAAACGCAGATGATTCCTTGACCTGCATAAGCGCGCAGGCTGGAGCGAAATTACAAACGTCGTGCGGAAGCGCTGCTTTCTTCAAGCGTATAGCAGGAAAAACAGGATGGCTCGTTCAACCTATAAAGACAAACAAAGAGAAATTTGTGCGCGTTATGGATCGCCCGTCGTTTATCCGGATGAGTGCTTGAAAATAGGGGTTGCCTTTCAAACAAAGGGAAAGCTTCCTATTAGGGGTGATCGACTTCAGCCGGAAAAAGGCACGGCTGGCTGGTATATATGGGCCGGCGATGATTTTTCTGCGGATCTGGATTTTTATCAGCCTGTACACATTGCACATCTTCATGAAATATGGCCGGAGCTTATTCCCTATTTGGCTTTGGCGCCAGGCTATCATTTTGTTATAGATGACCAAGGGTATGAAGATATATGGTATGAGCCATACGCACCCAACCCATAGCTTCCATGTTGTTCTATACCGCGTGACAAGATTGAAGTATGTGTAGGATGGCCGAAGGCCGCAGCCCGCCCTATAATCTGAGGGAAATGTTGTCCGGCCAGGGCCGATGAAGATGAACCATCGATATGAAACAGCAAACACAATCTCTTTTGCTGACAAATGTGCGGATTACGGCCTTCGGCCTTACCCGCCCTACGGAGCACGGGCTCGCTGAAGGCAGATGATGCGGCATGCAGAAAACGGGCGCGATGGCCCGCCCCATACGTTTGTCCCAGGTTATCCAGCGCCGATGCGGATTCCGTTACGCAAGCTTTATCTGGCCAGAATGGTTGCGACCTGTTTGGCGCTGGTGGCATTCGGGTTTGTGTTTACGGTTTATGTGCTATCCGAATGGGTGCTGGGCCCGGCTCTTGACCCGGCC
>WQUA01000078.1 GCA_009786025.1 Pseudomonadota bacterium | reverse complement strand
ATCCCGGCCTCCACCGTCGGGGTGCCGATTACGAATATCAACGTATCGAGCGGCGCGGCGGGCGGCACATTGCCCTACGCGTTCAGCGCGACGGGCTTGCCATCCGGAATCACGATCAGCGCAGCGGGCGTTATCTCCGGTGCGCCGACAACGGCAGGCGCAGCGGGAATGTCGATCATCACCGTCACCGATCATGCAGGCGCAAGCGCCAGTATTTACATCACCTATGGGACAATATCGCCAATGTTGACCAGGATCGCAGTGGCGGCCTTCACGGTCACCGAGCCGATCGTTGGCGCGTCGCCGTCAATAACGATCTTCGGGTGCGGCATAGACTTTACCTGTGTCGTATCGTGGTTACCGAACGATGATCCATTTCAGGCTGGCGTGTCGTACACCGTCGAGATTGAACTCACGGCCATCGGAACTAACACGTTCGACTCGTCGCTGACCGCGACCGTCAATGGACAAAACGCCAATGTCACCGTGACCAGCGACACAACGGCCACCGTAAGGTTTACATTCCCACCGATGAGGGGCGCTTCCGCCTTGTCCATCCCGATGCTGAATCCGGCGATGCTGGCGTTGCTGGCGCTTATGCTGGGAGGGCTGGCGTTCCGACAAAGACGGCGCAGCGTATAGACAAATCCGCCATCGCGAGCACAGCGAAGCGCCCTCTCCCCAACCCCTCTCCCGCAAGCGGGAGAGGGGTTGTTGTTTCTACATCTCGCGTGGGTAATTTTCTCCGCGCCTCACGCACTTTCACGTGAAATCCAACTGTTGAAAACTAAGCCGCAAAGAACACTTCCATTCTCTCCCGTAAGCGAGCGAAGAGAACCGTTGGTCTGTCCTGAAAATATTGCGGCTCCCACAAACTTAAGTCGCATACAAAAAACGCATCTATTTTGTCTCCAATCCACGACAGATTTCGACCCATTCTACAAAATGGCTCCGTCGGAACCCTTAAAAATGCGAGTACAGGCACTCCAAACCGAAAATCACCCCATCGAAAAAGTATTAACAAATGTCACAAATGAAAGTTTTTTTCATTTTTCTTTTTATAACCGTGAACTCAATCAGACAAAGTTAATGTAGATTATTGACACTTTTATGCACTGAAAGGTGTACTCATGCAAAAGCTGACGCAGTCACATCAGGCTTCCATCAGTTGCGATTCGTCTATCGCGACCGTTTCCTTTTTAGGAAACGAAGAAGCGCTTGCCGTCGAATGAGATTTTGCGAAAGTTTATGCCTGAGCGTCGCGCTACTCTTCCTGTCAAATTTTTTGTTGTTTTCCCCTGTCAGCAATCAAACTGAAAACACCTTGCCCCCAAACCCCACTAATAAAAAGGAACCATCATGAAAACGACCTCCCGAATCGTGTCCATCGTTCTGGCGTTCTTTCTGGCGCTGATATTCTCCGCAAGCGCTGCATCTGCGTCGGGCGCTGTCGCTAACAGCTCTAGCGCAACCGTTATCGACTACAGCCCGAGCAACGGGCACAGTCTTGCTGCTGCAGCCGATACGAAAGTAACGGTCACGCCGGACAACGCTTCCGGCAAAATCATTAAAGCGCAAGAGTCGATTGCGTCCAAAGGGTTTTACGACGGTTATACCGAGCCGATCACTTTCAGTGAGTTTCCTGCCTACACCAGAATATCTAACCAGTATCAGAGCCGGGGAATTATTTTCAGCACGTATTTCAGCAAGTATTACCCGTATATTATCTTTCCAGATGTTTACCCCATATATCTTGCTGACAACACTTATGACCCCGGTTTGTTTTGCGTGTACACCGACACTTTTGGCTATGACGAGGGCTGCATCATGTCTGGCGTCTTTGTCAGCCCCAAAGACCCGACGAAAAAAATAGGAGCCAAAGCTATCGATCTGTGGATCGGCTACCTTGCACCGTATACGGCAAATACGGCGACCCTGCATCTGTACGATAAAAGCGGCAAGCAGATTTACGAGACCATCATCGACCTTCCCCCATTAAGTAAACATCGCGAAAACATTCAATCTGACCAAGAATTTTATTTTTGGAAGATAACAACAAAAAACTACTTTGTAATTGACAATCTTTCCGTAAAACTCGCAGAAGCGGATGTCTCCGCGACGATCAAACTCGAAGCAGAGGCGGCGACAAGTCCCGGCGCATCAAACGAGCCGGTCACCGGCAAGGACATCACGGTCACAGTCAACCTCAAGGATTCTCAAGGCAACGCCGTCACGTATCCGTTCACGGAATGCAAGTGGTCGAATATCCCGGATCCGGCGACCAAGCAATTGACCTCCAAAAACGGAGACCCAGCCAATCAATGCAAACTCACCTTTCAATACCTCGACGAAGGCGGAATGAGTTGGGTGACTTATGGGCCGAAAGTGGTTTCCTTCAGTGGAAAAATCGATACCGACAGCGGCGAACAGACCGTCACAGCGTTCCATGCGTTCAAGGTGTTTTTCGACAAAACGGCGCCCTATAAGGGCTACCCTACTCCGAATTGGTTCATCTATTGGGATTTGGATGGCGCCGTTGCCGGGCTTAACACCAGTAACACCATATTCAAAGATATGGGACCTTACACAGTAGCTCAGGTGAATACAAAGACGAAGCTCATCTCAATAGGCCCGTCGGCAGCCGAAACCCAAAATGTGTTTAGTTTCCCCAAATCGGCAGAATGCCCTGGTATATACATTCCTGCCGCTAAGGGAATCGATGTGGCGGCGAGGACTTTAGCACATGAAAAACGGCATCAAGATCACTACGACTACCAACATATACCTGGCATTTGGGTAGGGAAGCCAGACAGCGATGGTGACGGCCTGCCTGACGAATACGAAGATTCGATAGGAACCTCCAACCTATTTAAGGACAGTTGTGGACTGAGCTTTATAGCTGAGGAGTACGCATATTACGGTGACCAAGAATTCGATGCGCGGATGGTTGAAAATTTTGTAAAAGGCGTAGCCGCCAACGACTGGGCCAACCCCGGCGCCCAGACAACGCCGGCGTTCAAATCGCTTTCCATCGCCCCCAAAGCGGAGGGACCGTCCTACA
>WQUA01000077.1 GCA_009786025.1 Pseudomonadota bacterium | reverse complement strand
CCCGCCGTACCTAATGAACGCGCCACCATATGCGCCCAATGTGCAACATCACGGCGGGTATAACCGACAACGACGGGCTTGCCGGAAGTGCCCGACGAAGCGTGGACGCGAACCACCTGATCGGTCGGGACGGCAAACATTCCGAAAGGGTAGTTGTCGCGCAGTTGTTCCTTCTTGGTGAACGGCAGAAGCCTGACATCACTTAAAGACTGGATGTGATGCGGCTTGACTTCCAGTTCGTCCATCGCTTCGCGATAAAAACGGACGGTTTCGTAGCAGCGCTCGACGGTGATTTGCAAACGCCGCAGTTGTAGGGCTCGCAAATCTTCGCGCGGGAGTGTTTCATTATCGACATCAAAAATCATAAGCCCTCGGCCAGTTTAAGTGAGTCGGGTCAAAACTGAAATAATACCTGATATTTTAAAGACCTCCCCTTCACAGGGAGGGTTTGGGTAGGGATGGGGCACGTTCCCCTTCCGCAAGAGGGAGGTGGGCAGGGGGAAGGGGGTGTCGTTCCTGCTTTTACGGAGATGACAGCTTCGTGGCATCAGACGATCATTCCGTCATCAAGCCATGAAAAGGTTGCACATCAACGACCGCGCCAACGGGTTGCGAACCCGAATCCATCGGCAGCACGATGAAGCAGTTGGCGCGCGACATCGACGACAGAATGTTGGAACCTTGCGCTGATACCGGCGCGACCACACATTGGCCGTCTTTCATCTCGCAAACCCCACGCTGAAATTCGGTACGCCCCGGTACTTTTTTGACTGGCGCGGTCAGCGTGGCGCGAAAGGTTGGCGGCGGTGTCACCGGTGCTTGCCCTTGCAGAATCAGCAACGCCTCGCGGACAAACTGATAAAACGCCGCCATCGCGCTGACCGGATTGCCGGGCAGGCCGAAGAAATGGGCATCGCCGATCATGCCGTAGGCGAGCGGGCGCCCCGGCTTCATCGCGATTTTCCAGAACAACACTTTGCCCAGTCGCTCGAGCATGGCCTTGATGAAATCCGCTTCACCGACCGACACGCCGCCGGTGGTGATGACGACATCGGCGGTATCGGCGGCGGATAACAGCGCTGCTTCGAGCGCCTCCGGTTGATCGGCGACGACGCCCAAATCCATCGTCTCGACGCCGAGCTGTTGCAGCATTCCGTAGAGCGCGTAACGGTTGCTGTCGTAGATTTTTCCGGCGGCGGGCGGTGTGCCGAGGCTGATGAGTTCGTCGCCGGTGGAGAAAAAGGCGACGCGCAATGGGCGGTACACCGACACTTCGCCAACACCCAGCGAGGCGAGCATTCCCAATTCCGCAGCGTGAAGGCGCTGACCGCAGGTGAACACCGTTGCGCCGGGGGCGATGTCCTCTCCGGCGAAGCGGCGGTTTTGCCCTGTCGACGTGACCGCACTGGGTGCGAGGATGGCGACGCCGTTCTCTTCGCGCGTGTGCTCCTGCATCACTACAGTGTCCGCGCCGCGCGGCATCATCGCGCCGGTGAAAATGCGTAGGCATTGTCCTGCGCCGACTTCACCGCCGAACGGATGACCGGCGAACGAGACGCCGATCCGTTGCAAGCGCGTTTCCTTGCCGGGCGTCACATCGGCGAAACGCAAAGCGTAGCCGTCCATCGCGGCGTTATCAAAGCCGGGAACGGCGATTTTTGAGACAATATTTTCGGCCAGTACGCGACCGAGCGCTTCGCGCAAATGAACGCGCTCAGCGGAGCACACCGGCGTTAGACATTGGCGGATGAACGTGCGCGCTTTATCGACCGACATCGAATCGGGATCGTAATCCGTTGCGTGAGAAAGCGTGTTCAAAGCATCGAATGTGTATGGTGAGGCGTTCATGAAAAAGTTTCCTGAGGTGAAGGCAGGCATCGCCGGAGCGCATCCAATTCGTCCTGCGTGTTGATATTGCGGAAAGCGTCGGGCTGATCGTCGAAGGGTACTTCAACACTGCCGATGCGGGCAAACCACAGCGCGACTTTGCGTTCGCCGTCCTGCAAATAGGCGGTGAGATCGGGTAATACGCTGCGATGCGCCAGTGCGAAAACAGGATGCAGGCGATCGCCGGTTTTGGCAACGGCCAGCGGCGCATCGTGTTGTTGCGCAGCGGCGTACAAACGGGCGACAAGATCGCGCGGCAGCATCGGTGAATCGCAGGGGGCAGTGACGATCCAGGGCGTGTGCGCCTCGGAAAGCCCCGCGTGCAGGCCGGCGAGCGGGCCGGGAAATTCACCAAAAGTGTCGGAGATCACTGGGTAACCGAAGGCGGCGTAGCGCGACAGATTCCGGTTGACGTTAATCAAAAGCGCGCCGACTTGCGGGCGCAAGCGCTCGATTACATGCGCAATCAAGGTTTGTTGACCGAACAGGAGAAGCCCTTTGTCCACGCCCCCCATCCGGCGGCCTTGACCGCCGGCGAGAATGAGGCCGGTGATGGTGTGCAAAGTCTTCCACTTCAAGGGGAGACAACCCCCGTCAGTTTTGCCGACACGATTGGGAACAAACCCCCGTCCGCCTTCGGCGGACGCCCCCTTTCAAAAGGGGGCAAAGCGGGTAAGTGGATGTGGCTGCTTTTCATGGCAAAAATAAATACTTTCTCGTAGAATTATAAAGGATCGTTGCTGATCGCCAACAGAGGAAAGGGAGATCGGTGCCAAATATTGGGCATCATGAGGAGGAGAAAGGGTAAAAATGGAAAAAATGCAAATGGACGCTATGATTGCGTTGTTGATAATTGCGTTTTTAGGGTACGGTACAGATGTGCTGGCAAAGAACTGCCGTAATAGCCAACCCTGCGGGAATGCGTGTATCTCGTGGAGCAAAACCTGTCGGGCCGGAAGTAGTGGCGAAACTACTAAACATCATTCAAAGCGCCAAATTGCCACGCCTGCTTCTTCTGATATTGTCTCTCCATCGTGTTCCCCATATTTTGTTAAGACGGACGGGGCAAAAGTACGCGCAGATGCGTCTGCCACAAGCGAAATATTAGAGACGCTAAAACTTGGTGACCAAGTGCAGGTTTGCGAGAAGCAAGCAGGTTGGGCACGATTGCCTGGAAAGAGCTCTAGATGGGTTTCCTATGATGCTTTGAGTGAGACAAACCCACTATAGCTATTCCCATAAACTCCGAGAGGAAAGTGAAGGCGGGTTTGAAACCCGCCCCTACGGATAAACGAGCCTGCCGCTATCTCACCCCCCGATATACGACATCTCGACCTTCTTGACGCGCGGGGTGTTGGCGGTTCGTATTTCGGAGTAGTTGTCGTTGCGGTTTTGCCACAATGTGGCGATGGCGCGGGTCAGGGTGTCGTCGTCGGCGCCGTCGCGCAACAATGCGCGAAAGTCGTAACCACGGTCGGCGAAAAGGCAGGTGAACAACTGGCCGTTGGTGGACAGCCGCATTCGTGTGCAATCGCGGCAAAACGCTTGTGTGACTGAAGCGATCACGCCGATTTCGCCGCCGCCGTCTTTGAAGCGCCAGCGTTCGGCCACTTCGCCCCGGTAGTTGGGATCAATGGATTCAAGCGGAAATTCAGCGTTGATGATGTCAACGATTTCAGCGGCGGAAACCACGTCATCCATTCGCCAGCCGTTGGTGGCGCCGACATCCATGAATTCGATGAAGCGCACGATGTGGCCACTGCCTTTAAACGCGCGGATCAGAGGCAGAATGGCGTTTTCGTTGACGCCACGCTTGACGACGGTGTTGATTTTGATCGGCGTCAGTCCGGCGCGGGCGGCGGCGTCAATACCTTCGAGTACGCGAGCGACCGGAAAATTCACGTCGTTCATCCGGCGGAACGTGGCGTCGTCGATCGCATCGAGGCTGACGGTGATTCGTTGCAAGCCGGCATCGCGCAGGTTTTGCGCTTTTTTGGCGAGGATTGAAGCGTTGGTGGTCAGCGTCAGGTCGATGCCATCAATCGCCGCCAGCATTTCGATCAGCCGCTCGATGTTTTTGCGCAGCAGCGGCTCGCCGCCGGTCAGCCGGATTTTGCG
>WQUA01000076.1 GCA_009786025.1 Pseudomonadota bacterium | reverse complement strand
CTCGTCCAACCCAACCGTCGAAACAAAGTACCCTCTCGCCCAAAAATGCTCGCCAGTGAAATTCTTCTGTCGACCACCAAACTTGCGCGCAATCTGTATCGTGCTCTTCCCCTTGAGGTACCCGACTACATTCGACCTCCTAAATATGTTGCTTCGGGCACATGTAACAAGGTTATTGGGTATGCCCGCCCCACCTCATATATCAGCCTCCACCCGATACCCCATCGCTCGGTAACCACGCTGGCGCTTATCCCACATCCGCAGCAAGACCGGAAGCCCAATGTCCACAAAGTCAACGATATGAATATCCGTTTTGTTGACATGTTCTCGATGTAAGCGCCCAGCGTATTGCTGGAGCGTGCCTTTCCAAGAGATAGGCATGGCCAGAATCAGGGTATCCAGCGGAGGATGATCGAATCCTTCGCCGATCAATTTACCAGTCGCCAACAGCACACGTGGAGCCTCGTGAGGCAAAGCACTAAGCGCAGCGATCAGCGAAGAGCGCCGTTTTTTGGGCACCCGCCCGTGCAAAACAAACAACTCCGGGACTCTGTCAACCAATGCAGCCTGTATGACATCAAGATGATCGGTGCGTTCGGTCAACACCAGTATCTTGCGCCCTTGCCGGAAGGCGTCAATGATTGCGCTAACAATGGCATCTGTTCTGGTTGGGTCTTGCGCCAAATGTCGGAACACGTCCTGAATACCCGCATTTTGTGGCAGATGAATTTGCGATTGGAAAAAATACGGCTTCACCACCAAATCATGTGACGCATCAGCGGCACGAACCGCCTTGTATCGAATCGGCCCGCACTGCATGAAGATGATGGGTTGCTGCCCATCGCGGCGAATGGGCGTAGCGGTCAGACCCACTACATATTTCGCCTTCACGCACCTCAGAATGGAATCGAAAGACGCTGCACCAACATGGTGGCACTCGTCCACAATGACCTGACCGTAGTTCTCGACAAGTGAATGAACCTCTCCCCTTCGTGACAACGATTGCATCATCGCAATGTCTATCTTGCCAGTAGGTTTCGTCTTGCCGCCGCCAATGATTCCGATTATGTCTTCGCCTGCGTCCAGAAACGCAGCGAGACGTTCTTGCCAGTGCTTGAGCAATTCAGCCCGATGTACCAGCACCAGGGTGTTTACACCGCGACGGGCGATTATCGCAGCAGCCATGACTGTTTTACCAAAAGCTGTTGGTGCACACAGTACGCCAGTCTCAAAACGTAGCATGGCTGAAACGGCAGCCTCCTGATCGGCCCTTAATGCGCCCATGAAACCAGTGGTTATGTAATCACCCGGGCATCGTTCATCTCGCAGATCGAGACGCACATCGTTGCTCGCCAGCAATTCGGCCACCGCATCGAAACAGCCGCGCGGTAACGCAATATGTTGCGGATAGTTTTCGGCACAGCCGATAACGCGCGGCTTATCCCAAACCGAAAGGCGCATTGCCTGCGCCCGATAAAACTCCGGATTCTGGAAAGCCGCCAACCTGATCAGGCAGTTGGCCAGCGCCCGTGGTAATTGCGCTTTTTCGAAATAAATTTGATTGGCCAGCGTTACGGTCAGCACCATCGGCATTTCGCCCGCCAATCGCCCAGGAAATTCGCTGCGCCGTTTCCACGGTGTAGCCAAGTCCTCATCATCAATAAAGGTCACATCCAATGGGTGAACGCCACCTGTAGCACGCAAGATGATCGCTTCAATATCGTGTGCCAGCATTTGCGTCATCGCGGCCAGAAACCGCCACTGATCCGAATGTGGGCGTAGATCGGCGTCCACAAACACGCTGAAACCATTTTCACGAGGGCGCTTCTGCAAGGGTAGCGCAATCAGATTGCCAAAACCGCCCTTGGGCATCGTATCTTGATTAGGGAATAATCTGTCGTAGGAAGTCAACTTTAATTGGCGTGTGCGCGCACAGGTATAACTGATGATAGCCGTACCCAAACGTCGAACGTCGCGTGCAGATACCGGAGCAGCGAAAAAAATCCATACATGTGCACCTTCTCCGGAACGGGAAATCTCCAGCGCCGCAGGAGCACCCAATTCGCCGCAAGATTGCATAAAGGCACGGGCGTCATCACGCCATTCAGCCTCGTCAAAATCGACCGCGAGGAAGCAACACGTCGCATCGTCCATCAACGGATAGAGGCCGACTGTATGCTCTCCGGTCAAGTGTTTATAGATCACCGTATCGGTCAGCGGCAACAACGCGCGATGAGCGCAATCGCCGCACTTGGTGCGCGGCTTCTCGCAAAGCCCGGTGCGCCATTCGTTGGCGCAGGCAGGCGTGTAACCGGCCTTTCCGCTGGCCTTGCTTTCCCATCGAACGGAATAAACATCCTCGCGACCGCGAAATAGCTTGCGGAACAGCGCAACCTTATCGTCGGCAGTAAGATACAACGTATCTGTGGATTGCGTGGCAGGCACAGATGGCAAACGCCACACAACGCCATGCGCATCCAACAACGCCGTTAAGCGCGCATTCTCGGCCCGAAGCGCCTCCAGTTCATCATGATCGCTCATCGTCGTTGCGATCAAGTCGAACCAAGACAGAGCCGCGAACCTTAAACTCTATTCTTCAATTTCAGCGGCTTCAATTCGCCACTTTCTACCATCGCTTCGATCTGCGCTACGTCTTTATCGCCGCGCCCGGAAAGATTGACCAACACGATTTGATCGCCTCCTAGCGTCGGCGCCAGTCTGATGGCGTGCGCCAGCGCGTGCGACGATTCGAGCGCCGGAATGATTCCCTCCAACTCTGACAGAGTGAAAAAAGCGTTCAGGGCTTCCTGATCGCTGGCGTACACGTATTGCGCCCGCCCGCTGTCTTTCAGCGCGCTGTGCTCAGGCCCAACGCCCGGATAATCAAGCCCCGCCGAAATCGAATACACCGGCTCGGCGTTGCCCTCGGCGTCTTGCAACAGATATGAACGGAAGCCGTGCAATACGCCCGGCGTGCCGAGCGTCAATGTCGCGGCGTGTTCGCCCGGTTTCAATCCGCGACCGGAAGGCTCGACTCCGATCAATTGCACCGAAGCATCGTCGAGAAATCCCGCAAACAGGCCGATCGCGTTGGAGCCGCCGCCAACGCAAGCCATCGCATAGTCCGGCAAGCGACCGCACATCTCCAGCATTTGCGCCCGCGCTTCCCAGCCGACCACCGACTGAAAATGCCGCACCATGCGCGGATACGGATGCGGCCCTACCGCAGAACCCAACAAATAAAACGTATCATCGGCGTGCTCCACCCAATCACCGATGGCTTCGTCAACCGCTTCTTTCAGCGTTCGTTGCCCGCTCTTCGCCGCAACGACTTCCGCGCCCATCATCTGCATCCGGAAAACATTGAGCTTCTGTCGCTCAATGTCGACTTCGCCCATGTAAATGCAACACTCCATGCCCATCAGCGCTGCCGTCGCTGCCGTCGCCACGCCATGTTGTCCGGCGCCGGTTTCGGCGATGATGCGCTTCTTGCCCATCCGCTTCGCCAACAGGATCTGGCCAACCGTGTTGTTGATCTTGTGCGCGCCGAGATGGTTCAAGTCTTCCCGTTTCAGATAAATCTGTGCGCCGCCAAAATAGCGGCTCAGATTCGCGCAATGAAACACCGGCGTCGGACGCCCCGAATAGTGTTTCAGCAACGTCATGAATTCGCGGATGAATTCCGGATCGGCGCGATAACGCTCAAAGGTTTCGGCTAATTCGTCAAGCGCCGGTTTCAACACATCGGGCACGAACTGCCCGCCGTATTCTCCGAAAAAACCGTCGGCAGCCGGCGGCGTGCGGGATAGAAATTGTTCGATGTTCGGCATAAATCCTCTGTCAAAATATTGGGTCCGGAGCGGGCACTGTAAAAAACCGGTATAGTCTATCACTGTGGGAGGCAGAGGCCAGAAAAATGCTATCTCATGCGAAAGCGCGAAGGAAAATCTGACCTCTGATTAGAACCTATCTCAAAATTATTGTACGGAAAGAAATGTCTGCCTACAATACCGTTCATGCTAAAACTGAGTGATGAACAATGGGAGCGCATCCGGAGATAT
>WQUA01000075.1 GCA_009786025.1 Pseudomonadota bacterium | reverse complement strand
CAATCGTGAGAAAAATCCGCAACCTCTTGCAGCAATAACTTATTGGGAATCCTCGCTTCATCCAGCTCGATCATCATCTGCCGGATGTCGGGATTGCACGGAATCGCGGCAGTCGCCGCCGCCGTGATTCCCTTGCTGAGAGAGTGTATCAATGCCCACCAGACAGGAATCTGGGCGGTCTGCCCGCCTATGCTGGACTCGAAGCCTTTGCCGCCCCATTTCACCCCGGTATTGTCGAGAACCGTCACACCGCAGTTTGTACTTGCTGTCCTGTCGATATTCATTTGGGCAGGCTTCACCGGAATAAAGGGGATGCAGGCAAACAAAATCACAACAAAAGCGATGTAAATCCTGTTTTCAACCCGGAAGATGGATAGGATGCCTTTGTTGCCCTCGTCGGCTCCTTCGCCACGCGCCCTCAACCATTCCTGGAGGATGATGGCGATAAAAGGCCACGCGACCAGGCCGGTGCCCGCAAGCGCATACCAAATGCCGTTGTTAATGATCCACGCCAACTGCGTCAGATAAAATTCGAGGTAGCTATACGTTGCCAACATGATCGTCCTCTCAAACTTACCAAAACAACTTCGGCACTTCAATAAACACCGCTAACAGCACACAAAAGAAGCCGATGCGCTTCATCCGCCCCAGAGAAGCATTATCACCTTTAGCCTGGTATATTCGGTACGCGCTGTACCAGAACCCGGCGATAACCGTGTATACAAAAATTCGCCAGATCAGCAGATAGGAGCGGGCCGAAAATAGAACAGCGTTCCATTTCTCCAACCCGCCGCTTGACCAGGCTCCGACCACAGCCCGCGTTGGGGTGAGCTTGCGAACCCCAACATTTGAGAAAAAGGTTTATGAGATACAGACGCGCATGGCAAGAAGGCGGCACCTATTTCTTTACGGTTAATCTGGCCGAGCGCTCTCATACGCTGTTGGTGGATCGCATCGAAAACCTGCGCAACGCGGTACGCAAAGTGAAGCGGGCGCATCCGTTCGATATTCTGGCGTGGGTTGTTTTTCTGGATCATCTTCACGCTGTTTGGACGTTGCCCGAAAACGACAGCGATTTTGCAACACGCTGGATGCTGATCAAAGCCGGATTCTCGCGCGGCCTTCCTCGGGGTGAACGGATAAGCGTTGCAAGACGACGCAAAGGCGAGCGCGGGTTATGGCAGAGGAGGTATTGGGAACATTGGATCGTCGATGAAAATGATTTGCAGCGGCATGTGGATTACGTTCATATCAACCCGGTCAAACTCGGATATGTTGCGCGAGCATCGGAATGGCCGTACAGTTCGATACATCGCTACATACGTCAAGGTTGGTTGACGCCGGATTGAGCGGCAGAAGCAAACGATGATTTTCTTGTCGGAGAACGGTGATGGTGTTGGGGTTCGCTCACGCTCACCCCAATTACGCGGGCCGCCATGAGAAATGATTTCTCAGAAATGGCGATGCAAGCGTTTTCCTTTTTGGAAGATGCAGGTTTTCGGTGTGCAAAGAATGCTCCTAGCTTATTGTGCTACGAGTCTGATCTATCTTTCGTTACCGTCAGTTGGGACGCCCGATTCGGAGAACAGGACGTCTCTATTGGATTACTTCCTCAAACTGGTCAAGTTCGGGATGGGTGCTCCATTGCTGATGTTTTGGGTTTTGCTGGACTGCCAGAATCGAACTCCAAGCCAGCACAAGTTGCTGATATGAGTCGGTTGGAACCATTCCTCGCAACTCTTGCGAATAACGTGTACGCATATGCACAACTTGCGCTTGCAGGAGACCGCGCGTACTTCCGAGAACTGGAGATATTCAGAAATACTAAAGCGGCCGCCTTTATGCAAGACATGAAGCTCCAGCAAATGCGCTCTGAGGCACAAAGCGCCTGGCGAGGGTGCCAGTACGACATAGTCATTGCTCTCTATGCCCCGCTGGAGGATCATTTGACCGAATCTGAGGCTCGGAAGCTGGAATATGCCAGACAACATCTCCCAAGCTCGCGTAGGTCGGAATGAAGCGAAGCTTAATTCAAGTAATAATTTGCACGCCATGAGAATAAGCCGATTACGACCTTCAGTCTTATTCCCCTATGGTTGCTCAGGATGTGTGCAGTTCTTCTCGTATGATTTTTCTTAAATCGGCCTCGATTTTTCCTGACTCAACTACTCTGCGCAAAGTATCGTTGATAAGCGTCTGATACCCCCTTTCGCCTGCCAGAGATTTAAAATGCTCGATGATAGGAACATCGAGCATGATGTTGATCCTGGACTTGCCGACGCGGGCGCGGACAGCTCCTTGCCATTCCGCTTTGCTCACCGCTTTTTTTCCGACGCGAAAACGTGCGCGGTCAAAATCAGCTTGCGTCAATTTAGGGGCGTCATCGATATCAGAAGTAGCCGACGTTTTGGTAGTAGAGGTTTGTTTCATCACTGTCTGCCTTTCTCATGGAAATGATCCGTATTTCATCGTCGGATTCCACATGGACAACGAGAACCACGGCAAAGCCAAGCAAACCGATGGCGATCATTCTTTGCTCGCCATAGTCGTTTCTCGCGTCCTCGAATAACACGATCGGGCCGGAAAACACCTTTTTTGCGTCCGCAAAATCCAGTCCATGCTTGATAAGGTTGGACTGGCGTTATGTTTTCATCCCATATGTATCTCATAAAGGTAATCATACACATTATTATGTGTATGTCAACTTTTTGACGCTTGCGCATAAGGTCAGGGCGGTGGAAGGCATGGTCATGTCGATAACAAGCGCAGGACCGATAAGCCGTGTAGCGGTGCAATCCACAATTCAGGAAAAGGCGGCATGCCAAATAGACCGGCTGCTCTTCGCGCTCTGAAGAGAGGAGGATTGCGGCCTTCGACCTTCTCCTTCCTTGCGCTTGCTTGAACGCGCCGATGGCATTCCGCCGGTAGAAGCTGAGTTAAACTACTGGCGTTACACGAGTGAACAGGAAGTGCCATAGGCTCGTAATCCCGGCAACTCTTTCCGCCCGCCATGAGAACCTATCTTCGCAATCGAACACTTGGTGGTTTGTATTTCTTCGCGGCCAATCTGGTCAAACGCCGTGGGAATGGGTAATGATGGAGAGCAGCGCGTCGATGCCGTTACAGAAATCATTTGAAAGTTTTTTGATAGATACCGCTGCGACCGAGGCGCTTGGTGGTCGGTTGGCAGCGCATTTTCAGGGCGGGATGGTGATTGCGTTGTCCGGCGATCTCGGCGCCGGCAAGACGACGCTGGTGCGCGGCATGTTGCGCGCGCTCGGAATTTCCGGACCGGTCAAAAGCCCCAGTTATGCGCTGGTCGAAGAGTATCTTTTTTCGAGATTACGCTTTAAAATGAACCTCTATCATTTTGATTTTTATAGAATTAAGGATAAGTCCGAATGGGATTCTGGCGGCTTTTCGGAGTATTTCCGTGATGACGCGGTTTGCGTGATCGAGTGGCCGGAAAAGTTGGGCGACCGTTTGCCGCCGGTTGATCTTGTGGTGTCGCTGACGCTGCCCGCCGATGTTTCGGTGGCCGGACGGCAGGTACGGATCGTGCCCTATACGAAAGCAGGAGAGGAATGCCTGACCGCAATGATGAATTCGTGACGGACGTTTTGCTGACTGCGTCGAACGCGCGCGTTTCCATCGCTCGACGTCGTTTGTTGCGGGGCGGGTTGTTGGCGTCGGGACTGCTGCTGTTGCCGCCGGTGTATGGCGCGGGATCGCCTGCGCCGATGTCGCCGGCCAGAAAAGCGCCCATCGCTCGTTTGTGGCCTGCGGAAGAGTACACCCGGTTGGTGATCGAAACACCGCAGGCGGTAACGTATCAAATGACGCAGTTGCAGGAGCCTTTCCGGCTTGTGCTTGATATTGAAAAGCTCGAACTGTCATCCGACCTGATGGCGTTGCCGTCGCTGTTGCAGCGCAGCGACCCCTACGTTCTGGACATTCGACTGGGACGGCGCGATGCAAAGAGTTTGCGGGTCGTACTCGATCTCAAGGGGCGCGTCGATCCACGGCTTTTTACGTTGAAGCCGGTTGCCCAATTCGGCTTTCGCCTGGTGTTGGACATTTATCCGGTCGAGCGGCTCGATCCGTTGCTTTTACTGGTCAAGGAGTTTGAGAGCGATGATGCCGTGTCGGCGCTGGAGCAGAAATACGCCGATGACGAGGCTCTGTTAGCGCTGGTGCGCGAGTATGAAAAACGCGGTGAAAAACGCGGCGCCACAACCGGCACAACCGGCGCGGGACAAACGCCGGAGAAGACAAAGCCGCCGACCGGAAAACCGGCCGACGCGGGCAGCAAGCCGATGCCTTCGGGAGATTTGCCTGCCAAGTTGCCGTCCAAGCCGTCAACCAGGCATCCAGTCAAGTCACGCCCGATCATCGTGATGCTGGATCCGGGACACGGCGGCGAAGACCCAGGTGCGATTGGCCGGAAAAAGACGCTGGAGAAAAACGTCGTGTTGTCGATTGCCCGTCGCACCAAGAGACTGATCGACGCCGAGCCGAACATGCGGGCGGCTCTGACGCGCGACGGAGACTTTTTTGTGCCGCTCAACCAGCGCGTTGAAAAAGCGCGGCGGGNGCAAGCCGATCTGATGGTGTCGATCCATGCAGACGCATTCACGAGTGCAGCAACGCGCGGGTCGTCGGTGTTCGCGTTATCGGAACGGGGAGCGACATCGGCGGCAGCCCGCTGGCTGGCGCAGAAAGAAAACAATGCTGATCTGATCGGTGGCATCGACATCAACAGTAAGGACGCCTCCGTCAACAGGACATTGCTCGATCTATCGCAATCGGCGCAAATCAACGACAGTCTGAAAGTCGGCGCAATGGTGCTGACAGCGCTGGGAACGCATAACGCGCTGCACAAAAAAGAAGTGGAGCAGGCCGGGTTCGCGGTGCTCAAAGCGCCGGATATTCCGTCGATTCTGGTCGAAACGGCGTTTATTTCCAACCCGGAAGAAGAGGCCAAACTGAACGATCCGAAACAACAGGAACGCTTTGCCGAGTCTATTGCGGAAGGCATAAAACGCTACTTCGCCTCCAACCCGCCGCTGGCACGGTCGTAGTTAGAGATCAGAGGCGCAGGAATCAGGTATCAGAAAAGAAATATCTCACGCGAAGCCGCAAAGCTGCGAAGAGGAAATCAGGGGCTGGAATGGGGAAGGATTAGGTGCATACTGATAAAGGTTCAACCCCCCATCAAGCCCAATCGGATCCTGCGTGGCAAACCTTCCAATGTCCGGATCATAGTACCTGA
>WQUA01000074.1 GCA_009786025.1 Pseudomonadota bacterium | reverse complement strand
ACCCGTACCGCCGACGCCGCCTGTCCCTTCGACCGGCAGCGCGACCCCGCCCGTCCCGCCTGTGCCCCCCGTTCCTCCGACCAGCGCCACGCCGCCTTCGGTCACACCACCGCCCGTACCCCCTGTGCCTCCCGTACCGCCGGCTGCCCGACCGACGCCGCCCGCACCGACCCCGCCTTCAGCCAGAGGCGGCGGCAACATCGTGTTGAACTTTGAAGCAGCCGATTTGCGCGAAGTCATCCGCAACATCCTCGGCGACATCCTCGGCGAAGCGTACCTGATCGACCCGACCGTCAATGGACAAGTGACCATCCGCACCTCGTCCGGCATCCCGCGTGATTCGCTGTACGCCACCCTTGAAACCCTGTTGCGCATGAACAACGCAACCATGATCAAAGAAGAAGGCGTTTACAAAATCCTTCCCGCCACTGTCGGCTTCAAAGGAAGCGCATCGCCGCAACTGGGCAGCTCACAGCGGCCGTTGCCGAAAGGCTTTTCAGTGCAAATCGTGCCGTTGCGCTACGTGAGCGCCAAAGAAATGCTGAAAATTCTGGAGCCGTTCGCCAAAGATGCGCAAGCGATGCGCTCCGACGACGTGCGTAACCTCATCATCCTTTCCGGCACCGAACTCGAACTGCGCCACCTGCTCGACACCGTTGAAATGTTCGACATCGACTGGATGTCGGGGATGTCCGTCGGCCTTTTCAAGCTGAGAAACGTCGAAGTCAAAAGCCTGTCGCAAGACCTTCAAAACGCTGCCACCGGCGACGGTAACAGTGGAATGGGGCTGATGCTCGGCGCGATGAAATTCATTCCGATCGAGCGGATGAACATGCTGCTCGTCGTCACGCCGCAGCCCGACCAGTTGGAGCAAGTGAAAAAGTGGATCGAACGCTTCGACGCTGATGACAACTCGGAAGTGCCGCGTCTCTACGTTTATGCGCTCAGATACGCGCGCGCCGACAAACTGGCGCCGCTGTTGCAACAAGCGTTCACCGGCAAAAACACCGCGCCGACCCGAACGCAGCCGGCGCAAACCGCGCCGGGGACAACGGGCACGACGATGGGAGGAAACCGCCCCGGTTCGACGACGGGCTCGACGCTTGGCACGGGGCGCGGCACGACCGGCACGCTGGGCTCCAACCGGCCGACGACCGGCGGCACATATGGCACGACCGGCGGGTATGGAACAACAGGTAACCGGACGACCACCGGCACGGCGGCAGCGGGTACAGCGAACCGTCCCGGCGCCGTGCCTGGACGCCCTGGCGCACCCGGTGTAGGCGCGGGTGGCGGCATGGGAATTGCCCAGGACATCCAGGTCGTTGCCGATGAAGACAACAACGCGATCCTGATCGTCGCCACGCCGGCCGAATACGCGCTGGCCGAGCAGGCGCTGAAGAAACTCGACGTGCCGCAGCGGCAAGTGGTGATTGAAGTGACAGTGGCGGAGGTGACGCTGACGGACCAGATGAGTATTGGCACCAAATGGTGGTTTTCTAACGGTGGTGTTGCTAATCTCAAAGGCAACGCGCCTTATGGGAACACCTATGGGGGGAATGGTTCGACAAGCGCGCCTGTCAACGATAAAGGAGTCTTTGACCCCAGTTCTCTTGGTGGTTCCATGTTCAATCTAATTATTAGCCGCGCACAGCTTGCCGCAATTTTCACAGCAAACGACAGCACGGGCAATGTTAAAGTAGTGGCTAACCCCCATATTGCAGCGCTGGACAATCAGGAAGCAACGATTCAAGTTACCAACCAGATACCATACGCGAATACCTATAGCGGTTATGATTACAACACAGGCAATACCAATGGTAATTACCTGCAAACCCAATGGCAGTATGTCAGTCCGGGTGTGGTCGTGACGGTCAAGCCGCACATCAATGAAGGCGGCAACGTCAGCATGGAAGCTAACATAGAATTCAGCGCCGTCTCAGGCGACTGGAAGGCGGATTCGGGAAGCGCTCCGCCGATCATGAGCCGACAAGTTTCTTCGCAGTTGATGGTGCCTTCCGGCAGCACGATGGTGATTGGCGGCTTGATTCGCGACGACAGGACATCCGGTACTTCTGGGGTTCCGTTTTTGTCGCGGATTCCCGTGCTGGGAGCATTGTTCGGAACCGAGAATTGGAACAATTCACGCACCGAGTTGATTATCTTCCTGACGCCGCGCGTGGTTGAAAGCGAAGAAACCCGTCGTGCGATCATTCAGGACTTGCGCTATCGGATGGACAATCTGGAAGGCGTTTTGCTGGACACCAAGGCGCTGCCGACTGATCTGATACGGCGCGAGAAAATTTTGGAAGGACAAGCGGAGTAATCGAGCGAGGGCGACAAGCAATCCGACGCCCCCACCCTAACCCTCCCCCGCAAGCGGGGGAGGGAAAGCCGAGACACGGGCAGGAGGGAATCCTGAGGCGCAGGCAGGAGAAGGGTGCTATAAGCTGCTGGGCGATGCTTGGCGAGAAACTCCTTCCTCCGCTTGCGGGGGAAGGCTGGGATGGGAGGAGCAAACTCTTCATAGTAGAGGTAAATAAAAATGCACGAAGGTGCAGCGAATCCCAATGTGGCTTACTCACCCGTGGAGCTTCTTCTCTTCCGCAAGGAGAGAGGGGAGTTTATCCCTGTGTGACCATCGGATACCCGATGCCTGGGATTCAACCCTTTCAGCTATTGACGAGGTGAGGATCGCTGGCTATCCTTCCCCTCCTCGTGAATGAACCAATCGGCAGAAGGATATGAAATTTCCAAGTGTTAAGAGGGCAGAGATGAAAATGTGGGCGATCGTCGCCGGATTGGCGGTGCTGATGGCGCTGGCCGGGTGCGCGACGACCTCCGGCCCGGCGATGCCGCAGGAAAATCTGACGCCGGAGCGGCAAGCCGATATCGTCAAGCAACGCTCTCAGGAGCGTTGGGACGCGCTGATCGCGCGGGATTACGCCAAGGTGTACAGCTACCTCTCCCCGGCGACGCGGGCAGTGGTGTCCCAGGAGCAGTATGCCTATCGTTTTTCCAAAGGGGGCTTCAAGAAGGCGGAAATAAAGGAAGTAAAATGTGAAAATGATGTATGCATGGTTCGCCTCCTCCTGACCTACGATTTCAAAAACTTTAAAGATGTCGTCGCGCCAACCGGGGAAAAATGGTTTTTCCGGGATGGGCAAGCTTGGTTTCACATTCCTGAATAAGGGCGGAGGTTGCGAAAATGAGACAGAAAGGGGCGCTCACGGAGTTTATTTAACGGATTGGGTTTGTAAATCGGCAAGAGATGTAATAAAATGGCCTCGCTGTTGGGCTTAAAGTGATCACTTTAGAAAGCAACTTAAAGGAGTTTTACTCTATGAAGACATTCAAGAAAAATGCGCTCTTTGCCGCTCTGGCGGGTTTGGGCGCGGTAGGTTTGGTAGGATCGGCGCAAGCCGTAAACCTCAACCCGGATGGGTTGGGACAGGTGTTGATTTATCCGTATTACACGACTCGCGGTAACGCGGATGGTAATTCGTTTCAATCGTTGATCTCGGTTGTCAATTCGACGGATATGGGCAAAGCGGTCAAGGTTCGTTTCCTGGAAGGCAAAGCCTCTCAGGAAGTTCTGGACTTCAACCTATATTTGTCGGCGTTTGACGTCTGGACGGGTTATGTTACCCCCGAGGGCGAGGGCGCGAAGCTGCAGACGAACGATAACTCGTGTACGTATCCGGCTATTCCGGCGGGCGGCGTGGCGTTCCGGAACTATCAGTACACCGGCCCTAACGCCGATCAGGAAGATCAGACCCTTAACCGTACCAAAGAGGGTTACGTCGAAATTATCGAGATGGCGGATATCGACCCGACTTCTCCCACGGGCATCGCGATCACGCACGTTAACGGTGTGCCGAAAGACTGCTCAAAGATCGCTGATAGCGGAACTCAGCCTGCGTGGGTAGCGACCGATTTGGATACCGGAACGGGCGGCCTGTTCGGCGCTATGACGCTTCTCAGCGTTAACGACGGAAACGATGTCTCGTTCGAAGCAACGGCGCTGGATGCCTTCTTTACTGGCCCGGGACACCTTTGGAAACCTGCTGGCAGTATTCTTCCGAACCTTGCCGACGTGAAGCCGGCTGTATCGACGGTCGTGAACGGTCCGGACGTGTACATCACGCAATGGGCGGCTCCTGGAATAAAAACGGCCGACCCTGTTTCAGCGGTATTGATGAACAACTCGGTTTACAACGAGTATGTGCTGGATGATTCGATCCTCGCGAGAACCGACTGGGTCGTTACAATGCCGACGAAGAGCTACTATTACAGTGGATTCGGGCCGAAGAGAGAAAGAAAGGTGCAGAAGCTCTTCCAGCGCGATTTCGTTCTGGGTGGCGCTTGTGACGATATGGGCGTAATTTTCTATGACCGCGAAGAGCGGCATCAACAGGCAACGGGCGACTTCTCGCCGCCGCCGCCGGCTGGTGCGTCTGCTGCGCTGTGCTGGGAAGCCAACGTCGTGACTTTCGGCAATGCGAGAAATACGCCGTCGGCGTTGCGCGCGGAAAACCGCTACAACTTGACGTTGCCGCCGGCTTATGTCAACGGCTGGGCGGAGTTTGATTTCTCGCCGGTTCCTGCTGCGCCTACCAATATTGACTTCAATGTCGGTACTGCTCACGTGTTGACCAGCACCCTCGCGAGCCAATATATTGATCTGTCGGTGGCAACCCCGGCGGGAGTGACAGTGAATACGACCACGTTCACTGGCCTGCCGATGGTTGGTTTTGCTGTTCAGCAGCTCAATAACGGTGAAGCTGTCAGCGCTGACTTTGGTAAGATCTGGGCGAGCTATGCCGGACGTATCGCGCATCGCTTCTCGAAACTTATTGCCGGGCAGTAACCTTGTAATAAGATTGTTTTTGTTTCACAGAAACGGGAGCTTCGGCTCCCGTTTTTTTGCGCCTAGAATCTATACGTTTACTTTTGCCCGCTGCTTACAGTTTGTGGGACGCAGTGAGCGACGAGCGAAACATGGCGGGAACCAAGCGACGGGGTTGGCCGCGCGAGAAGGTTGTGCTTCCCGCCGCCTTCGCCGACCCTGCTTTTGGAAAGGGGGATTGTCCTGATCTCTGCTTTTTTTGGGGTTAATTTTTCTGGGCTTTGAAAAGAAGGCGGGCGGGGGCGAATTGAGACAGCTTGCTCTCTTTTATATCTTCTATATAATGTAAATTATATAGGAGGGCTTATGCTTACTTTTAAAGTGACGACGGTCGGCGCTTCTGCCGGTTTCATCCTTAGTAAAGAAGCGATGGCGCATCTCAGAGTCCAGAAGGGCGATACCGTCTATCTGACCGAGATGCCGGACGGAGGCTATCGCCTGACGCCGTATAACCCTGATTTCGCCCGTCAAATGACCCTGGCTGAGGACATCATGCACGATGACCGTGAAATCCTCCGCGCGCTGGCGAAATGAACGGTTGGCGCTGGGTTGATATAGCTGTTGTCTATGCCATCCATGATCGACAACTGGCTGAGCACGGCGGATTGGATGGCATCCGTGATCTGAATGGTGTGGAAGCAGCTCTGGCGAAGCCCCGGCAACTGTATTCCTATGGATCACCGGATGTCGCTGATTTGGCCGCGGCTTACGCTTATGGCCTGGCTCGAAACCATGGGTTCATGGACGGAAATAAGCGAACCGCCTGGATCATCGCTCGCCTTTTTCTGGCTGATAACGGTTTCAAATTAAAATTCGCTCCTGTTGAGGCCGTTCGTATTACAGAGGCGCTTGCAGCCGGCGCGGTTGAAGAAGTTCAGCTTGCGCAATGGTTCCGCGAGAGGTTAATTCGGCCTTGATGGGGAGAATGTTAACCGCAAAGAACGCAGAGATCGCAAAGGGTATCTCCGCGCGAAAGCGCTAAACTGCAAAGAAGAGCTGCTTTCAAGCCCTCTCCTTCAAGGGGGGTGGGGATGGGGTTATTGATTCGCATAGGGGAGGCCCATCCCCGCCCCAACCCAACCCTTGAAGGGGAAGGAATCCGCGTGCGTAACGAGGCACGACGGGTCGGCGTACACGAAAGCGCAAACCCCTTCCCCCGCTTGCGGGGGGGGGGGGGGT
>WQUA01000073.1 GCA_009786025.1 Pseudomonadota bacterium | reverse complement strand
AAGTTACTGCGACGCCCGCCATGTCGGCGGCCAATGGCTGGTGCGCATCGAGGATGTTGACCGTAATCGTGAAGTTCCCGGCGCCGCCGAAAACGTCCTGCAAACGCTGCGCCGATACGGCTTCCGCTGGGACGACGAAGTGCCGCGGCAATCCGCGCGCAGCAACCGCTACCGGCAAATACTCGATACGTTGATCAACGCTGGACGTGTCTATCCCTGCTCTTGTAGCCGCCAACGTTTGCAACATGCGCCGCTCGGTGCGTCGGGCGAGCGCGTCTATCCGGGATACTGCCGCCCGGCGCCCGGCGCCATTTTCTCTTTTGAAAATCACCCAACCGCTGCTTGGCGACTGCGTGTCCCCGAGACGCCATCCTGCTTCACCGATCTCGTACAGGGCGAGCAATACCAGCATTTGCCCAGCGAATGCGGCGATTTTGTTCTGAAACGACGCGATGGTTTTTACGCTTACCATCTGGCCGTTGTCGTCGATGACATCGACCAGGGCATCACCGACATCGTGCGTGGCGCCGATTTGCTGGCGTTGACGCCGCGTCACTTGTGGCTGTACGAATGCCTCGGCCATCCGCCGCCCTCGTATTTGCATATTCCAGTCGCCACCACACTGACAGGACAAAAGTTGTCCAAACAAACGCGGGCGCCGACGCTGCCGGAAAATCCGTTGCCGGCATTGCTCGCCGCCTGGCGTTTTCTGGCGCAGCAACCACCGCCCCAGTCCTTATCAACACCAGCCGCTTTCTGGAACTGGGCAATAACGCGCTGGAATCCAAACACCATCCCTCGTGTCATCTCGTTACCGGCGCCGTTTTGATGCCCGCGATATGACGGAACAGCCGCGTATAATTGCGCCTTTCGCTTTTTATATAACGAAACGAGACAGTTTTCATGACCACATTGGTTGTTGTACGTAAAAACGATGAAGTTGTCGTCGCTGCCGATTCACTCACCACCTTCGGTGATACCAAACTGGCCGCGCCTTACGATCAAAGCTTTGAAAAAATTCTGTACCACCGCGGCAGTTACATCGCACTGTGCGGCTCGGCTGCGCACCAACTGGTTTTTGAAAGCCTGCTGGCGCAGAACCCACTCGATTTATCGAACAAGACGGCGATCTTCGAGAGCTTCCGCAAACTGCACCCGCTGTTGAAAGAACTGCATTTTCTGAACCCGAAGGAAGAAGAAGACGATCCTTACGAATCGAGCCAGATGACGGCGTTGATCGCCAACGCGCAAGGTATTTTTGGCGTTTACTCGATGCGTGAAGTGTTTGAATACACCCGCTTCTGGGCGGCCGGTTCAGGCCGCGATTTCGCCCTCGGCGCAATGAATGCGGTGTACCCACACATCGACAGCGCCGAAACCATCGCCCGGCTGGGAATCGACGCTGGTGCGGCGTTCGATAAAAACACGGCATTGCCGCTGACGCTTTACAAAACCCGCCTGCAAGCTCACGAATGAGTACGCCTTCTCGCGCCGCCGCCACATCAACCGCAAGCGCGGTTATTGCGGCGGTGCGTGCCGACAAGTGGTTGTGGGCGGCCCGCTTTTTCAAAACGCGCGGGTTGGCTGTCGAAGCGATTGATAAAGGCCATGTGCGGCTCGGCGATGAACGGATCAAGCCGTCGCGTTTGTTGCGCATCGGCGATACGCTGACCGTTCAGAAAGAAGGGCTAACATGGACATTCACCATTCGCGCACTCATTGATCGGCGCTTGTCAGCGCCGCTCGCCGCAGCGCTCTATGAAGAAACCGCCGCCAGTCTCGCCGCGCGGCAAATACTGCTCGACCAACGACGCGCACAGGCAACACCACGTTTTCCGGGACGCCCGACCAAGCGCGACCGCCGCGCTCTTGAAGATTTTTTGAGCGAGGCCTAATGGCGGAGAGTAGGCTGGGATAGCGAAGCGTATCCCAGCATTAATCTCACGCGAAGGCGCGAAGCCGCGAAGAAGAACTCGTCATTGCGAACGAAGCGAAGCAATCCAGAAAATGTGTGCAACGAAAAAACGTTGGATTGCTTCGTCACTTCGTTCCTCGCAATGACGCATTTCTGATACCCGATATCTGGCCTCTGATCCCTGACACCCCATCCCCGCCCAAACCCTCCCCTTGAAGGGGAGGGCTTCAAGGTGCATTCTTTGCGCTTTCGTGTTTTTCGTATCTTTCGTGCCTTTCGTGGTTAAGGTTTTTTTCTTCGCGGCTTCGCGTGAGATATTCTTTGCATTCTTTGCGCTCTTTGCGGTAAAAAAACAGGGCGGGGTTGAAACCCGCCCTTGAACACTATCCCGGACAGCGCTCTGCTCGTCCGGACGACACGAACCGAATCAACCCAAAACAACTGCCTTCGTATCGCGTGCAATCACCAGTTCTTCGTTGGTGGGAACCATCATCGCTCTTACGGTCGCTCCAGCCGCCGAAAAGTCCATGCATTTTCCGCGCTGGGCGTTCTTTTCAGGATCGACTTTCACTCCCAGGTAACCGAGATAAGCACAGACTTTTTCGCGAAGCAGCGCGCTGTTTTCACCCAGCCCAGCAGTAAACACGATCACGTCCACACCGTTCATCGCAGCCGCGTACCGGCCTATGTAATTCGCCACCCGGTAATAATAAATTTCCAGCGCCTCGTCAGCATGCGCGTTACCGTCCTGTTTCGCTTGGAGGATGTCTCTGAAATCATTGGACACGCCGGACAAACCCAACAGACCCGACTTCTTGTTGAACATATCGATGACTTGCTGCGCGCTCAGCTTTTCCTTTTCCATCAGGAAAGGCACGAGAGCCGCGTCGATGTCGCCGGTGCGGGTGCCCATCACCAGTCCTTCCAGCGGCGTGAAGCCCATCGATGTATCGACGGAGCGACCGTTCTCGATCGCACAGATACTGGCGCCGTTGCCCAAGTGACAAGTAATGATTTTCAGTTTGTCGTACGGGCGTCCCAACGCTTCCGCCGCTTTCATCGACACATATTTGTGGCTGGTGCCGTGAAAACCGTATTTGCGTATTTTGTGATTGTCGTACAGCGCATAAGGGAGCGCGTACAGGTACGCTTTTTTCGGCATGGTCTGATGAAACGCCGTATCGAAAACGCCCACTTGCGGAATCCCCGGCATGTTCTGCTTGGCGGCGCGGATGCCGGTAAGGTTCGGCGGGTTGTGCAACGGCGCCATGTCGAAACAAGTCTCGATCGCTTTTTCCACCGCGTCGTCAATCAGCACGGAATCGCTGAAAAATTCGCCGCCATGTACCACGCGGTGTCCGATAGCTTTTATTTCGTTGATGTTGGAGATAACGCCATGTTCTTTGCTCAACAACGCATCCAGCATGATTTTGATGGCGGCGCTGTGATCCGGCATTGGCGCTTCGGTGACGAACTCTTCGGAACCGCGTTCATGTTTCAAACGTCCGTCAACACCGATGCGCTCGCAGAGACCTTTGGCCAGCAAAGTCTCGTCATCCATGTTCAACAGTTGGTATTTCAACGAGGAACTGCCGCAGTTGATAACCAGAATCTTCATATTCGACTTCTCCTTGGCTGTGCCCGTTATTTACCTTGACCCTGCGCTTGCACGGCGGTGATAGCGACCACGCCAACAATGTCGTCAGCAGAACAGCCGCGCGATAAATCGTTGACCGGCTTGGTGATCCCCTGCGTAATCGGCCCATAAGCCATCGCCTTCGCCAACCGCTCGGTCAGCTTATAACCGATGTTGCCTGCATCCAGATCGGGGAAGACCAGCACGTTCGCTTTGCCGGCTGCCGGATTGCCCGGCGCTTTGCGCTCGCCGATGGAGGGAACGATCGCCGTATCCAACTGAAATTCGCCGTCCACTTTCAGGTCCGGCGCCGCTGCTTTGACGAGCCGCACGGCTTCTACGACCTTGTCCACATCAGCATGTTTGGCACTGCCCATCGTCGAATGCGACAGCATTGCAACCACCGGCTCAGCTCCAACCAACTGTCTGCACGTAATCGCAGCGCTCTGGGCAATCATCGCCAGTTCTTCGGCGGTCGGGTTTTGCACCAAAGCGCAATCCGAGAATACGAAAGTGCCCTTCTCGCCGTATTCGCAGTTGGGAACGACCATAATGAAAGACGAGGAGGCCAGCTTCACGCCTGGCACCGTCTTCAATATTTGCAGACAGGGGCGCAGCACATCCGCCGTCGCGTGAATCGCACCCGACACCATACCGTCAGCGATGCCCTCCTTTACCAGCATGACCCCAAGGTACAGCGGATCGTTTCGTAGCAGGCCGGTGGCCTCGTCAAGCGTCATACCTTTGGATTTACGCAGCTCCGCCAGCTTCGCCGCCAGTCCGCCCATTCGGCCATCAGTAGCGGGGTCAATAAACTCGGCGCCGTTCAGATTCAAGCCGCTTGCCTTCTCCATGATAGCTTTACGGTCGCCAATCAGAATAATACGCGCCAGCTTTTCCGCCAGCACCGTATGGGCGGCCTGTAAATTCCTCGGTTCAAAGGATTCCGGCAGTACGATTGTTTTTAAATCGGCCTTGGCGCGTTGTTTAATGCTTTCGAGAAAACCCATGTTATCGCTCCTTTCGTTTATTGAATACGAATTCAATACACTTCAAATTCCCGCCCAAACCCCTGCGGGTGTTTTTCCGGCTGCTGTGTAGCGGCAGCATTTGATCCATTCGCCGTATGGCGCTTGACCGTTGTACACTAGCGCAGCCCCGCCTGAAAATCAACCGCACCGGCTTTGGGGGTATCAGAGATCAGAGGTCAGATATGCGTCCTGAAGCCAGTGCTTTGCGTCCGATTCAGGAAACATTTCGCGTCATGACTTCTGCTTTTTTTCCTCTGGCTCCTGACCTCTGACGCCGTCGCGCGCATTCATCTGACCACGCATCCGCTCCAGAAAACGCCGGTGGGTCAGAACCCAGACAATCGCCGGGATCACCGTCGGCAAAATCAGCGAACCGAATTGATAGGCAAACGCAACGACTTCGCGTTGCAGCGATGAAAAGCCAACTTGCGCCGTGACGAAAGGCCCCGCCGAAAAATTGATGTTTTTGAGAAAGTCCGCCGTCACGCCCCAAGTGATGAATGGTACAAGAACGAGATAACCGATCAGCAATTTTTTCCAGCCGCCCTTCTCGCGCGCCGCCAGTATCAGCGCCGCCAGCATCGGCAAGCCGAACGAATACAACAGCGCGTTGACTTCGACGCTTATCACGGCATTGTTGGGCATCGACTCACCCGGTCGCAGCGACGTGATGAAAACCAGCTCGCGCGACTCCATCAAAACCTGCTTCACCAGATCGCCGAAAGCGAATTGCGTGAACGCTTGCGCCAACAACTTGACCGGAAAAATCAGAATGGCCGCAGCGAAATACCAGATCGCAAACATCAGCGGCAGCCAAGCGAAAGTGATAAGCACAAAACGCAACAACGGAGAACGCCCGCTTTTTTTCGGCGCTTCGGGTTCTTGCGGCGTTCCTTCTTTCGGCGGCGTCATTGAGCCGTTCCTCACGTCGATTCCGCTACCTGCTGCACTGGCGCTGATTCCGCCGTTGCCGCCGTTGTTGCCGCCATCCTCCCGGAAGGCGCGGCAGCGCCGCCGTCCCGGTCATCGCCCTCATCCCCGGCTCTCGGCAGCAGCCTGATCCAAACGAGAAAAACGATCAATACGTCAAGCATAATCAACGCCTGCCAGACATAAAGGTGCGCCCAGTCAAACGCAGTCTGGCTCCATTGTCCGAGATAAAACAGGCTGATCACGCGCACGACATTAAGCGCCTGCACCGCCACGAAGCCACTCAAAATACCGATGATTTTGTGCTTCCACGGCGCCGGAAACGCCAGCATTGCCGACACCAGCACAATCGTCGCCTCAATGCCGTTGCACCCTTTTTCGATCGACACGCCGAAGCCATTGCTGAGGCTGCGCATCACCCGCCCCGTCGCCTCGACCTGCCCATCGAACAGCGTGACGAGCCAAGTCGAAATATGAGCGAGCATAATCGTCCACGGATCCACGAACCAACGCTCCGCCCAAGGCGTCAGCTCAAGCCCGAAGAGAACAGCAAGCAGAACCAGGAAGAGAATGAAAAAGCGAATCATAGGGTCAGATTTTACCATTGCGCGGACATCATTAACACGGTTTTGATTTCGCGGGCGCATTCCGGTAAACGCGCGCTGCACCGCGAAACCGGGCGCACGCAAGGAGCCATTGATACCCAATGGCAACTCGACCCCATGGGCCGCACCCTGCGCCACTGGAGCGCGCGCACGGGCCACGGCCCACGGCGCACCTTCTTGCACGACGCCAGCGGCAGCGTGCGCACCCCGCAGCAACGTCAGCAACTGGAATGGCAAGCGCTCAGCCAGCCGCAAAGCAGCGACGTATTGCTCAAAGGCTGGCGCTACGACGCGTTGGGCCACCT
>WQUA01000072.1 GCA_009786025.1 Pseudomonadota bacterium | reverse complement strand
AGCACGATCGTGACGGCGGCCCAGACCGCGCCGCTGAAGGCGGCAAAACAAACGAACAGCGCCAGCACACCCAGCCGGCGTGCCTGCGGCGTTTTGAGCGCGCGGGCAGCCATCAGCCCGGCAGCCACGGCCAGCGCGAACAGCAGCCAGGGCGCGATGGCCGGAATCGGATGATCGTTGTTCGAATGGTTGTGCGTTGAGCAAGGAGCCAGCGACGCGGATGAGACGGGCAATATCGTGTCGGACTTGTCGGTAAAGAAGTCCTTGGCAGCCGAAGCGGCAAAGCCGATCGTGGTCTGCGGCGTGATTGCGACGTCCGCGATCCGGTACTCGACGAAGGGGCCTCCCAGGGGGTAAGTCGGATGGCCGGTGTCCTGCATCGCCGCCGGGGCGAGCTCAAGGACGTGGGAGACGTCGTTGCAGTTGTAGCGTTCGACGGTGACCAGTTCGCCATTTTCGACAGTAACGATGGCGGAGGCTTCTATCCCGGAGAAAGTTTGCGTGGTGCTGGAGTTGTCCTGAACGACGGCATCGCAACCAGTGGCGGTATCGCCATCGAGGTTAAAGTAAGTCTGGTAGTAAAACGTCGAGGGCGTTTGGGCCGAGGTAAGGCTCGCAAGGGCGAACAGACTCCAGGCGCTGAAAGTCGTCAATCCCCTGAGCAGTGCGCACACGCCGATCACCCGTCAATAAAACAACGTAACCTGATACTTGATTATCCAAAAATCGGGGCGGGTTGGCAATTCCTGTAGATGCTTTACCCTTTTTCGGCGCGATTCCGTTGTTTCCATACAAAAGCGTCTTCTCTGCAAAGCGCCGGTCGGGATGGAGTGAAACGGAATCCCTGCGCAAGCATCATCAGAAATCCAAAATACCGGAGCGACGCTTTGCCGTATCCCTAAGCGTTATTTTGTGTATGGGTAAAACGCAGATCGATATTCTTCTGCGTCAAACAGGAAAGGCCCGACCGAATATTTTGTTGGCGAAAAATTTTCAGCGCCCAATCCCTTGTAGCTAAAATCCCGCCAAATTATTCCGGCCTCTGTTTTTTTTCGATGCACACTGTTAATGCGCCACAACCAAGATCAGCGCAACAGGAGCACACATACAGCGGCACCCGCCCGGATCGGAAAGGAGAGGTTTGCAAAAGAAGCATCTGTTTTGCGTACCGCTTATCGACCGAAAACGCACCAATGTGGTACGTTACACTCGGGTGCACAGATAGCTGTAACTTACCGATCTTGTAATCAACAAAGGCTCTTGTCGGATTTTTCGGCCACGGGGCGCTACAGAGTTCGAGCTACGATACTTTCATGGTTTCAGCCTAACGCCAAAGTCAACCGGCGACGAAGCTGTTCGGCGGCGCTCGCTTGATGGAAGAGTTAGGCGCTATCGAGCGCATATTTCTTCTGTCGTCGTGAACACAGCGACCCCATACTCAACGTCAGCGAGCACTTTTGTTCTTCGTTTTGTACCGGCGCCAAGATCTATCGTGGTTAAATAAAAATTGTTTACAGGGACAGGGTGGCCGGCAAAAGCTGACAGTAGCGCTTTAGGATTCTTGGCCGTGCGCTCCTCCGTTTCGACAATCATGAGCACCCGTGAATCGGATGACCAAGCGACATCGTTGATGTAGTTCGAGTCGCGCAACTTCGTGATTCCGGCTTGCACCCAAGGTCGGCTCGCGCCGTATGTGATCTCGTACGGGACATCATAAGGGCCGTTGAAGCCTCGTAGAACGGACTTGCAATCGGGGCTGAATACAGCCCAGGTTGCTTTGCCCGGTTCATCGAGCTGTGCGGTTGCCTCGCGCCGACGCGCATCCCGAGACTCGCGTGCTCGCATTACAGAGCCGTAGAAATCGTCTGGTCGCTTGCCTTGAGGTTCAAGAGCGATCGCTCCTCGAGCCGGGTCAATGTTGAACTCCCAAACACGATCGGCGCGGCTGAAAATCACAAGTTGGACTTGGTTTTGCGCCGAAGCGTTCTGGGTCAGCAACGTCAAAGCGGCGACGAACAGGCAATGTCTCAACAGGCTACGTTTCATATGAAGTCTAACGCCAAAGTTAAGTTGCGGCAGAGCCGTCAGGGTCGGGTTGTATGTCAGGCTGCACGGTCGATTGATTTTTGGGGCCAGGTCGCCAGGAAAACGCTCGTAAAGGCGCTTTTGCGTTTGATGCTTCTTCCGGGTCGTCGTTTTCAAAGTGAAGAGTAATGCCGCCATTCGTTTTTATCTCCCAGGCGGACCAGTGTGGCGTTTTAACAGGCTCGTTCAATATGGTTATGCCGCGTTCTTTGGCCAAATGCAAAAATTCGCTCATCGTTCTTCCGAAGCGCAACAAGGCGGAGTCCAATAATTTAAGCGACCCTCCAATGGGAACGCCGTCAAAAGGGGTGTCTGAATGGATCGTGTATAGCGTGGAAGGAGAATCAAAATGAAATTCAATGCTTCCATAGCAAACGATCACAGGAAAAAGACTGGCGTCCCCTGTTGTATAGGGCGCAAATTCTTTTCCCATTGCATGTACTTCAATCGCAGAGGGTTTGCCCAATATTGCAATGACGTCTTCGGGGGAACAATCCTGGCGCGGAATAAATGGGCCGAAGTTTCCGTTTTGCAGGAATTCAACGAGCGATATTTTCAATTTGCGTTTTTTCATACCGATGCTTGCGCTATTGAATAGCCTGACGCCGAAGCTAACCGGTGGCAAAATTGTTCGGGCTGAATGATTTGTCCTGTTTCAGGCTACGCCATTAAAAGCCAAATTTTGAAAGGCCTTACCTTCCACGGAATAAACCACTCCCCAAAAAGAAGCTCCACCATCGCAAACAATCACCGCAGTTTTGCTGATCTCCGTCTTGCGCGAGCCGGATAAGTAGAAGTTGCCGTAGATATATTTTTTGCCGTCTTGGATAAAGCCAATGTATTGACGTTTGAATTCGGTAAGGGGGCGGAGCAGCTTGCCTTGAGGGTCGCCGTTGATGAATGCGGGGAGGGCGGCCTCTAACTCTTGAATCTGGGATAACTCCGGACGCCAAAAACCTGAGACGTTTTGCGGCGTTGGCCTTGAGCATTGCTTTAGAAGCGCTGAACCCTGGCCAGGTTCGAGGATTATGAAAAGAGGCTCCGCAGCAAAAGCGGAACACGAAAAGAGAAGGCAGAAGACGATAGCTAGAAAACGAGACATTTTTTCTCCATAAAGCCTGACGCCGAAGCTAACCGGCGGCGAAGCCGTCCGGGGTGAACACAATGTTAGGCCGCAATAGTTGCACTTTTCATAAACTCCTGAAATGAAATAAAGGCTTGCTCTGGTGTACCGGACTTTTCTGTGATTGCATTTGCCCAACCCCGAGCGCAACTTATTTGATAATTGGAGCGTAAATATTCGCTGAAGGAAAAATTGAACCTCTCATATTCACCCAATAAACCGGTATCACCAAGTGCGGCATCGTAGCCATACAGCTGAAGCTCAAGCTCTCTGAGATTGAAGTCGCACATATACATGCCGGGTCGAGATATGGCAGACCGAATAAAGGTGAGCGTAGATGGATGAGGGTTCATAGTGGTAGCCTAACGTGAACTATGGGGACTAACCTAACGCCTAGATTAACCGGCGGCGAAGCCGTCCGGTTGAACGCAATGTGAGACATAATACCATCCTGACATGTGTCTATTGCCGGATGGCGCTCTTCGACTTTACCCATTGCTTTAGCTTTTTGAGCATTCTAGGGGCTCTTTCGGTCCATGCGATCTCTGCTCCGTCGGAAATTTCTTCGTAGATGGGAAGAATCTCCGTGATACCAAGATATTCCCATTGAACAGGTACACCTTGAGCGCCGCCCCTGTATGGTTTGGAGTTCTGCTTGCCGATTCTCTCAACCTTGGTATATGCGGACTCAATAGATGATGCTTTGACAAGAACGGTGTTCTCCCAAGACATAAACCTGGCTTCGGGGTCATTCCGATGAGTATCCTCAAGCTCGATGAACCGCAGGAGATAGGAGCCGAGATACCAGCCGACAGGAGATTTATTTTTGTCGTATGCCATTAATGTTCTCGCGGTATAGCTAGGCTGCTTAATCAATCGACGTTTTTTGGCGCATCCGGGTTGAGCGCAAGGTCAGGCGCAGCGGCAACCGGGCGCGCTGGGCCGTAAGCCTTTACCAAGTCATCATAGGAGATTCTGAAATTATCGATACAGGCATCGACGACAACCGGGGCGGCAAAGTGGCGGTTGACTGTTTCGAGCCAATCGGCAAATTCAAAGAATATGGATTCATTCTCTCTGGTTAACTCGAAGTAGCCGCCACCGGTATGAGACGTTTCAAGATTAAAAATGAGCGTTGAGAAAATCTCTTTATTGGCAACAAGATAATCAATCGGCATTCCCATGAGCTCACGGATGACCGATATTTCCTGATCTATGTACATGATGGTCGGTAATCTGAGCATTTCTTCAAGTTTCATCGGGCGAGTCCTGAGTTGTGCTGGAGCGCTGGCTGACCAGCGCGCTTGAGCGTTACCGGATTAAATTATACATGTCAGGCCAAGGCTCAATTTCAGCGCGCAAGCAGATCAGAGATCAAACCACTCGGCGCTGACAGGTCGCTGCCGCGATTGCATGAACTCGGCGGCTAATCGGAGGGCAACGGAGGCGTCGATCAGCGATGCGTTTTCCACCGCGATATTCGATCCGGCAGGCATCCGGGTGACACCGGTTGCCGTTGGGTTATCGCCCACGACAGACGCCCCCGCTTCATTGGCCTCGGGGAAAAAGTGTACATACCAACGATCGTTTGCCACCGCCAGGACCATGAACGGGTATTCCCGCCCGGCCAGATACAGGGTGAATTCCGCGTTGCCGTTCGGGTCTCGGCCTGCAAGCACGGCCGCCAATTCGGCCGCGCCACTGAGAACCGTTTCGCCGCGAAAACCGCTATTCCACCCACCGTCCCAGTGGATTTTCCACTCGCCGCCGCTCATAAGTCCTCAGATCAACCTAACGCAGGTGAACCGGCGTCCGCAGGCCGTCCGCCTGAGCGCCGAGTTAGACACGCGCTCAGGTTGGAACATAAAATCCCCAAACACAATTTGAATACTCTCCTGCCGCAAATTTAACCGTTCGATTGTTGCTTCGGAGTTCGTAGATCCACATTTGGTGCCTCTGCTCCGGGTGGCTCGGGTGCGCAACGGTGATCGCCGGCTCGTCAAGACGGTACCACTCGAGTTGCCACGGATTCAGACCGGCAAGCGAAACGGCGGCGCCCTCGAACCCGATAGCAACGTGCCTCCAGCCAGGTGTGATGTCATTGTCCATGTTCAGTACCTAACGCAGAAGTTAACCGGCAACGAAGCCGTCCGGGTTGAGCGCAATGTTAGCCAATAACGTCATCATGGATCACTTGGGAGGATAACACCACAAAAGATGCAATGCCTTCGGTTGATTCGACTGACCAGGGTCGCCCTGTATGTACGCATGATAGCCTTCGGGCCTGCTCATCGCTGAACTCTGACTTGACTTCACATCCGATTGTTCCGTCGCATGGGTACGGGCTGTTGGGGCCAAGATGCGCGGTTGTCACAATGGGCGCTTTTTCGATGAACAGGTGCGAACGCCCGGATGCATCAACCAGGCGGCACTCGACGAAGCCCGGAAAATGGTCGTCAACGAATCGTTCGATCTGGACGGTAAGTGCGGGCATGGTTTCAAGCAACCTGACGCATGGATTAACCGGCGCGTTTTAGCTGGTCCGGATTGAATACGACGTCAGGCGACGTCAGTCTCCATGACAGANAACTGGCAAACCCAGTTCCCGCGCTCTTNCAAGGATGCGCTGAAACTGTGCGAGGAGATTGATGAATTGGCTCTTCTCGACCTGTTCATATAGCCCATAACTGCCTGCAATGCTATAACGAGCACCACTGGCGACACCGGATAAGGCTACTTGAACCCGCCAGGATGCTGGCTGCGATTCCACGAGTGTCATTGCCATGGACAGGGTGCGCTCAAGCGCATCGAGAGTCTCGGCCTGGAAATGCGCCCCGTCATACAGGTCGATGAGTTGGCCCGTCTCTTTGCTCAGCTCTACAAACAACGGATAGAGGAACCAATAGTAGCCGTCATCTTCCAAGGAGAGCGTCGGCTCATTTTGGATAAAGGAGTAGGAGTGTAGATCATGACGAATACCAACGTCGAGCGACATAATCCTAACCTATAAATAAGTTTGTATGCTTTGGCGCGTCAAGGTTTGGCACAATGTTAGGTATCAGATTTGATTTACTCAATTTGTGCGTTCTTCAACTTTCAGTATACACTTGAGCGCATTGGGTGATCCTGTGAGATGATATTCACTCCCCGGCTTGGCGTTGATTTCGATGGTGCCTGGTAATATCTCGCCTACATCCCCACCTGCGACCGACCGGTGAAACTCACACATCGCATTTATTTTATGGAGCCCAGGCGCCACCCAAGTTTCTGTCCCAAGCTGATGTTGGCTTACCCAAAGCAATGGGCCATCATCAACTTTGCGGATAAGAATTCGCAGCGATGGCGTATCTATCCCCTTTATGAGTACTTT
>WQUA01000071.1 GCA_009786025.1 Pseudomonadota bacterium | reverse complement strand
TCCGGAAAATATCTCCGGATGCGCTCCCATTGTTCATCACTCAGTTTTAGCATGAACGGTATTGTAAGCAGACATTTCTTTCCGTACAATAATTTTGAGATGGGTTCTAATGCCTTTTTCCATGCTTTAGTGTTTTCCTGGAAACATCTCCGCTCGCGCAGGGAACAGCTCGTGTAATTGGTGATAGCGCCACCAAGAAACGGTTCATCCCTGCCCGCGCAGGGAACAGACGATCCTCACCATAAAAATTTAGGAGAGACACGGTTCATCCCTGCTCGCGCGGAGAAGCCTACGCCAAGGCGTATCAATTTTATCAACGGCACTATCCTTCAAGCAATCTTCTTCAACGATCTGTGCGGATTGAGTTGAATGGGTCGAACGAACAAACTTTGTCACGCTGTCGCGGGAAAATGCTTGCATGGGGACGCCCTTCATGTTCAGAAATGGGCTGCAAGAATAAGGTAAAAGGCGGCCTTGTCAGGAAAATTCGGGAATTCCTAGAAATTCAAGCAATCTGGCGCTTGCTATAAATCTGAATCTGAAGTTAATTAGCTCCTTAAATCGCCCAATAAAAAGCTTCAAACCGCCCTTGCCGCGTTTAGCGCTCCCCTTGTTTTTCCAAAAACCTCTTTTTAGTGCTATAATATAAAGTTATCTGAACTGAATGTATCGCCTCGCGGTTCTCTTCCGCATTTTTGGCGTCAGCGTTCTCTTTTCAACTTCTGCCGCCAGTTCGTGCGGCGTTTTAATCGCCTGGTATCGGGCAAGGAATATGGTTATGGTGATGAAAATCGCACAGGAGCTGCGCTCTGGCAATGTGGTGATGATCGGCAAGGATCCGATGGTGGTGCAGAAGGCTGAGTTCAGCAAATCGGGGCGCAACGCGTCGGTCGTCAAGATGAAGCTCAAGAGTCTCCTCGGCAGCGGTGGCACGGAAGCGGTTTACCGCGCCGATGAGAAATTCGATGCGATTCAGCTTGAGAAGAAAGAGGTGGCGTATTCGTACTTCGCCGATCCGATGTATGTATTCATGGACGCCGAGTTCAATCAGTACGAAGTCGAGGGCGAGAGCATGGGCGATGCCGTGCCGTATCTCGAAGACGGCCTGCAATGCGAACTGACGTTCTATGAAGGCCGCGCTATTTCGGTCGAACTGCCGACTTCGGTAGTGCGCGAGGTGGCGTACACCGAACCGGCCGTGCGCGGCGACACGTCGGGCAAAGTATTGAAACCCGCCAAGATCGCCAGCGGTCTGGAAGTGCCTGTCCCGCTGTTCGTTGAAACAGGCGACAAAATTGAGATTGATACGCGTACCGGCGAATACCGCCGCCGCGTATAAGTCGTCGTTGTCGGTCATTCATTGCTTGTTTGCTATTCGCTCATGGCCGACTCGAAAAAAACCTTACGTTTGTCGGACGGCAAACGCTCATCTCGCACCGAAACAGCGGCGGCGCCAAGGCCGCCGCGTCCGCACAAGCCGTGGAGCCAGACGCTGGCGAAGAAACGTTCGCCGCGTGTTCCCTCTTCCCTCGCAGAGGAAAGCGCCCCAACAAACCCCCGCCCGTCTCCGACGAGCAGGAAGCAAACCCCCGCCGGCTTCGCCGTCGCCCCCTTTGAGAAGGGGGCAAAGCGGGGGCAACAGCGCGATACCACACACCGCGCGGCGACGGACGCCTCCTTTAAAAAAGGGACTGGGCGGGAGGAGAGAGGAAGACCATCGTTTCTTCCCAATGCCTCTCCCCCAACGCCTCTCTTCCAAGGGGAGAGGGGAGCAAAGCATGGCGCAACTTCGCCTCGGAAGCGTACGGCTGAAAAGTTTTCACCCTCTTCCCAACCCTTTCCCGCAAGCGGGAGAGGGAGTTCGGTGAGAAGCACGAGAACTGAAAACTTCAAGGCGGGAAAAGTCGAAGCCTCCACGAAAAAAATAGCGGCTTCCTCGTCTTCATTGGAAGGCGTGCGCGTTTCCAAGTTGTTATCCCTTCGTGGCCTTTGTTCACGCCGCGAAGCCGATGAGTATATTGAGCGCGGCTGGGTGCGCGTCAATGGTCAGCGCGTTTCGCTCGGCGCGCGCGCGCAGCCTGACGACGATATTACGTTGTCGCCGCAAGCGAAAACGCAGCAAGCGCGTCGCGTCACGATTCTGCTGCACAAGCCCATCGGTTATGTTTCGGGACAGCCGGAGCCGGGTTATCAGCCCGCCATCGTGTTGATCAAGCCTGAAAATCAGTTTCAACAGGACAGCGATCCGCCGTTCAGCGCCACGCATCTGCGCCACCTTGCGCCGGCGGGGCGGCTTGACATTGATTCAACCGGACTGCTGGTACTGACTCAGGACGGCCGCGTGGCGCGCGGCCTGATCGGCGAAACGTCGTCGATCGAAAAGGAATACCTGGTACGTGTCGAAGGCGTTTTGAGTGATGAAAATCTGGCGCTGCTCAATCACGGATTGAGCCTCGATAATGAAGTGCTGAAACCGGCAAAGGTGGAATGGCTTAATGACGACCAGTTGCGTTTCGTTCTGCGCGAAGGAAAGAAACGCCAGATTCGCCGGATGTGCGAAGCGGTTGGCTTGATGGTGACCGGCCTTAAGCGAGTACGGATCGGGCAGGTGCGTCTTGGCGATCTGCCGCCCGGTCAATGGCGTTATCTGCGTAGCGACGAATCGTTCGGCGATTCAGAGCTTTAGCATTATCGCCACGGAACCGTGGGCGCCCGCCAAAAAAAGGGGCGGGTTTTGCGACTCCGCTTTGCTTCGTGCAGAACGACAGCAACGGCGGATATCCAACTGCTTTCTTTGCGCTCTATGCATTCTTTGCGGTTAAAATGCTTTGGAATGGGTTTTTCTGCCCGCTTTTATTTAAATTTTGCTCTTTGAAAGTTTTGTATTAATGAACTCAACGCCTTCCTCCTTTGCCGACCTCGGATTGTCGTCGGAGCTATTGGCCGCGCTGTCTGATCTCGGTTATGAAACGCCGTCGCCGATTCAGTCGGCCTGTATTCCGCACCTGCTCGCCGGTTGTGACCTGCTCGGTATGGCGCAAACCGGCACCGGTAAGACCGCCGCTTTCGCACTGCCAATTCTGCAGCGCATTGATATCAAGAAGCGTCTGCCGCAAGCGTTGATTCTGGCGCCGACCCGCGAGCTGGCAATCCAGGTGGCCGAATCTTGCCAGAGCTATGCCCGCCACTTGCCGGGCTTCCACGTCGCGCCGATTTACGGTGGCCAAAACATGGGGCTGCAACTCAAGCAACTGGGACGCGGCGTTCATGTCGTGATCGGCACGCCGGGGCGGGTGATGGATCACATCGAGCGTAAAAGTCTCGACCTCTCGCACTTGACGACGCTGGTGCTCGACGAAGCCGATGAAATGCTGCGCATGGGTTTCATCGACGACGTTGAATGGATACTGCAACACGTTCCAACGACGCGCCAGACGGCGCTATTCTCGGCCACGATGCCGGAGCCGATTCGCCGCGTTGCCCAGCGTTATCTGCGCAACCCGCAAGAAGTCAGAATCAAATCGACCGCCGCCACCGTCACGGCGATTCGTCAGCGTTATTGGCAGGTCAGCGGCTTGCACAAACTTGACGCCCTGACTCGTATTCTTGAGGTCGAGGACGATCTCGACGCTGCCATTGTTTTTGTCCGCACCAAAACAGCGACAGTCGAGCTTGCCGAAAAACTGGAGGCACGCGGCTACGGTGCCGCCGCGCTGAATGGCGATATGAATCAGATTTTGCGCGAGCGCACCATCGAGCAACTGAAAAACGGCGGCATCGACATCGTTGTCGCTACCGATGTCGCTGCGCGTGGTATTGATGTGCCGCGCATCAGTCATGTGATTAATTACGACATCCCGAACGACACCGAAGCCTACGTTCACCGGATCGGCCGCACCGGCCGCGCCGGTCGACAAGGCAGCGCCATTCTGTTCGTGGCACCACGGGAAATTCGCACCCTGCGCGCTATTGAGCGCGCCATCCGTCAGACAATCGAGCCGCTGGTACTGCCGTCGAAACAAGCGGTGGCCGACCGTCGTGTTGCGCAATTCAAAGAGCAGATCATACAAGTGATCGAGAGCGAAGACCTGGATTTCTTTGCCGAAGTCGTCGATGAGCTCGCGGAAGAAGCCGCCGAAACCGATGTTCGTGAAATCGCCGCCGCGCTCGCTTTTCTCGTTCAGCAGGAACGACCGTTGCGCGCCGATGGATTAAGCGATGCGTTGCCACGTCATGCCGAAACCCCGCGTGGCGACGCTTCACGAGGCCGTGACCGCAACGACCGAAACGATACGCGCGACTATCGCGGTTCTTCGCAGCCGTATCGGATGGATGTCGGTCGTGTCCATGGCGTCGCGCCGGGCGATATTGTCGGTGCGCTCGCCAACGAAGCCGGCGTCAGCAACCGCGCCATTGGTCGAATCACCCTTTTCGACGATTACAGCATCGTCGAACTGCCCGGCGATTTGTCGAAAGAAACACTTAACGCGCTGTCGTTTCTCCGCGTGCGGCAACGCCCGCTGAAATTGACGCCCATCACAGGGCGCGCCCGCCAAGGGAAAAGCGACGCTGCCGTAACGAAAAAATCTTCCGGACGGAAGAAAGCAGAGAAATAATGTTTTAACCGCAAAGACCGCATAAAGCACGAAGAAAAATTGCGCCGTTCTGTGCGCACCACAGAATCCATAAAACCCCATCCCCACCCCAACCTTCCCCTTGAAGGGGAGGGAGTTTTCTCCGCACCTCACGCGTCTCCGCGTGAGATAAGCTTCCTCTCCCGGCCTTCGGCTACTACTCTTTCCCATGAGAAGAGAGGTTTTTTCTTCGCGGCTTCGCGCAAGACATAAGGGCGGGTTTGAAACCCGCCCCTACATTTCTATGGTTCCACGAGAGAATTCTTTGCGTTCCTTGCGGTTTAAATTTCTTTGATTTAAAAACTTATACCGCATCCACCGGCCTGGTGTATTTCCACTTGTTGTGAATCCACAGCCAGTCCGCCGGGCTTTTTCGGATTTCGCGCTCAAGCGCCTCAGCATAGCGGTCGATGATTTCCGTCTCGCCGTCGCTTTCATACGGCGGTTCGGCAATCAGTTCCAGTCGTATCGTGTAATACCCTCGCCGAACGCGCTGCATGACCACGAAAAACACCGGCGCTTCCAGAATTTTGGCGAGCTTGTCGGTGCCGACGAAAAAGGCCGTATCCTGATTCAGAAAATGCGCCCAATGTTTATTGGCGCCTCTCAGCGGTGTTTGATCGGCCACCAGCGCATAGACGTTGATTTCTCGGCGACGCTTAATGACTTCCTTGGTAAATATTTTGTGCGAAATCAGCGTTCCGCCGAAACGGGTCCGCGCATTTTTCAGAAAACGGTCGGCGCCTTCATTGCGCTGCTGCTTGTAAACAGCTACCGTCGGCACCTGCAGCCAAAGGCCCGCCGCCAGAATCGTCCATTCCCAGTTACAGAAATGCGCCGCCATCAGCAACGCCGACTGCCCGCGATCGGCACAGGCTTTGATCACTTCGGGGTTTTCAAGCACAACCCGCGCTCGCAGCGCCTCGGCATCGGCACGAATTCCCCACAAGGCTTCCGCCAGCACTCTCCCCAGATTCCGGTAATGACGACGCAGAATTTGCTTGCGCTCCCATTCGCTTTTTTCCGGAAACGAGCGCGCCAAGTTTGCCGCCGCCAGCTTGCGTCGCCAGCGAACGATATAAAATGTCAAAATGAACACCAGATCGCCGATGCCATAAAGCACCGGCAACGGCAAATAAGACAACCCCTTTAATAGCCCTAACATCATTGATCCCGAATCCGCGCAGGAAAGCCTCCTGCCCTTCCTCTAATAGTGAATCATACCGCTAACGCCCCGTTTTCCGAAATCGCTCAAGCGCCGCGACGGTTGCTGGTCGAAATCGCTGGCGTCACGTTGTGGCAAGCAACGCTCGCGCAACCCGATGCCACTATCGCGCAATGGCGAGATTGGCTAACGCCTGAAGAGCGGCAACGCGCCGAACGGGTGACACGGCCATCGCTGCGCGGCCGCGCCTTCGCCGTCCGCGCCTTGTTGCGCGGCTTGCTGGCGCAGGCGCTGGATGTTTCGCCAGCGGCGTTGCGCTTTCAGTCCGACACGCATGGCCGCCCGCATCTGGTCTCGCCTTTTGCAAACGGCGCGATACGCGATTTCAATCTTTCACATTCCGGCGATAACTTGCTGGTCGGCATTCTGCACCACACAGCGCCGCCCTCCTGGCAACGCATCGGTGTTGACCTCGAATCGCTGCGGCGTTCCCGTGACATCGCGCGTTTGGCGCAACGCGTTCTTTGCGCGCGCGAGCAGCGAACGCTAGAAGGGCTGGCTCGCGAAGAGTGCCGGAGCCGCTTCCTTCATTACTGGGTGCTCAAGGAAGCGTTTTCCAAAGCAGTTGGCGCTGGTTTTTCGCTGGGGTTTGAAACAATGGATTTTGATCTTGACGCCGCTCCTCATCCGCGCGCGCGCGCGTTGCCGAAGCCGTACTGTCCCAACGACTGGGCGCTGCAATTTCTCCCCGTTAGCGCATCTCTCGTTGCCGCGTTGGCGTTGGGAAATCAGACATCGCTTCCGACCCCCGATGCCTGATCCCTACCCAATGGGTGTATGCAAAAAGGGACACTCAAGAAAAACCTGCCTGTTTTTTTATAATATTTGTACCGGAAAGTTAAAAATTCGGCACAATGTGCAGATAACCTTACGCCGAACCATTACGCCAAAGCATCGTTTGACGAGTCCTTGCCTTCATTGTGTTTTGAGTTGCCCTTCTCTCCCGAAAAGGAAAAACCGTGGTTACCACTGTTCGCAACAGAAATACGACAACCCCGCAAAATGCCATGAAGGTTAAACCTTCATCTCCCATTCCCTTCGCGCTTTTCGAGCGCTTTTCTTCCAAACCTTTTTCCTTTCGGTGTTTCCTGCTCGCGCTCGCGGTGGCTATGGGCGGTTTTCTGGCGGCGCCCGCGGCCAGTGCCGCCGCGCCGGCCATTACCGGCGCCAGCCCTGGCAGTGGGCTGAACATTGCGGGCGGTG
>WQUA01000070.1 GCA_009786025.1 Pseudomonadota bacterium | reverse complement strand
ACATCTACCCTATCTCTGCTCGTCGGCCGTCATCGACCAACTTGTCGACCAGCCGTCCGATTGGATAGCAAGACTCTCGCCTCCGCAATCCACCGGCTGGACCCTATTTGCAGATTTTCTATCAAATCAGGGGCATTCCAATATCGCCGCTATTACGACACAGAGTGCATATTGGTCTAAAGGTGTCGAAATTCTTCGTAATCGTCTACTAGAACGCGGTGGCCAGCTGACAGAGTTACCTTTCCAGGAATCCAATCCGACTCAAATCATTGATTCTTTGGGAGCCATTGGCGCCAGCTCCCTTCTTTTGCTGTTGGGTTTCCCGGAGCCTGTGACGTCAATAGTGCGCACAGTCCGGAACAACAGAAACTTCGACCATGTGTTGCTTGGCGCTCCTGCTGGTCAGCCCGAATTCGCTCAGTGGCATCGGAACCTCGGTCTGTTTGGAACTGGTGTTCCATTTCTGCGTTACGTACCGACAAACCAATCCTCAGTCGCAATGGATGCCTTTCAAGAGCTTCGCCGACTCTACAGGCGGGAGCCATCATTCGTCGCGCTTGAGGGTCTGGATTCTGCACTGGTAGTGGCGGATCTGCTGCGCGGGTATAACTACGAAAATGATAAACCATGGGCTTCAATAATCACCAATGGAAGCAGGGGCCGAATCAACTTTACGTTCGACCCACACAGCAGGATGTGGCAGTGGGTCACTGCTCCGGTTCAAGTTGCAAGCCTCAATCGTTTGGTTTCACCTGTAGCCCAGGTGTTATTGACTCCTTCAGATGTTGCCTAACATTGCGCTCATCCCGGGCGGCTTTGCCGCCAATCGTGGTTGGGTAGAAGAAGCGGCGCGGCAGTTGATGAAGTTGGGAATATGGGTGTCAGGGATCAGATGACAGAGGTCAGATATCAGGTATCAGGAATGCGTCATTGCGAGGAGCGAAGTGACGAAGCAATCCAGAAAAGTTACCGCAAAGAACGCTTGGATCGCAAAGAAAAAACATCTGCGCGTGTAGATACTGTTTTCAAATCCGCTCTTGTTTCTCGCGCGAAGCCGCGATGCCGCGAAGAAGAAAAGCAAGCCCGAATAAGCGAAGCGCCATCCGGGAATGTGTTACGGACGGCAGGTTGCCGTCCCTTGTACGCCCCCATCCCAACCTTCCCCCGCAAGCGGGGGAAGGGGATTTGAGTTTTTTCTTTGCGCTTTTCGCGTTCTCTGCGGTTAAATTGTTTTTGCCGGGATTCGCTTCGCTCATCGCCAGCCCACGCTCTGATTTTTGACCTCTGATCCCTGCCTACGGCTTCCCGCGCGTGTACGAGCGCAGTTCGATGGTTTCAAGCTGGGCGGATATTTCGATGCCGCCGAGTTCATCACCTTTCTCGATATAGTTCGCCAGCCTCTTGGCGTAAACGATGTTGTTGACCGCCGGCGCATACCAGAAATCATAGTTGCCGCGCGTCGGCCAGCGCCAGGGGTCTTCATCGTCAAAAGTGATGATTTGGTTGAGCCTGAGCGCGTCGGTTTCACCAACAGGCGTTTTGATTTTTTCCCAACCCCAGGCGCGAGTGATGTAATTGGGGCGCTGTCCCCATCGCTCTTTCGCGTCAACGGTGTCAAGCCGCTGGTTCCACGAGTCGCCCGCCCGTATCGGAAAACGGTAGCGTTGATACGGCGTGTTGAACTTGCGCGTTTCGACATTCATCAGCGCGCCTTGCAACACCAATCCCGGTCGCGGCCACAGCTCGGTGCGCGTTTCGTCGATACGTTCGCCCTTAAGGGTTATTTGCACCGTGATTCCTTCCGTACCGATGCGAATGATCTCCCAGGTTTCGTTCCAGACCAGCGGTAAGCGATAGCCTTCTTCGACGTGATAGACCCAGCGATCACCGACACGATAGTCCGGCGCTTCGGCCAGCTTCGAAGGATCACCATCCAGCCCCAAGATCGCTGCGCAACCAGACAACAGCAACAACGCGCCTACCGCCAGGAGCGCTCCTGCTCGCGCATGAAAAATTTTCCGACAGTTACGCATTGTTGTCTCTCCTCCTTCAGTGCAAGTTTTTATTGTACTCGGCCTGTTTCATAGAGTAAACGATCGAGCTGTCGCCAACTGTGACGAAAAAACTTCAGTCACGCAAACACACTCGGACCGCAACGAAAAAACGGAGCGTCGCGCCCAAAAAAACGGCGGCGGTTCTTCTCCCAATGCGACAACACTTTTAGCGTACAACACATGCCGCCGATCAATACGCTTGAAGTAAAGAACGCCGCGCCAAATATCGGGGTTGGCAAACAACATGGAGCCCAAAGAGCGGTCGCCCATTCGTTTGAATGACTGCGCCAAAAGCCCCGGTTTTCGGGTCATCAAAATGCTGTGGCCAAAAACGAGAGGCCGCCCATCGCAAACCAGACTGACTTCCCGCACCAGTGCCGTAGCTCTTTGGTGACGATCACCGACCAGCAAAAAAGTTTCATCGGGGCATACTTTATCGAATCGGCTTTGATGCACAACGACGTGAAATTCTTCGCAGATCGAACGCAAGCGATCGGTCAAAGACTGCCGCTCCGTCAGCCAGGAATACAGCGGCTCGGAAAGCGCGGGCGGCTGGCGCCACCACCAACGCTGGTTCATCAACCGCGAAGAACGCATAGAGCGCAAAAAGTTAAGCGGGTAAACATACCGAAAGGTATTCCACGTTTTCTATTCCGCCGCAACCCCTCTCCCCTCGCGGGAGAGGAGCAGGGGGGAGGGCAAAGCGCACCCTTACAGAAAGGCATCTCCCTTTTTGCTCTGCGCATTCTTTGCGGTAAAAAGCACTCACTCTTTGTCGGTCACCGCGCCGCGGCTGGCGCTCGACACCAATCGTGCGTACTTGGCCAACAACCCGGCGGTGTAGCGCGGCGCCGGCTGCCGCCATTGCTCGCGCCGTTTCGCCAGCTCTTCTTCGCTGATGTTCAACTGGATCAACAAACGATGCGCGTCGATGGTGATCGAATCGCCTTCTTTGATCAGCGCAATCGTGCCACCAACATACGCTTCCGGCGCGACGTGGCCGACAACCATGCCCCAGGTGCCGCCGGAAAAACGACCATCGGTAATCAGCCCCACTGTTTCGCCCAGGCCCTGTCCAATCAGCGCCGAGGTCGGCGCCAGCATCTCTTGCATCCCCGGCCCGCCTTTCGGCCCCTCGTAGCGGATTACGATCACATCGCCGTCTTTGATCTTGCGCGCCATGATCGCTTCCATGCACGCCGCTTCCGAATCAAACACGCGCGCCGGACCGGTGATCGACGGGTTCTTGAGGCCAGTGATTTTTGCCACACAGCCTTCCGGCGACAGGTTGCCTTTCAGAATCGCCAAATGGCCTTCTTTGTACAACGGCTTGTCGAATGGCCGGATCACATCCTGATCGGTGCGCGGCTGCGACGGCACGTTCGCCAGTTCTTCCGCCAGTGTTTTGCCGGTAATGGTCAGGCAATCGCCGTGCAGCAATCCTTTATCGAGCAGCATCTTCAGCACTTGCGGCACGCCGCCCGCACGATGAAAGTCAACTGCAACATAGCGCCCCGACGGTTTCAGATCGCACAGCACCGGCACCCGGCGACGGATACGCTCAACATCGTCGATCGACCATTCGACGTCCGCCGCCGACGCAATCGCCAGATAATGCAATACTGCGTTGGTCGAGCCGCCGGTCGCCATGATCAGCGATGTGGCGTTCTCAATCGACTTGCGGGTGATGATGTCGCGCGGTTTGATATTTTGAACCACGGCGTTATAAACAACACGCGCCGACTGTGCTGCCGAATCGGCTTTTTCGGGGTCGGGGCACGCCATCTGCGACGAGCCGAGCAGACTCATCCCCAGCGCTTCAAACGAGGACGACATGGTGTTGGCGGTGTACATGCCGCCGCAGGCGCCGGTCGATGGGCAGGCATGTTTTTCGATGCCGACGAAGTCCTCTTCTTTCATTTTGCCGGCGGCGAATGCGCCCACTGCTTCGAACGAACTGACAATCGTCAAGTCCTCGCCCTTCCAGCGGCCAGGCTTGATCGTGCCAGCGTAAACGAACACGCCCGGCACATTCATCCGCGCCAGCGCGATCATCGCCGCCGGCATGTTTTTATCGCAACCGCCGACAATCAACACGCCGTCCATACACTGCCCGTTGACCGACGTTTCGATGGCGTCGGCGATGACTTCGCGCGATACCAGCGAATACTTCATCGCTTCGGTGCCCATCCCGATGCCGTCGGTCACCGTCGGCACGCCGAACACCTGCGGCATCGCACCGACTTCTTTCAACGCCGCCATCGCCCGGTCCACCAGCGGTTGGATCCCGGCGTTGCAGGGGTTCATGGTGCTGTGTCCGTTCGCCACGCCGACGATGGGCTTCTCAAAATCGCCATCGCCAAAGCCCACGGCTCGCAGCATCGCACGGTTCGGCGAGCGCGCCATGCCCTGGGTGATCAAACGGGAACGACGGTTGTACGACATGATTCAATCCTTTCTGAAAACTTTTCAAAAATTAACGAGGCTTTCCGGAGCTTGACAATAACACTTGCTCCGGTTTGAGACAACACAAAACCGCGCCGCCGGCCACCAAAACGAACCCAACCCCATGATAAATATAAAGAGATTCGTGGATAAACAGCGTAGCGAACAGCGCCGCAAAAATCGGCACCAGATGTGTAAAAATTCCCGCTTGCACCGGCCCCACCTGCGCTACCCCATAGCCGAACAGCAGCATCGCAATGAGCGTCGGCACCAGACCGATGTACGTTGCCAGCGCGATCTCCCGGGCGCTGAACGACGGAACACCCTTAACCCACCATTCGCCGATCAGCATCGGAACGATCAGCGCCAGCCCCAGCACGCCGGCCGTGAATACAAACGCCGGCAACGACAGATAGCGTGGGCGCAACAGGAGCAGCACCGTATAGAACGCCCAGATCACCAGCCCGAGCAATGCCAGAAAATCATAGCCGCTGATTCGCAACTCCAGAAGATGGCGGAATTCGCCATGCACCAGCACTGTCAGCACGCCGACGAACGACAACGTCAACCCGACATTCTCCAGCCATCGCGGCCGCCGCCGTTTCCACACCGCCATAATCAGCACCACCATCACCGGCACGATCGAGTTCATCAAGCCGACGAAAATGGCCGTCGTCCCCTGCAAACCGAGATACGAGACCCACGTATTCGGCGCAAACCCGGCAATCGCCAGCAACAACATCAGCGGCAACTGTGTTCGTAGCGCCCGGTAAATCGATCCGCGCTCATTCCAGACAAAAGGAATCAGCGCCGACGTCGCCACCACCCAGCGGAATGCCGCCAGTGTCGTCGGCGACAACGTGTTAAGCAAATCGCGTGCGATGACCGCATTGCTGCCCCACATCGCCGACGTGATGACCAGAACCGCATACGCCGTCAGACGCGAAGAAGGAAGCATGGATAGTAGAGATCAGGAATGAGGTATCGGGAATCAGGGAACAACTTGACCGGTTCACAAAGAGTGTCAAACCGCGCCTTCGTTCATCCGTCTATTATAACCATTCCTGCCGTTGTCTCTGCAAAGGACGGAATGTAGAAGAACATTCCCCCGCTTGCGGGAAGGATGGAATGGGACGCAGGCTGACGATGAGCGAAGCGAATCCCAACAAAAACACAACCTCAAAGAGCGCAAAGCATTCTCACGTGGAGACGCGAAGCTGCGAAGAAGAACAAGCCCCATCCCCTTTAAGGGGTTGGCTTAGCCAACGAGTGCAGTCAAGCGTTATTCAAGCGGCGCAACCGCCTTTCACTTTGAATTCTTTTGTTTTCGTCCCTATGCGCACTTTTATCGTTCCTTCCATTGCACTGGTGTCATCGCCTTCGGCGGTCCTGACAAAATCAATGCGGAGTGTTGCGTTCGACGCCTTGAAGGTTTGTTTCCATATTTTCTTTTCAACCTGGGATACTGTTTCTTCCGCGCTTTGCTTTCCCGTGAATTCGATCAGACGCCCGTCAATCTTCATCCACATCTTGCTGACCCAATCGCCTTTCAGAATGTCTCCCGACTTCGGTTGTTGCCCAAAATAACACTGTGCGCCTTTGATAGGCGGCTCGTCCGGTTTCAAGACTTCGACAGAGAAAGATTTTTCGGCAGTCTTCCCGGCGATTGCAAACGGCGCCACATACGCTGAACCAAGCAGAATCAGAGCAGCAATCATCAGGTAACGCATTTTTTCCTCGATACGGCGGGTTCAAAAGTAAGAGCTGCCTGGCGGTTGTAATCTTGAACGAAGTGTTGAAATTTCATTGTCGATTTCTGTAACGCACCCTTCGATCTCTTGAAAATTTTCCAGTTCACGAATGACTTCCAGTTTTTGAATTGCCAGTTTGAGATGGCGATCCATTTCATGAACCGGCCAGATGTACACATAACCAAGCCGCACCAGCAAAAAAGCAGCGGCGCGAATAACGTCCGGCTCGCGCTCAGGATCGCGGTTAAGAGCCTCCTCAACATGTACAGCAAGGTGGGTCTTTTCAAAAAGAACGCCATACCAATCGGCAGCAACATCGTTCTCCCACGGCTTGAAGCCCCAATCTCCCATGAACCTCTCTCCTTGACTTAACACCTGAATTAACCAGCGCGCTTCACGCCGGAGATTGCACGGTGAATATGCCCTTTGGTCTTATCCTCTCTTGCCTTATTGCGCAACATCCGCAAACCACCCCTGGAGTGTTTCTCCATCAGGATAGACAATATCGTCAATTTTCCAGCCGTCCTCCTCATGGGTCAAGCGGTATTCAAGTTGCGCCGCATCTTTCGGAAAATGGATTGTTGCCATAACCGTTGACTTCATGGATGCGGGTTGAATGCTTACCGTAACGCCTCCCGGATCCATAGTCCACCAGATTGGCGACATCTCGGTCGTGCAAATACCGCCGAATTTTTCCGCGCATTTGAGAGCGCCGGCATAGAGATTGACAATTCTTTTCGAGAAATAGATCTGCCACACCTGCAAAGGTTCGTTCCACAAACCGGGCAGAACGGGATCTTCCAGCACCGCCTCG
>WQUA01000069.1 GCA_009786025.1 Pseudomonadota bacterium | reverse complement strand
CCAGCCGTTCCATGCCGGCGGCAAAGCCGCAGGCGGGGGTCGGCTTGCCGCCCAGCGATTCGTACAGGCCGTCATAACGGCCGCCGCCGGCTACGGTTCCCTGCGCGCCGAGCCGGTCAGTGACCCACTCGAATACGCTGCGGTTGTAGTAATCCAGCCCGCGCACCAGCCGGGTGTCGATTTCGTAAACGAGGCCGGCGCTGTCGAGCCATTTCCGCAGACCGTCGAAATGGGCGCGCGCATCCGGGCCCAGTTGTTCGAGCATACGCGGCGCGTTTTCGATGATCGGCTGCATTGCAGGGTTTTTGGAATCGAGAATGCGCAACGGGTTGGTCGAAAGCCGACGCTTTGAATCGTCGTCGAGCGCGTCAAAGTGCCACGAAAAATAAGTAGTCAACGCTTCGCGGTAGGCACGGCGGTCGGCAGGGTCGCCGATCGAGTTGATCTTGAGGGTCACGCTGTTTTCCAGCCCAAGCGCTTTCCACAGCCGCGCCAGCAACACGATCTGCTCGGCGTCAACGTCCGGCCCGGCAAAGCCGAGCGCTTCTATATCGAGTTGATGGAATTGCCGATAACGGCCCTTCTGCGGGCGCTCGTGGCGGAACATCGGACCGTGCGTCCAGACCCGCTGCGGGCGCTCGTAAGTAAGATTGTGTTGGATCGAGGCGCGCACGATGCCAGCCGTGCCCTCGGGGCGCAGCGTCAGGCTTTCGCCGGAGAGCTTGTCCTCGAAGGTATACATTTCTTTTTCGACGACATCGGTGGCCTCGCCGATGCCCCGCACAAAAAGCGGCGTTGGTTCGACGATCGGCATCCGCAAAAAACGGTAACCGTATTGCTCGAACACCCGGCGCGCGGTGTCCTCCAGGTGCAGCCACAGTGGCGCTTCGTCCGGCAGAATGTCGTTCATCCCGCGGACGGCCTGAAGCGTACCCTGAGCGGCCATTTTCGCAGTGTCAGTCATGCGTTGTTGTCCTTGTTACCGTAAGCTGGGATGAAGCGCAGCGCAATCCCGGCGTTAGATGATCATTTTCGGGATTGCCCTTATTGCTGTAAGTAGCGCGTACATAGTCGTCGATGATCGACTTGAATTCTTCGGCGATGCGTTCGCCGCGCAGGGTCACGTTTTTCTTGCCGTCGATAAAAACCGGGGCGGCAGGCGCTTCGTCGGTACCGGGCAACGAGATACCGAGATTGGCCATTTTCGATTCGCCGGGGCCGTTGACCACGCATCCCATAACCGCCACGCGCAAATTTTCGACACCGGGATACGCTGCCCTCCAGGCCGGCATCGATACGCGCAGATAGTTCTGAATGTCAGCGGCGAGCTTTTGAAAAAACGTGCTGGTGGTGCGCCCGCAACCGGGGCAGGAGATGACCATCGGCGAGAAAGCACGCAGTCCCATCGTCTGCAAAATTTCCTGAGCGACGATAACTTCTTGCGTTCGCGGCGTGTCTGGCTCTGGCGTGATCGAAACGCGAATTGTATCGCCGATGCCTTGTTGCAACAGAATCGCCAGCGCGGCGCTGGAGGCAACGACACCTTTCGAGCCGATGCCTGCCTCGGTCAACCCCAAATGCAGCGGGTAATCGCAGCGTTCGGCCAGCAAGCGGTAAATCGCGATCAGGTCTTGCACCTCCGAAACTTTACACGATAAAACGATGCGATCTCCAGGCAAACCCTGCGCTTCGGCAAAGGCGGCGCTCTCCAGCGCTGACGTGACGAGCGCCTGATGCATTACCTGTGCCAACGGCACCGGTATGGTCTGTCCCTGATTGGCGTCAAGCAAACGTGCCAGCACTTGCTGATCGAGCGATCCCCAGTTGACGCCGATCCGTATCGGCTTATCGAAACGCAACGCGCAATCAATCAACTGCGCGAATTGGCTGTTGTGTTTATCACCCTGGCCGACATTGCCGGGGTTGATGCGCAGCTTGGCAAGCGCTTCGGCGCAGGCCGGCTCATGGGTGAGCAGTTGGTGCCCGTTGTAATGAAAATCGCCGATCAACGGCACATTACACTGTTGTCGATCGAGCGCTTCGCGGATGCGCGGCACAGCGCGCGCCGCCGCTGCCGTATTGACGGTCACACGCACCAATTCAGAACCGGCACCGGCCAGCGCTTTGACCTGTGCAACCGTGGCGGCAATATCGGCGGTGTCGGTGTTGGTCATGGACTGTACGACAATCGGTGCGCCGCCGCCGATGGCGATATTGCCGATCATGACCCGACGGGTTAAACGTCGGGCAGCAGGGGAAAAGGCGTCCATAAACTCAGCGGATAAAGACATCGGCGCAACTTATCAAAGAATCTTATCAAGCGTTGGTTTTGCTCAAGGGCTGATTTTACTCAAGAGCAAGCCGCGCCACGCCTTGCTTGCTGTGGCTGCTCAGATCAACGGTCTTGCCGCGCCACGTTACGGTGACAACATCGCTGTTTCCGATCACCAATGAAAACGGCGGCGTGCCGAGCAGCGTTTTTTCGCTGCCGTTTTTTGCCAGTGTGGAATACAGTATTTTGCCGTCCCGATCGCGCACCTCAGTCCAGGAATCGCCGGCGAAGCGCAACACCAATTCTGTTCCTTCGTTGTTGCCAGGCGCAGTCGCCATGGTTTGCTTTAAAGATTCAGCAGCGGACGCCACTGCCGGTTGGGCGGGAAGGCTGGTCGGGGTATGGCTATCACTATCGCTGATGACGGCAGGCGCTACTGTCGCTTGGGCGGGAAGGCCGGCCGGCTCAGCAGATGTTTCCGGCAACGGGAGAATGATTGGCACGAGGGTGTGAGCGTTTTCGTTTTCCTGCTGAGGGAGTTGTGTTTTGGTTTCTTCGATGGTGGGCATTGCCGTATCGTGCACTGCTTGTTCGGACGTTTGCGCCAACGTTTGCACAATCGGGCGTTCCGAAAGCAGTAACGCAAATTGCGGCCAGAAGAAAAGAGCCGCAGCGATAACGGCGATAACAGCTATTGCCAACAACCACTTTCCAACAGACGATGAGGCTTTGCCATAAGGCGACAAGGGCAACATAGTGCGCGTCGACATTTTGATGCTGGAAGCTGCCGGGCTGACGGCCTGCGGCGTTTCCGGCGGCAATGCGGCCAGCACCGCGTCGGCGTCGATATTCAACAAGCGTGCGTAATTGCGAATGAACCCGCGCACAAAAGTACGCGGCGGCAAAACGTCAAAGTCCTGTTGTTCGATCGCCTGAATTTGGCGCGGCGCCAGTTTGAGCAAGCTCGAAGCATCGTCAATAGAAAGTCCCATAGCTTCGCGCGCCGCCTTCAGCAAAGCGCCCGCAGTGGGTACAGGGCTTGAAGCTGTTTGTTCCGGCGCGGGAATACCCTCTGTCGCGGCAGACGCCATATCCGTCGGTTGTTCTGCCGGTAGCTCCGTGCCCCCTTTTTGCTTCTTTTCCCGAGTCGATTTTGGATCCTTTGCTTCAGAAACGACGGCTTCGCCCTCCAAAAAGGTCTCTTCTTTAGAAGAAGTCAACGACGCAAAAGAAGATTCGTCGGTTTCCGCCGACAAAGCCTCCTCTCCTGAAGCCCGCACAAGAGTTTGCGGCGCGAGCTCCGGCGACAGCAAATCATCGTCAGTCAGCCGGGCTTGAAGTTCTGCGCGCTTTTTGATGCGCCTGGATTCAGGTTTGCTCATTGGCGATGGCTCAGGGGCAACTTCCAGGCGTAGCGATTCGCTGCGTTTGCTCAGCTTTCGGGTAACGGTTTTGCAATTGCAAAATGTAGGACTCTTCGGCTTTTTTATCGTTCAACTTGCGCTCGATACAAGCGCCGAGGAACAGCGCGTCGACTGTTGGCGTCGGGTTCCGCATAACAATGCGCATCAGCGCGCGCGCTTCATCCAACTTGCCTTCGCTGTAACTGATCTCGACCAGCGAGTAGGCCGCTTGCGGGTAATTGGGTTTGGCGTTCAACGCGCGTTGCAAATATTGGCGCGCCGTGACTTTATCGTTGATAGACAGCGCGCAACGCCCGGCGTTGGTAAAAGCAATTTCTGGGGTTTTGTACAGCGGATCGAGCGCCACGCGATCGAATTCCGCCAGCGATTCGCGTGCCCGGCCGGAGGTACACAGGAACCAGCCCCAATTGTGGCGAATCTCGGGGTTGCCGGGATCCAACTCAATAGCGCGCTGAAAGTTGGTGCTGGCCTTGGCGTCTTCCTTCGTGTACGAATAGACCAGACCGTAACCGTTGTAAATCATCGCGTAGCGATCATCGAGCTTTTTGGCTTCGTTGAGCTCTTCCAGCGCCACATCAAACTGGCCGCGCTCGTAATACCCGAGCGCCAGCGCAGTATGAGCTTCCGCCTGGGAACGCGGGGAAGTCGGCGTGCTTTGCAGTTGCACTTTGCCGGTCGGTTGCAATTCTTGTGAAGTCGCGGGAGGTGTGCCTGAAGTGCCGGCACAAGCGACAAGCAGTAGCGCCAACAATATCGAAACAAATGTGCGGAAAAAAGAACCCATGAAACAACTCCTTAAGCAACAGGGTGTTTGGCCTGAAAAGAAGAGCGGCGACGCTCGCCCGGAGCAGAAAGCGCCGCAACTTCGCGTGCATCGTCATAACGCTCGGCGCGACGGGGAACATCGCTCATCCGGTAACGTACCCGATTGTGAACCTGACCGGCCAATTGGCCGCAAGCAGCGTCGATATCTTCGCCACGCGCTTTGCGGATCGTGGTAATAATGCCGGCGTCCATCAACACACGCTGAAACGCCAGCACGCGGTTGCGCATCGGCGCCTGATACGGCGCGTCGGGGAACGAATTGAACGGGATCAGGTTGAATTTACACGGTACATCGCGCACCAGTTCAATCAGCGCGGCAGCCTGTGCCGGGGCGTCGTTAACGTCAGCCAGCAGAAGGTATTCGAAAGTGATGAAATCGCGCGGCGCTTGGTCGAGGTAGCGGCGGCAAGCCGCCATCAGCTCGGGCAGCGGGTGACGGCGGTTGATCGGCATCAAACGGTCGCGTAGCGTATCGTCGGGCGCATGCAAGCTGACCGCCAGCGCCACCGGGCAAGCATCACGCAGTGCGTCGATCATCGGCGTAACCCCTGATGTGGACAGCGTAACACGACGGCGCGACAACCCATAAGCGTGATCGCTTAAAAAAAGTTGCAGCGCAGCAACGACATTCTTGAAATTGGCGAGCGGCTCACCCATCCCCATCAGCACGACGTTGGTGATCGGCGGTCGCCCAGCTTCGATCCAGGGCGCGTTCATGCCTTCCGCCAGCAAAGTGCGGTTGGCAACCCAAAGCTGGCCGACGATCTCGCCGGTAGAGAGATTGCGGTTGAAACCCTGCCGTCCTGTTGAACAGAACGCACAATCCATCATACAACCGGCCTGCGTCGAAATGCACAACGTTCCGCGGTCGTCTTCCGGCAGATAAACGGCCTCGACGGCGTTTTCCGCGCCGGTGTCGTTTTCCACCGCAAACAGCCACTTGCGAGCGCCATCGTTTGCCGTGGCGTCTCGCAATACGCGCGGCGGTTTAATCTCGGCAACTGCCGCGAGTTTTTCGCGTGCGGCTTTCGACAAATCGCTCATTTGGCCGATGTCGTCGCAAAAACGTTGATGCAGCCAGGGCAACACCTGCCGGGCACGAAACGGTTTTTCGCCCATGTTGACGAAAAAAGCTTCGAGCGCGGCGGGATCGAAATCCAGCAGATTAACGCGCGAAGGCGAGTTGCTCATGGCGTTGGAGAGATTCCGGATTGGGCCGTGATTACCGGCTATAAACGGCCAGCGCCGGAAAGAAATAGGCGATTTCGACTGCGGCCGTTTCCGGCGCGTCGGAACCGTGCACAGCATTGGCGTCGATCGACTTGGCGAAATCGGCGCGAATAGTACCGGGGTCGGCTTTTTTCGGGTCTGTTGCGCCCATCAACGTACGGTTTTTGGTGATCGCGTCGGCGCCTTCAAGCACCTGAATCATCACCGGGCCGGAGATCATGAAATCGACCAGGTCTTTGAAGAAGGGGCGCTCACGATGCACCGCGTAAAAGCCTTCGGCCTCGGCGCGCGATAACTGGCGCATCTGCGCCGCGACAATTTTCAGGCCAGCATCCTCAAAGCGGGTGTAGATTTTGCCGATAACGTTCTGGGCGACCGCATCGGGTTTGATGATGGAAAGAGTGCGTTGCAAAGTCATGATGGTTCTCGTCGGTTTGAAGTAAACAAAGCGAAATCAAAGGATTCGTCGAACTTTATATTATAACACGTGGTTCAGAGATCAGAGACCAGAAATCAGGGATCAGAATGGAGTGCAGGCGTCGCGCCCTTCTTGCCTCACGCGAAGGCGCGAAGAAGAAAAAATCTCCGCTCCTTCAAGGAGAGGGGTGGGGATGGGGCTTTTCACTTCCCCCTCCTGCAAGCGGGAAAGGGCGCTTCTGCGGCTTCGCGTGAGGGGGGCTTTGCGCTCTATGCGTTCTTTGCGGTTAAAATGTTCCCATCCTTGCTCTCTGACCATCATGTCCTTTCCATTCTCGTTTTTGCCGCTCCTGCGCCGCTACCGTATCTTCGGCTTCACGCGTTTTCTGCTACGGCGAATGCTCGAACTGCGAATGACGCAGGCAGCGGCCAGCCTGACCTTCGCCACACTGCTGGCGCTTGTGCCGTTGTTCACCGTAGCGCTGACCGTCCTGTCGGCATTTCCGGTTTTCGAAGATTTTGCTCGTCGCTTCAAGCGGCTGGCGCTGGGGATGCTGGTGCCCGAATACGCCGACAAAATCGGTGTTTACGTCGAAGAATTCCTGCGGAACGTCGGCAACCTGACCGCCGCCGGAGTGATCCTGCTCGGTATCGCCGCCTTCGTATTGCTGCACACGATAGAAAGCGCATTCAACGACATCTGGGCGACACGCAATCGCCGCAGCCTCATGCAACAATGCCTGGTTTACTGGATGATCCTGACGCTGGGGCCGTTGCTGATCGGCATCGGCTTTACACTGTGGCGATGGTTGCACCGTCATTTTGGCGTTTCTGACGATTGGCCGATACTCGCCTATCTTTTCCATTTCTTGAGCACCTGGGGCACGACAGTGATTTTGTTGTGGCTTGTTTATCGCGTCGTCCCCAACCGCCACGTACTTTGGCGGCACGCGCTGGTCGGCGCACTGTTTGCGGCGTCGCTGGTCGAAGGCGGCCGTTACGCCTTCAGCTACTACGTCGGAAAAGTCACTTCCTACCAACTTGTTTACGGCGCCTTCGCCAGCCTGCCGATTTTTTTACTCTGGTTGTACTGCCTGTGGCTGGTGGTGCTGGCCGGCGCCACCACCACCGCGTCGCTGTCGTACTGGCGCGGCGCCGCTTGGCAACGCCCCTGCGATTTTCGCCGCCGCTTTCAGGATGCTGTAGAAATCCTTTTGCTGCTTTATGGAGCGCAACACGAAGGCAAAGCGCTGCAACTTAACCATTTGCGCAAACATATCGGCGCCGGTGACGACCAGATCGGTTTCCTGCTCGATACGCTGACCCACAAAAAAATGATTCATCGTGGCCACGATGGATGGGTGCTGCAACGCAGCGCCGAAGCACTGCGGCTGGACGAAGTGATGCGACTGTTTCTCGACGAGCAACCACCGGCATCGGAAGACCTGGTTGAAATCGAATTACAGGGATTGCTGCACCCCATTTTCGAAAAACTCAACATTTCGCTGGATGAATTGGCGCGGCGGGTTGAGGCGCGGAAAACGCAACAAGCGTAGTAGCAATGATGCGGCCAATGGCGTCGCGCTCGACGTTGATCTGGTAGCCGCCTTCAACTTCGTTCAGGCTGCCGCCGATGGTCAGGGTTGCGGTTTTGATCGGCTCGGATTCAAACGCGGTCAGCCACAGGCCGTTGTCGCGGCTGGNGGGGNTTTTGAGGTGCCAAAGGGTGTGGCTTCGAGATACATTTTCCGGTACGCGGGCCATCGGGTTCTATCGCGGACATCAGTGACGTTTCGCGTCGGATGGTTGGCTCTCGGAGGACGCTTCGCTCATCCGAGCTTGTTGTTGGCGCAAAAAAAGAGGTTTTATTAACCACAACCCATAATTACTCAAAATCAAGTTCAATAAAAGCCCCAAAGCCACATAAAGAGTCTGAGGGAGCGATGTATCAATTTTCAGTGCTGAAAATATCCCCATGGACATTCCCGCATTCGTGAAGGCATTCGTGAGATGCTCATGGATCGAATATAGCCCAATAAACCCGCCTGATCCCAGAAAAATAGATGCAAGCATTTTCCGCTTTTTTTCATTGCTGTTAAGCGGTTGAGGAAGTTTTTCTGGCTTCGGCCATCGAAAAATAGATACATGCCTTCCATTTAAGGAGTTCACGATACTTCTCTGGCTCCAGATTCCAAAAACACCAAAGAGAGCCCCTCCTGCCAGAAGGAGAGGGCGATAAAGGTTAACAGCTAAGGGCGATACCGCACCTAGGAAAAAGAACAGCACCAACAAAATGCTGAGTTCAACTCCTAGTATGAGGATAGAGTTTTGGAAAAGTTTCATAAGAAAAATAACTATTTCGAACAAGGAAATATAGAATCAACGTATCTTCTCACTATCATTTTTCCGATGATCCCAGAAGCGACACCCCCCGTAGGGTCATGAATATTAGCAACAGAAAGAAGCATGGCAAGAGCGCAACCTGCTATTGCATCATTACGCATATTACAATCAAAATCAGGTTTGCAATCTTCCCAACAACCTCCCTTCGAAATACATTTTCCGGCGCGCGATGCAGCTCCCGAGGCCGCGCCAGAAGCGGCACCTATCCCGCACTTGGCAATAGCGTCAAGAACCCTAGCTCCAATTGGATCAATTTCGACTAAACCGTTTGGGTCAATAAAGCTCACAGGATTATTTGCCACATAGCCGTAAAGATTCGAGTTTCCTCCGTCAAATTCAATCGGATCCTTCGCCGTCCATCTTCCCGTTTCAGCCTCATAATCCCTCGCTCCGAATCGCGTCAGCTTCGTTTGCTGATCGTACA
>WQUA01000068.1 GCA_009786025.1 Pseudomonadota bacterium | reverse complement strand
CCTACCTGCGCCTTGTACTCCTTGGCCTCTTTCGAGCACGCCGTCACCGGCGCCGAAAACCCGCGCGGCATGTACGTGCGCCAATAGCGGTTGGCGGAAAGCGGATAAGGGAGCGTCAGTTCAATCGGCTGCATTTTTTTGTACCCAAAAAATCAAATCAGCCCCCGCTCACGCGCAAAATGCACCTCATCCCAACTCAACGGCGTCTCTCCCGGATACGGCTGACGCACGCCAAAATCTCGTCCCGGCCAGGCGCTTGCTGAAAGCGCGCAATCGCATCCAGCATCAGCTCCTGATGCGGGCGCGATGGCCGTGCCGACACCACCAGCCGGGCGCAGCAATGCAGGCACGCCAGCCGATACAGGCCGCTGGCCGGATTGCTGGTTGCCGCCTCGCACGCCTTGCATGTCACGCATCCTCCGGTTGCGGCTCGCGGCGCGGCGTCAGCGCACTGCGCGCCATCTCGTACACCGTCGGCGTCACCTTCTCGCCAGCCAAGCGCCTCTCCAAAATGCGTCGCGCCCACCCGCGATGGTCCGGGTCGACGTCCATCGGAGAGGATCGCAACCGAGCAAGCGCAGCAGCCGCCCGCGCCGGATCGGCCTTCGCTGGCGGAGCTTCAAGACGAGCAACTTTCGGTTCCGGCGCTTTTCGCGCCAGCGTTCGGAACTCGATGGCGTTCGGGCATCGCTCCGGCAGGTTGTCCAGCGCCCATGCCAGATCGTCCAGTCGTCCGGAAAATCCGGATAACTCGTGTGCCCAAGCCGCTTTCACGTCATCGATCGGTGCCGTACCAAGCGACCGATCCCACGCCGCGCCGTAAGCAGCCGCCATACGGCGAAACAGGCGGTCGACGGCCTTTGCAAGCAGGCTCATGGCGCGGCCTCCAGTTGCGGCGCTGGTGACGCCTCCACGTCGATCACGGCAGCAACTTCGCAGTACCGCGCGCGATCCGGGTGCACCTCACCGGTCTGCTGCTCCCAGCGGAGCCATCCGGCCTCGCGGTCTTGCTGCGCGAACGATTTCGGCGCGGCGCCGTTCGTGCGGCTGGTGCCATTGGGCGAAAGCAATGTGGCGTGCGCAGGAGTTGCGGCACGCGGCGCGCTGTCCTGGTTTTTCCCCAACCAACGGACGATGAATGCGTTGATGCCGCGCGCCGTTTTTCGATTCGACTTGTTCGCCATCAACCACGAGCGCATCTGATGCAACGCTTGCTCGACATTCACAGCCGGGTAGGCTTTCGCCCACTCGTCCACATCCTCCTGCGTCACGGGATGCTCATTGCCATCGACCAAAGGCAAAGTCAAAAGCGGCGGCGAGTCGCTTTGCGGCTCGGCGCTACTTTTCCTTTCCTTTTCCCTTCCTTTCCCTTCCCTTCCTTTCCTTTCCTGATCCATCGTTGAGTCTTCGCGAAGATTCGCGAATGTTCGCGAAGGCTCAATGAAAGCAGGCAATTTCGACGCCGAAGGCTTGTCGATCTTCTGGTGCTCAGACCAGTTCGTCACCTCAATGTAGCTCGTCCCGTCAACCTCGTAGCGGGCTATGCAGCCCTCGCTGGAAAGTTCGGTAAGCCATCCATCAATGTGCTTTTTTGCGTCGTCGTCGTATGGGTAGAGAACACCCGCGAGCATTCGCGAATTTCCGCGAAGTCTCCCGGCGTCATCCGCAACTGTCCAAAGCAAGATGAAGCACAAGCGAGCCTCACGGCTGACACGTCCCATGCTCTCGCTTTGCGGAAACTCCGGCTTGATCGTTCGGATGCGCGCCACGATTTATTCCTTGGTTTCGTGTCAAGAAGTTGTGTTCTTGAGAGCCGCAATAAGGGCTTCGACATAAACACGCGGAATCGTGACTTCGCTGTATTTATCCTTAACTGGATCGTGTTGGCTAATCGCCACGAACTCGCTGTCAGGGTGTGCGTAGACCGAGATCTCGTTGACGCGCTGGACAACTATTTGCTTTTCAAGCATTGCTTTCTCCGTTCAAATCCGGCCAAAAACACCACGGCAGGGCTGGCCGGAGAACCGCCTTTTCGGTAGCGAACCTAGCCGGGTGAAACCTCATACCAACACTCCAACCCGCCGCGCGGCCTTGGCCTCGGCCAGCTTGCTGAAAGCGCAGTACGCCGAAGGGTCAGGATCGTTCGCTCGATACGCTATGGTGGAGCGACTGACTTGGGCGGGCTGCGAGTTCGCCGACGCGGTGCGCAGCGATACCCTATGGGCCAAAGCCAAGAAAGAGGTCATCAAGCCCGGCATCTCATTCACCTTCGACATACTCAAAGAGTGGCTCAAAGCCGAAATCACGCAAGGCTTTCCGACCTTGCGGGCACTGGCTCATCAGGCTTCGTAGATCAACGGCGGCAGCCAGCATTCCGGCTTTTGATGTGTCGCCGCGCGCGGCAAGCTCACTGGCTGAAACCGGAAAACTCAACCCAAGGCTGTTCGAGCGCATCCACCCGCTCGCCAGCGCCAGCAGCGCAACGATCAGCGCGTCTTGATCGCCGGCGCGCACCGCAGCCATATCGGCTCTTGGGACGGGAACCGTTTTGGGCATCACGCCGCCTCCTGCTCTACTGGCTTCGGCGCCAAGCTGGGCGATGCGGAGAGTTCGGACGCCCGCCCATTCCGGCATACGATGGAAGCTCTCACACGACCACCGCCAGAAAGGACGGGCGAAATGAAACCGGAAATCCAAGTGCTCACGATGCGCCTCCAACAGTTGGAGGCTCGGCTTGTGGCGACCTCTGCTGCGCTGAAGTACCTGTTGAACAGCTTCCCGCAAGTGAAGGAGCAACTGCGGCAGGCGATTCCATTGCTGGAGGGCCACCTTCTTGGGCAGAGCCTGACAGACGATCAACTCGATCTGGTGAGAGACACGCTTGGCGGGCTTGCAGCGTAGAAATCCTGTCGATCTCTTTGAACAACCCAAGAAAGTCGGGGCCACGACCAAGGTCATGCAGTATGGAGATGCGCATGTCACACCTCGGCAAGTTCGGCCAGCTCAGGCCATATCAGGCGCCAGTCGTCGGAGCGCAGTTCGCGGCGCGTGACGACGCCCTCGGTGACGCGCTCGATGGCGACGCAGAACGTAATAGGGACGGGGCGCAAGCCCTTGATCCATTGGTTGACGGTAGGTGGCGCCACGCCCAACAGCGTTGCAAGACGCGATTGACCACCAACAATATTTGCAGCTCGAACAATTGCATCACTCATACGAGGATCATAAGGCATAGCCTCATTCATTGTCAAGCGCAATGAGGAATTGCCTATTCGGTGCAACCCAACTGAAAATTAGGCCATGCTTACAGGAAAAGCTCTCGGAGAGGCGATTAGAGAGGCGATCAGGCGCAAGGGCGTATCGCAGGTCGAGGTCGCAGACCACTTCGGCGTCAAGCCGCCCTCGGTGCAGGACTGGCTCAATCGCGGCGTCATAGCGAAAGAAAAGCTGCCGGAACTGTGGAGTTATTTTTCCGACGTGTGCACCCCGGCGTATTGGGGTCTCTTTTTGCGTGATCCTTCTCGCGCTGAAGAAACGAACACCGCCCCCGGCCCCTCCATCAGGGGTAAGGCTCCAATCATCTCGTGGATACAGGCCGGCGAGCCGCATGAGGCCATCGCCGCATCGGATATCGAGGGGTGGGTCGAAACAACCGTCCCCGTGCGCGCCGACAGCACCTTCGCCCTGCGCGTGAAGGGCGATAGCATGGAGCCAGACTTCCCGGAAGGCGTCATCATCGTCGTCGAGAAAGAGCTGGAACCACACCCCGGCGACTATGTGATCGTGCGCAGCGGCGCGACCGAACGCACCGAGGCCACCTTCAAACAGCTCGTGCGCGACGGCGACGACCTGTACCTCAAACCCCTCAACGACCGCTATCCCATCAAGCCGCTGGGCACCGCCCAGATCGTGGGCGTGGTACGCGAGATGGTCAAGAAGTTCAGGTAGGCAGGAGCGCGGACAATGACAACAGCAAAGAAGGCGCAAGAGGATGCTGAATTTGTGCTTTCCGCGCAAGCGCGATTAAACGATGCAGTTATTAGATATTTTGCGTCATATGGTATATGCGTCAACAAATCAGACATGAAAGAGATGTGCGAAGAAGAGCCTCACAAAAAAATTTTTGATGGACTATCAAAAGAGATAGACGTTATTATGGAAAACTTCAAGCTATATAACGACATGAGCACAATATCATCAGCACGAAAAGAGAAAATAATGCTGACTATTTATAAAATAGAGGAGACATTGCAAGAACACTACGGGAAGGTCGTAGGTCTGATAAACGCTTTAGCAAAAGTCCAGGACGCAAACGCGCTGAAGCCTTCTGTCTCACCAGTTCCTTTACTCAAGCCGTTACTTGCTTTGGCCGCACTATCTGCCGCAGCTTCTTTTGCTGCTTCTGGTATTGCGGAGCTTGTTGGTTTTTTATTGTTTATATTCTCGGCCACAACCATTGCAATACTGGAAATCAGGTCAAAAACAAAACTTAAAAAAACTACTGCGGCAATACAAAACAAGATAGCCGAAGCCAATAAGGAATTTGATCGGGTTGTTGTTAGAGAAATAACGCCAAGATCAAAAATGCCAGTCTATGAAATCATCAACAGCTAACCGCACAGCCACACATGAGGCCACAATGAAAAAGCTGACTGGATTCCTGATGGCGGTCGTTTCGATGGCGGCCTGTGCGCAGACCATGCCACAAAACCAAAAAGATAGCCAAAGGAAACTAGACCCCATATTGCGACAAATGACTGCTTTTGATACGTGGTATGCAGTTAACCCCGGAAGCGACAAATCAAAATGGTGTCAACCTGCAAAACAGTCGGATATTTTGCCTTACGTAGGGAATGCTATTAAAGGTGAAATGAAAAATGGAAGTCCATCCGCAATAGTGAATATTAATGGCGGACAGGCCCATTACATGGCAACGGAACAAGCATGTCAAAAGTTCCAAGAAAAAATGCTTTATTGCACACTATTGGGCGAGGCGTGGAATTTTTCTTACACATCGAGAAATAACGGCCTGACGCCTCAGCAGACATATATCCAAATCAAGGGCGTTAAAGAAATGCAATCGTTTGATGACAAGCAACTCAAAAACATAATAAACTCGGTTTATTTCGATAAAAAATACTCGGATTTTCTCGTTTTTGATCCGAACGGCGTTGGCGCGGCGAGGCTAGAGGCGGAAATAAGCTATTACTGTTTGCACCCGGAAGAAGCCGAGAAAAACCGAATGAAGCCGCTTAAATGACCAGCCTGAGGCTCCCATGACCACCCAGAAGCCACCCACCACTCCAAACCCGGCGCCGAAGCCGGCGAAGCCGCCTTTGCAGGAATCCACCCGTTCGCCATCCAGGCCCGGACGGGCGCTTGACCACAGCGACACCAACATCAACTATTCGCCGCCGCCTCCCCCACCGCCAAGGCCGAAAGAGTAGACAGCACGTGTTGCCAGCGCCACAATACGCGCCCATGAACACGAAAAATTCCAATGCCGCCGCCGGTGACCCCGTGTGGGAACGGCGTTGCGCCGTGTTGTTCCATGTTTGGGTGCAGTTGCGCTACCACCGCAAGCGCCAGAGATTCTTCGACCTGGCCGGCAAGATCACCACGTCGGCCACGGTCGTGCTGGGCGCCACACTAATCGGCAAGGCGCTTCAAGACTGGGCGCCGCTGATCGCGTCAGCGATTTCGGGTTTTGGGTTTCTGGCGCTGGTGTTCGGCTATGGCGATCGCAAACAGTTGCACAAGGAACTGGCCGAGCAGGCAGCCGCCTTGATTGGCCAGATCAAGGCCGTTCCGCCCGGCGAACTGAAGCCCGCCAATGTAGCCCAATGGGAATCGAGCCATGCACTCCTTTGCGCCAATGCGCCCCCGCCCCTGAAAACCCTGACGCTGATCTGCGAACGCGAGCAATCCACCGCCGATGGATATCCTGAACACGTGAAACAACCGTGGCTGGTCAGGCGCTTGGCGGCCAATTTCTGCTGAGTATGCCCACTCACAACCACCAGCCGCCCGCGGGCGGCTTTTTCGTTCCCTGTCACTGCGGTGGCCCCATAGGGGTGACGGGCGAACAGCGGTTTGTACAGCAAGCGCGATCGTTTCCGGTTCGGATCGCGCCGCCGTCCGGTTGCTGGCTTCCGGTCGTGCCATTTCCTCCGGCCCGCTGCCGCCCGTCTCAAAAGGTGGCTAAAACAGCCTGGCCAGCCAGCGCCAGCCCAGCCCGGCAATGAACAGCGCCGCGCCCACCACGTCCAGCAGCAGGCCACCGAGGTGCGGGACGCGCACAGCGCCCGGCCCGAAGAACGACGGGCCGCCCTTCTCTCCGCGCGGCGGGTGGTTGATCCACTCGCCCATGCCGAAGAAGAACATGCCGGCGCCCAGCAGCATCAAGGCCACGTCCGTGATCGGCCCCTTGTTCACCGCGTCCGAAAAGAAGACGGCACCACCGAAAAAAATGGCGCCGAGGTAGACCAGCACTCTGTACCACCTTTCAAGGTTGAGTTTTTCGAGCATCTGGGTTCCTGCGTGGCGTGGCCTGGCAACCCCAAGTTTGACACGCCGCCGCAGCAACCGGCGAGCAGCCGGATGGCGCCCGCTGCCCAGGGAGTGTAGCAACTTTACAAAAAAGTTAGGCACAGCCTATTGACAATCAATAAGGCTATGCCTTATGATTCCCACATCGCCCCACCCAACAGGAGAACCGCGATGGAAGACACAAGCAAGGCACCGCAAGGCGCAATGAGCGAAGTGCAACGCTACACGCACGATCTGGCGCGCAGCGCCGCCGAACACGCGATGTTCAAGTCGTCAGAAAAAAGCTTTGGCGAAAGCACGCCGATGGAAGTCGGCATCACGTATGTCGATGTCTATCTTGCTGCACTGAACAGACTCAATGCACCAGCGACTCCAGCCTCTGGAGTTTGTTCATGACTTCCGAGTTGTTCCTGGCGAGCGTCTCGACCAGTTTTTCCAGCACGTCGGCCAGACGTTCGGCCACTTTGTCGCCGCTGTTGCGGGCCTGCGTGCGCAGGTTGTGCACGGCATGTTGCGTGTTTTCAAAGCTCATGGTCTGCCCCTTTCAATGGGTTGTGGTTGGTGGAACTTCCATTGTCCAACGGCTGCGGGCAGACCCCCTTCTCACCCCAAGGAGCCAACCATGCTGATGGATTCCCACGAAATCGAGACCCTGCGCTCCGCGCAAGAGCAGTCCGACCGCTTTGCGTTTGCCGACGCCGTGCTCGCCAGAAAAATCGAGATGGTCAACGACTACGTGCGCTCGGCCACGCACCTGCCCATGAGCGCCGAGCTTGATTGGGCACCCAGCGTGCCCGACTACAGCGCGCCCAAGGTTGCGGAAACCGGCCAGTACCTGCGCCGCTATCCCACGCTGGGCGAGGTGCTTGTCGAATCGCTCGAACACACCAACGGCCCAAGTCAGTCCGACCTGTTCGACCTGCTCGCCGCTGCCGCTCGCGGAGAACCCGTGAAAGAGCGCGCCGCATCACTGATCGCGCGCATGGCCGGGGTGTGGGTGGACTGGCGGGACGATGAGGTTGCTGAAATGGTGGAAGGGGCCGACGCATGAACGCGCTACACAGCCCGGCGCTGGCGCGCCAACTCGATTTCCTTGGGAAGCGTGAACAGGTAGAGCAGGACGTGGTGGGTAAAGCCCTGGAGTTCCTGGGCGAGCGTGCGCGCATCTTCCTGCGTTCCCAACCCATCCGCATGGGCCGCATCGTTTCCCATGTCGCGGATGTGGTGCGCCCAATCTTGAATGGCGGGCGGCAGCAGGTGCTTGGCGACCAGCCGATCGATCCGATCCTTGAGCGATACACGACCGCCGCTTTCAGGATCGAGCCTTTTCAAGGCCGCCTCAAGGCAGGAACGAAACGCAATGCAGGCCGAATGCGGAGTGCGCTTGGCGCCTATCGCGCCCTCCATGAACAGGACATTCACATCCTCCGGCAGATGCTGCGGCGCTTCGGGCGGCTTTGCCATCGGGAATATCCGCGCGTCTGGAGCCTGCGCTCGGAAATCTCCGCTGACTCTGTGAAAGTCCCCGTTGTGAATGGTTTCGGCCAGCACGCCATGCCAGCACTTGGAGCAGCGCAAAACAACGAGGTACGGACTATGACCTGTCCCCACGGTCTCTGCACTGAACGCAACATTTTCAACTCCGCAATGAGGGCAAGTCATGGCAAGAACGGACACTTTTGGCTCCCAGGCAATGCGAGACACCTGCGAATTTCTGGCTTTGTTCGACCAGGAGATCGAGCAAATTTTATCGGGCGAACCGCTGCGGGCGGCGCAGCTTCTGCTGGTGGCCTATCTGCGGCACGACCATCTAGGGCAAGGCGACTTGTTCGCCGCCGCGCTGACAGGACGCAGCCTTGGCCGGGGCAGGGGGACGAGGAATGACGCATATCACCGCCACACCAGAACAGCGACGCGAATGGACCAGACGATCTATAGAAGCGCGCGTTAGAAACGTTGCCGCCAGAAAAGCAGCATATGAAGAAGCGGCATCCGGCGTTACTGCGCTGAAAAAAGAAGCCAAAGAACTTGAGGAGCGAATCTCTGCGCTTCAAGGAGAGGGTGTGCTACACCTGGCGGCGCAACGACTAACAAACAAAACGCTACTCAGAGAGTCAGAAATAGTCGCCGCTGCAGCCAAATGGCACAACTGTACAGGCGTCTATTTTTTGATAAAAAATGGACGCATCGTCTATGTTGGGCAGAGCTTCAGCGTGTTTGCTCGTGTCAATCAACACAAGACAGACCGGAAAGATTTTGACAGCATGGCATACGTACCATGCGACGCAAAAGACCTCGACATTTTGGAATCATTGTACATCCATATGTTTCAACCAGATTTGAATGGCCGAGTGAATGACAAAAACAAATCAAGGCCACAAGCGCCACTGACGCTGGATGTAATTTTCGCTATGGATCGCAGCCGCAAGCGTCAAGATAAGCGTCGATCAGCGCCGGAGTGAGGAATGAACCCAATA
>WQUA01000067.1 GCA_009786025.1 Pseudomonadota bacterium | reverse complement strand
GCGGCTGCACACCCTGGCGCAAAACGCCGCGCTGGCGCTGGGCCGTCTGGATGCGTTCTCGAACCTGCTGCCCGATCCGCAGATGTTCCTGTACTCCTATGTTCGCAAGGAGGCGGTGCTGTCCTCGCAGATCGAGGGCACGCAGTCTTCGTTGTCCGACCTGTTGCTGTTCGAGGCCGAAGGCAGCCCCGGTGTGCCGCTGGACGACGTGCGCGAGGTATCGAACTACGTCGCCGCGCTGGAGCTGGGCATCGTCCGCATGCAGGAAGGTTTGCCGCTTTCGCTGCGCCTGATCCGCGAAATTCATGCCGTGCTGTTGCGCGATGGGCGCGGCGCGAGCAAATCGCGCGGCGAATTTCGCCGCAGCCAGAACTGGATCGGCGGCACACGTCCCGGCAACGCGCTTCATGTGCCGCCGCCGCCGGACAAGGTGCTGGAATGCATGGGGGCGCTGGAAAACTTTCTGCACGGCCAGCCGGTCGCCTTGCCGGTGCTGATCCGCGCCGCGCTGGCGCATGTGCAGTTCGAGACCATCCATCCCTTTCTGGACGGCAATGGTCGCCTTGGCCGCCTGCTGATCGTTTTCCTGTTCCATGCCGAAGGCGTACTGCGCCAGCCGCTGCTGTACCTGTCGCTGTATTTCAAACAGCACCGCAGCCGCTATTACGAACTGCTCCAGTCCGTGCGCCTGGAAGGCGATTGGGAGGAGTGGATTGAATTTTTTCTCGAAGGCGTGATCGACGTGGCCACCGGCGCGGTGGATACCGCACAGCGTCTGCTGGCGCTGTTTCAGCAACACCAGCAGCAGGTGCGCGAATTGGGCCGCGGCGCCCCATCCGCCTTGCGCTTGCTCGAACACTTGCAGCGTCAGCCTGTCTCGACCGCGCCGCGAGCCGCGGCGGCGACCGGCATGACATTCAACACCGCCAAAAGCGCATTCCGCGCGCTGGCCAGTTTGGGCATCGTGACTTGCGCCGACGAGCGCAAATACGGCAAGCACTATACCTATACCGATTATCTGGCGCTGCTCAACCGTGATGCTTGATAAATTCACAAGAGCCGCGAAGATCGCTGACCATAAGCAGCACGCTCGCGCTGCGGACGATCGGGCTGGCTACCGTATTCGGCATCGGCCTGGTTTGGTTGTTGACGCCGCTATTTCGACTGCCGGCGCCGGAGGGGAGCGCATAGCCAAAACGTCACGCTTCCCCCCCCGCTTCGCTCGCGGCTAAAGACCACTTACCACGATCTACGCGCTTATCCGGCGACGCTTGCTGCTACAATCAAAAACATTTATGACCACGCCTTGTTCCCTGTTGACGTTACTTGCAACGCTTACCCTCACCGCCTGCACCTCTTTCTGGCTTTCCGGCGGTTTGCCGTTGCTGAAAATGCCGCCGGAAGCGCTCGGCGTTCAGACGGTCGAGCAGCGGACGACGATTGTCTGGCGCGGCGAGCAGAAAACGCTGGAGATGGTGCTCGACATTCACGACAGCACGTTGACGGTGATCGGTATGGCGCTCGGAGCGCGGCTGTTCAGTTTCGATTATGACGGAGAAAAAATTACTGAAACGCAGCCGCTGCCCAGCCATTTGTCGGCCACGCGCATCGTCAACGATTTGTTGCTGGCGTATGCGCCGTTTGACGCGTTGCGCGCCGCGTTGCCGAACGGCTGGACGGTTCAGGAAAAACCGGGAACGCGGCAGGTGTTGCTTGACGGGGCGCTCAATATTTCCATCCGTGCCCCCGAGGGCTCGCTCTGGCAGGGACGTGTCATGCTCGACAACCATGCATTACACTATCAGGTGACGTTCGATAGTCATGAGGCCACTGACGATGCCCCCTAGTCCGATCATTTTGTTACCACCGGCGATTTCTTGCGCGTTGGGTGATGGTTTGGCGAATGTCCGCGAGGCGCTTTTTTCCGGGCGCAGTCCGGGGATGCGCCGCAGCGATGCTTACAGCCCCGGGCGAATATTGACGCTCGGCCATGCTGACACGCCGTTGCCGTCGCTCGCGGCTTTTCCGCTTCCTCAGCAGTCGCGCAACAACGCTCTGCTACTGGCGACGTTCGCACAGATCGAGCCTTTGTTCCGTGAGTTGACGCGCGACATTCTGGCGCATCGCATCGCGGTGGTTCTCGGCACCAGCACGACGGGCATGGCCGAAAGCGAAGAAGCGGTTCGTATCCATTACCAGACAGGGCGGTTCCCCGAAGGGTTTCATTACAGTCAGCAGGAGGTCGGTTCTTCGCCGCGGATGCTCGCCGAATATCTCGGTTGCGCCGGCCCTGTTTACGGCGTTTCGACCGCTTGCACATCGAGCGCCAAGGCGCTGATCAGCGCCGCGCGCCTGTTGCGCGCGGACCTGGCCGATCTGGTGATCGCCGGCGGCGTCGATACGCTCACCCGTTTCACCGTCGCCGGATTTTCTTCGCTCGACGCGATCAGCGAAGCGCCGTGTCTGCCGTTTTCAGCCAATCGTTGTGGTATCAATATCGGCGAAGGCGCGGCGCTGTTTTTGATGCGGCGGCAAACCGAAGAGGACAAGCACGCGGTCACGTTGGCCGGTTGGGGCGAAACGTCCGACGGTTATCACATTTCGGCGCCCGACCCCGACGGCAAGGGCGCAACCGAGGCCATTCTCGAAGCGCTGCATCGCGCTGATTGTTCGCCTGCCGACATTGGCTATATCAATTTGCACGGCACGGCCACGCCGCATAACGACGCAATGGAAAGTCGCGTTATCTCGAAGCTCTTTCCCCATTGCCCCACCAGCAGCACCAAGCCGCTCACCGGCCACACGCTGGGCGCTGCCGGGGCGGTAGAAGCGGTGATGACCTGGCTGACGTTGACCGATAGCGCCCAACGCCTGCCGCCGCACTTGTGGGACGGCGTTCAGGACACGGAGAATCCTCCCCTGCCGCTGGTGGCGTTGCATGAGCGCGCAAAAGCGCCCGTGCGTGCGGCGCTGTCCACCTCATTCGCTTTCGGCGGCAGCAATACCGCGCTGGTGCTGAAAACAACGTAACGGGACAAGTCATGAATTACCTTCCGATCGCCGAATACCTGCCGCACCGTCCGCCGATGGTGTTACTCGACCGTCTCGTTGATGCCGTCGGATCGCATGTCGTTTGCGAAGTTGCCATTCAAGTGGACAGTCCGTTCTGCGATGGCGCCGCCGTTCCCGGTTGGGTCGGCATTGAATATATGGCGCAAACGATCGGAGCCCTGGCCGGCTGGCGGGCGCTGGATAAACAGTTGCCGGTCAGAATCGGTTTCCTGGTCGGAACGCGTCATTATCGAAGCCACGAGCCGCAGTTTCGCGTCGGCGACCTATTGCGCATCACTGCCGATGAAGAATTGACGGCGAGCGATGGTTTGGTGGCGATGCGTTGCACAATACATAACGCCGCCGACGTGTTGCTTGCTGAGGCGACGTTGCTGGTGTTCCAGCCCAACGATCTGGAGGCGTACCTGCAACAAATATCTTCCGCCTGCGAGAATACTTCGGCGTTACAATAGTGCCGTTTGTTGACTGAAAAAACGGTATGCCCCCTCCCTCTTCCCGAACGGTATTGGTTACCGGTGCCAGCCGCGGCATCGGTCGCGCTGTCGCCCTGCGACTGGCGCAGGACGGATTTGACATCGTTGTCCATTGTCGCAGTCAGCGCGTCCAGGCCGAATCTGTGATCGAAGCGATTGTTGCCCAGGGGAGACAAGCCCGGTTACTGATGTTCGATATCGCCGACCGCGACGCGACGCGGCAGGCGCTGGAAGCCGATATTGCCGCGCACGGCGTTTATTACGGCGTAGTGTGCAACGCAGGCATTACCGCCGACAGTGCCTTTCCGGCGATGCCCGCCGCTGACTGGGATCGGGTGCTCGACACCAACCTCGACAGTTTTTACAACGTCCTCCATCCGTTAACCATGCCGATGGTGCAGGCGCGCCGACCCGGCCGCATCGTCACACTGTCGTCGGTTTCGGGCATCGCCGGCAATCGCGGGCAGGTCAACTACAGTGCCGCCAAAGCCGGCATCATCGGTGCGACCAAGGCGTTGGCGCTGGAACTGGCGAAGCGACAGATCACGGTGAACTGTGTCGCCCCCGGGCTGATCGACACCGAGATGGTGCCGCCGGAAGTGGTCGAACACGCGCTACCGATTATCCCGATGCGGCGGATCGGGAAGCCGGAAGAGGTTGCCGCCGCCGTTGTTTTCCTGATGCGCGACGATGCCGCTTACATTACCCGGCAGGTCATCGCAGTCGATGGAGGTATGTTGTGAGCCGCCGCCGCGTTGTCGTCACCGGCATGGCCGGCATCAGCCCGATCGGTAACAACTGGCCGGACGTTGAACGCGCGCTGCGCGCCCGCCGGAACGCCGTTCGTTTCATGGACGAATGGGATGACATCGCCGGACTCAACACCCGCCTCGGCGCACCGGCGACGCCGTTCGATCTGCCGGAGCATTATTCCCGTAAGCGCACCCGCAGCATGGGGCGCGTTGCTCTGATGGCGTGCCTTGCCAGCGAGTGGGCGCTCGCCGACGCCGGGCTGCTCGATCATCCGGCGCTGACGTCTGGACGCACCGGCGTTTCCTACGGCTCTTCGACCGGCGAGCCCGCCGCCGTCGCCAATTTTCTGCGGCTACTCGAAGACCGCACCCTTGACGGGATTACCGCCAACAGCTATCTGCGGATGATGGCGCACACCGCGCCGGTCAACATCGCCGTCTTTTTCGGGTTGACCGGTCGGGTCATCACCACATCGAGCGCCTGCACTTCCGGCAGCCAGGGCATCGGTTACGCTTACGAGGCGATCCGTTACGGACACGCCGACGTGATGATCGCCGGCGGCACCGAAGAATTGTGCGCGTCGGAAGCGGCGGTTTTCGACGCGCTGTTCGCCACCAGCACCCGCAACGATGCGCCCGCCACAACACCGCGGCCTTATGACCGCGATCGCGACGGGCTGGTCATCGGCGAGGGCGCGGGAACGCTGATTCTCGAAGAACTTGAATACGCGCGCGCGCGCGGCGCCCGGATTGTTGCAGAAGTTGTCGGCTTTGGCACCAACTGCGACGGCGCCCACGTTACCCAGCCGCAGGCCGAAACCATGGCCACTGCCATCCGGCTGGCGCTTGCTGACGCTGAGCTTCCAGCGAAGGCCATCGGCTACGTCAACGGCCACGGCACGGCTACCGACCTGGGCGACATCGCAGAAAGTTGTGCGACTCATGCCGTTTTCGGCGAGAATATACCCATGTCGTCGTTAAAGAGTTATATGGGACACACCTTGGGCGCTGCCGGCGCTCTGGAGGCGTGGATAACGATAGAGATGATGTGTACCGGCTGGTTTGCGCCGACGCTGAATCTGGATCACGTTGATCCGCGTTGCGCGCCGCTCGATTATATGCGCGGCGATGGTCGTGCGCTCAATTGCGAATACACGATGAGCAACAATTTTGCGTTCGGCGGCATTAACACGTCGCTGATCTTCAAACGATGGATTTGATTTTCACCAACCACCCCCATGAAGGAGAACCCATGAAAACACCTGTAAAAGCCTCTGTTTTTACCGCCCTGCTGGTTGCCTTGTCGTTGTGCGCAGTCGGTGTGCAAGCCCGTAGCGCCGAGCACTATCTTTCGATCAAAGGCGCCGTCGAGATGGGCAGAGCCAACGGAGCGCTTGGTCGCGACATCAGACTCTACTTTAGCGATCAATCGCATTCTGCGGTCGCAGTATCATTTGCCAGAGGTGTTGAGGCTAAAGGAAAAGTCAAGGTTGCACACAAAGGTGAAGACGAGGCGTGCAACGCCGCCATGGTGGAAGCGCTGGCGACGCTGCAAGAGCGCGCGCGCAAAGAAGGCGGCAACGCCGTCATCGGCATCAGGAGTTATTACAAAAAAGCGAGCTTCAACAGCAAGCAACAATTTGAATGTATCGTTGGAGGCTCGGCCAAAGTTTTCCTGAGCGGCGATATCGTCAAATTGAAAGAGTGACCCGAATCTTTGCCTTACCCACACCCATGAAGGAGAACCCATGAAATTATCTGTAAAAGCAACTGTTTTCACCGCTTTTTTTGTTTCCCTGTCGTTATGCGCGGCTGGCGTTCAGGCGCGCGACGACAAACACCTGCTGCCGATCAAAGACGCTCTCGAATTGGGCAAAAAGCAAGAAGGAAAATGGCACCTCGATGAGGACATCGCGTTTTATTTCGGCGATCAATCGCATCCTGCGGTTGACGCAACATTGGTCAAAGGCGTCATCACCAACAAGAAAACCAACGCGGCGAACAAGAGCGACGAAGAGGCCTGCAACTTTGCGATGCTCTCGGCGTTGATCCAGCTCCAGGAGCGCGCCCGCAGCGAAGGCGGTAATGCCGTTATCAACATTGAAAGCTACTTCAAAAAGATCAGCTTCAAGAGCAAAGACCAGTTCGAATGCCACGCAGGAGCCATCATGGCGGGTGTGGCATTGAGGGGTGATGTCGTCAAACTGAAAAAATAACCTGTAACAAAGAGAGAAGGGCGCGGTATTTTGCCGCGCCTGTTTTTTGCTTACACGTCACGCGCTCGTCATTTTCGGGGCGTTTTTACAGCCCTTTGATATTATTTTTTATACTCACGTGCTACAATTTTTTCACGTTCTAATATTCCGTCTTAAGAGAGGAAACTCGGCGGCAGGCGGATAGAAGACGAAGGGAGGCGGGGGAAAGCAAAGGCTTGTTTTTCTCCAGAGGTTGCTCATATTGCCACATTCGTTATTTAGATCAGGAGGTCACCTTGAAACGCTCTTTCAACAAACTGCTCTCGTTTTTGGGGGCGCTTGCCGTGTTGTTAATCGCTGCGGGCTGTTCAAACATGCAGATGGGGTCGGAAAGCGCGAAGACAACAGCAACCGGCTCAGCCGGCGGCGCCAACGCGCAAGGGGAAAACGCCGCGCTCGAAAGATGCGACAAGGCGCTCGGCACTTTGGCGGTCATTGAAGACACCGGCTCCGATTGGTATCAATACTATAACCAGCAGTACAAACTGGGACCGACTGCGCCGGTGCTCAAATTGCTGGCGCAGCAATCCAATTGTTTTGTGGTTGTCGAACGCGGCCGCGCGATGGGCAGCATGATGCGGGAGCGCGAACTGGCCGATTCCGGCGAGTTGCGGCAAAACTCCAATTTCGGCAAAGGGCAGATGGTGTCGGCGGACTATTCGCTAAGCCCGTCGATTACGTTCAGCAATAACAACGCCGGAGGGGTCGCCGGGACAGTCGGCGGCATCATCGGCGGCTGGCGCGGCGCGCTCGTCGGTTTGGCCGGCAGCGCTAATTTCAAGGAAGCCAGCACCTTATTGACACTGGTGGACAATCGTTCCGGCGTACAACTGGCGGCGGCCGAAGGCAGCGCCAAAAATGTTGATTTCGGCGCGCTCGGCTCGATCTTCGGCGCGCATGGCGGCGGCGGTCTTGGCGGCTATTCCAATACTGACGAAGGCAAAGTAATCGTCGCGGCGCTCACCGATTCCTTCAACAACATCGTCAAAGCGGTACGCAACTACAGGATGCAAACCGTCGAAGGCGGTTTGGGAACCGGGCGCGGCGGTTTGCAGGTGCAGCAGGAGGAAGAGCCAGCGCCTGCACCGGCGCCGGCGCCTGCGAAAAAGAGTTCTGCCACCAAAAAGAAATAAATCTTTTTGAGAGAGAACAACAGCGCCGTTGTCGGCGCTGTTTTCTTTTGCGGAGATGGAAGCGCGACGCAGCGAAAGTTTTCTGCGGGTCCTTTTGTGCGGAGCCGCAGGTGGCCCCCAACGGCCTCGCTGCCGTATTGAAGTGGAAATGGAATCAGGCGGTTTGGCGGCGGATACCCTCAGCCAACTCGCCTAGGCCAGGAACAACCAGGGAAGGTTCGATGCCCCAGGAGTCGAACAATGCGTCGGGAGATCGCTTGATCCAGGCCGCGCGCATCCCCGCCGAGACGGCCCCGATCACGTCGAACGGGTTGCTCGATACGAGCCAGGCGCTGGCGCCCGCGGCCCCGGCTTGGCGCAGGAAATGAGCATATACACCCGGATTGGGCTTGAAGGATTTCATGTCGTCAACGCTGACGATGTCGTTGAAATAGCTGAGGAGCCTGGCGTTTTTCAGCAGCGCCGCGACAGTATCGGCGCGCCCGTTGGAGAAAGCAAACAACCGATGGCCGTCCTGCCTGACCGCCGCCAGACCGCCCTTGGCGTCCGGGAATGCCGGCAATTTTTCGTATGCCGCCAGCAGATACGTCCTCTCTTCTTGGCCAAACGGTGACCCGAAAGATGAGTTCGTGTAATCAAACGCATCGCGGACGCAAACGGAAAAGTCCTGATAGTTTTGCATCAATCCGCGGCGAAAGGTATATTCGAGCTGCTTCTCGCGCCAGGCGCGGGAGAATTCGGCGGCCCTGTCGCCCATGCGCGCGCCGAGCGCGGTAACGATTCCTTGCGTGTCGATCAAGGTGCCATAGACATCAAACGCAACCGTAATGACCATGATGTTTATTCCTCTTCGTTTTGCGTTAAAGCGCGGCAGGCTGGGACGTGAGCGTCCAGCACTTGTTTTGATGACCGCCGCGCCCTATGACGATGCTCCTTGCGCCAGGCGGATAAATAGGAGTTCATGAGCGTGGACAGGTACTCGGCGTCTACCGGCAGGCCAAAGGGCTGGATGACAGCTTGGCGACCCATGAGACCCACCGCGACGATCGGCGGATAATCAGGATAGCGCCAACCAAACTTCCTGCGAACTGCGTACCGCCTAAGGTTTTTGTGCGATATGTACATTGTGTGCGTCATAAAGCGCTTGAAAGATGAATAGCCTTGGTACACCGAATCATCCTTCAAGCGAACGCACAACAGAGCTATCGGGGAACCTTCATCGGCTTCCGTGGCGATGGATTGGACGTTTTCCCACGAGATTCTCACGGGTATCAACTGAAGCATCACCAAGTCCGTGTAGCCATCGGCATCGAGAATGATCCCCGTTCGCCCCTTCGCCACCCGGATACCCGCAGTCACGAGATAGTACAGCGCGGCGATGATCGGCAAGAGTCCGCCGCCCACGATGAAGAGCACGCCGCACGCGACCAAGAAGGCCGTAATGGCCCAATGGGGAGGGCGCATGGCCGGGTCAAGAGCCGGGCCCAGCACCCATTCGGATAGCACATAAACCGTAAACACAAACCCGAATGCCACCAGCGCCAAACAGGTCGCAACCATTCTGG
>WQUA01000066.1 GCA_009786025.1 Pseudomonadota bacterium | reverse complement strand
GGCGGCACTTGTCCTGCCGGTAGCTTTAGCTCCGGCGGTATAGGCAGTACAACTGCGAGCAGCTACGCGACCAGCTCGATCTATGCCGACTGCACCGTGGTGGCAACGTTTGCCAAGCAGTAAGCGGGGCAGTGAGCCATGTGCTACAGCGCTTGCGGCGTAGCCGCCAAGATGCTGCCCCCCATCCCACCCTTCCCCCGTACACGGGGGAAGGAGTTTCCTGCAACGCGTTGCCAATGTCGCATTTCTAACTTTCCCCCACACCGGTAGGAAGGAGCACCTACGATGAAGCGCAGGATTTCTTCGCGCTTTTTGCGTTCTTTGCGGTTAAATTTCGTTTTTGATTTCCGGGGCGGCGCTTCGCTTGTCCGGGTGTTGTGATTTACGCGCAAGCGTTAGCGCGTCATGGGGTTTCAGTGCGCTGCTCTCTCTTCCCGCCAGGCTGCCAGCGTTCTGAACAACCAACTGCGCGGAGGCTCGATGCCGGTTCGGATCAGCGGCAGCGGGCTGGGTGTCAGGTAGTGCAGTTTTTGCAGGGCTTCGACACCTTTGGGGCCGGCAAAAAGAATACGATCTCCCGATTGCAATTGGACATGCGATTCCGGAAGCAGGGTTTCCTCGTTGTTGCGTACCAGCATCAGCGCCGTTGCCTGTAAAAAGCTGGATGGATCGTGCGGATGGACAAGCAGATCACCGATCCGCAACGGATTTTCCGGATCGTATCCAAACGCTTCGCGCAACCCTGGATACGCCGCCATGCAGCTGAACACCCAGAGGAACGGCACACGATCCTGAACGGCGGCTTCGAGCTGAGCGCTGACGCGCTGGGCAAGGTCGCCGGTATCGGCGCGCAATGCCAGCAAAAAGCGATTCAGCAGCGGTGAAGTGATCAGTTGCCGCACTTCGTGCGACGTGATTTCGGCCTGAATGAAGCGCAGGTCTGCCTGCGTTGCTTCAACAAGGCTGGCGTTGGAGGCGTGCATTTGTCGAACTGCGACGAAAAGATCGGGGTTCAGCACACGGGCGCGTCGTACTGCCGCCAAATTGATCGCATCGCGGTCGGTGCAGGCAACGATACCGACTGCTTGTTCGATCCCGGCTTCGGACAACGTTTCCTGACTGTAGCTTTTCTGGATGAGCGACGACTCTGGAACGAACGCCGGATTGTCGTCAATAGCCGTCCAGGTGGCGCCAGCCCGCGTCAGCGCCTGGGCGACGTAATGACCGAAACGTCCGAAACCGCAAATCACCCAATGTCCAATCGGCAATTTCAGCACTTCAGGGCGCCTGGCTCCGGGCAGTCCGGTCAGCCATTCTCTGACTTGCAATTTTTCCGGCGCGCTGAAGTCCTGACCGAGGTTAAGCGCAAAAGTTTCGTAGGGATTGACGATCTCGATCCGGTTGAATGACTCGAGATTGGCCACGGCCATCTCCGAGCGCGCCCGCGTGATGATGCGAAGATTCGGATTCATCGCCGAACCGCCGATCGCCACCGCCTGCGACGTATCGTCATCGCCAGCCAGCACCACCATCGCCTGACATTGCGCGTGCGTCACCCCGGCGTCAACCAGTGTTTCCGGCCAGCGCCCATCACCAGCGACGAATAACGGCATTCGCTGGTATTCCTGCGTTTCGATTCGCGCCACCCGATCCGCCAGCAAGTCAACGACCACTGAGTTGTAGCCGATGCGATCGAGCATCCGTACCAACACATTCCCGCTCTGACCATAACCGACAACCAGAATAAACGGATCCGTTTGGCGCCGCACCCGCGTCGCAAAATGGCTGCGCGCCAGCGCCATACGAAACGCCGGATCGCGCGTCATATGGAAAATCACGCCCAGCACGTACCCCCAGGAAATCACCAGGATGTACATTGAGAAAAGCATCCAAAGGTGTTGGGCAGCGTTAAACGGATAGGGTATTTCGCTGAAGCCTAAAGTCGTGGTGACTTCGCTGATAATGTAAAACGCGTGAAAGTACCCGAGCGGCGCCGGATTGCCGTTTTCGTCAACGCCGGGGATATTCGCCAGCCCCAATACCGTGATGGTGACGGTAACGACAACCACGAGCAGCGGCTGCCGCAAGCGGCGCAAAATGAGAAAAAGCGGTTCACCCATGTGAGCGATTGTCTTCAGCTATTTTCCGGCGACCTGTTACCGGGTATGCCGCAAAGTTTCACCGATCAGCAGAACGACCGAGATCACGTTGGCGACCAGCGCCCCTCCCGACAACGATACAATGGAGGACATCGTCGCCGCATCCATCGGCTGTCCGCTTATCTGCGTATGCCACAGCCACACCAGAGACGAGAGGATCAGTTGCAGCGTCGCTGCCAGGCTGGTCGCCATTTGCAGCGCGCCGATTTGGGTACGATCGCCGATTTTCAATATCACGACCACGATATTGATGACCAACGCTCCGAATAACTCGGTAGAGTTGTGGATATGAATCACATCAATATCGCCGAGGAAGAACCCCGTGTTCAGCGTACAGGCAAGAATGACAAAAAAGCCAAAAATTACTTTTTCCAGATTCAAAATTATCTCCCCGGGAAAACCCGACAGATGCACATCATAGCCTTTTGCCGAACGAAACGCACGCAATCGACAGGATTTGTGACAGCCGACTTGATAAAATAGAGACACTTGCGCCATCAGGCACTTTTAACGCCTGTTTCATGATGATTCCCGATATGAACCCAGCCCTTTCCGCCGTCAAGCGCCGCCTCGATTATCGCCCGCCGGCTTTTCTTGTTCCTCGCATCGAGATGGTTTTCGACCTTGATGCCAACGCCACCGAAGTCACCGCAACCTTGCATTTCACGCGCAACCCCAATGCTTATGCCGAAGACCACCACGCGCCGTTAACGCTCGACGGCGAAGCGCAAACTTTGCTTGCCGTCGAATTGAACGGCGCGCCGCTCGATGCTTCGCGCTATCAATACGACGATGCCCGCCTTGTTCTCTTTGATGTTCCCGATAGCGGTATGCTCACCGTCACCACCCGTCATGCGCCCTCGCAGAACACCGCGCTTGAAGGACTTTATCTGTCGTCGGGTGTGTTTTGCACCCAATGCGAAGCCGAAGGCTTCCGCCGCATTACTTATTTCCCGGATCGCCCCGATGTACTGTCGCGCTTCGATGTCACGCTGCGCGCCGACCACCGGAAAGTTCCCGTTCTTCTTGCCAACGGCAACCGGATTGACGCCGGCGAATTGCCCGGCGGCCGTCACTTCGCCCGCTGGCAAGACCCGTTCCCCAAACCCTGCTACCTTTTCGCGCTGGTTGCCGGCGATCTCGACGCGCTGCGCGATACTTTCGTGACCGCCTCCGGCCGCAACATTACGCTCGAAATTTATTCGACGAAAGAGAACATTCCGCGTTGCGCCTATGCGATGGGCGCGCTGAAACGCGCGATGCGCTGGGACGAAACACGTTACCGCCGCGAATACGACCTCGACCGTTTCATGATTTTCTGCGCCGACGATTTCAACTCGGGAGCGATGGAAAATAAGGGGCTTAATATCTTCAACAGCAAACTGATCCTCGCCGATCCGGCCACCGCCACCGACGATGATTACCACGCAATCGAAAGCGTCATCGCTCACGAGTATTTCCACAACTGGACCGGCAACCGCGTCACCTGCCGCGACTGGTTTCAACTCTCGCTGAAAGAGGGGCTGACCGTTTTTCGTGACCAACAGTTCTCATCTGAAATGCGTTCGGCAGCGGCAGAACGCATCGCTGTCGTCGATTTCCTGAGAAAGCGCCAATTCCCGGAAGACGCCGGGCCGACCGCTCATCCGGTGCGCCCCGACGGATACCGCGAAATCAGAAATTTCTACACGATGACCATCTATGAAAAAGGCGCCGAGGTCATCCGAATGCAACACGAACTGCTTGGCGAAGAAATATTTCAGCGCGGCATGGATCTTTACTTCGCGCGTCACGATGGGAAAGCGGTCACCTGCGACGATTTCGTGCAGGCGATGCAAGACGCTTCAGGTAGAGACTTAACACAATTCAAACGCTGGTATTCGCAAGCGGGCACGCCGGAGATTCGCGCTTCCGGCAGTTTCGACGCCGAAAGCCGCAGCTACACCTTGACGCTTGAACAACACACCGCGCCAACACCGGGACAACCCGACAAAGCGCCGTTGGCGATTCCAGTCGCTATCGGCCTTCTCGATGATCAAGGAAATGATTTGCCGTTGCGGTTGGGGGGCGATACCGAAAGCCCTCCCCTTCAAGAGCCTGCCGAACCGATCGGAGGGGTGGAAGAGGAGGAAGCTCTCTCCTTCAAGGGGAGGGTTGGGATGGGGGCTCACCCCCTTCTCTCTCCCCTACCCCCCTTTTCAAAGGAGGCGTCAGCGAAGCCGACGGGGGTTTGCTGCCCGCAAGGAGAGAGTGGAGCCGCGATCACGCGCGTGCTGTTGCTCAATCAGCCGAAGCAAAGTTTCCGCTTTGAAAACATCGACGCTTGTCCAGTGCCTTCGCTATTGCGTAGCGGTTCGGCGCCGGTACGCCTGCGCTTTGATTACGACGAAGCTGCGCTGACTCACCTTGCCCGTTACGACAGTGATCCGGTCAACAGATGGGATGCTGCCCAGCGCGCGCTGACATCGGCGCTGGTCAAACTGGCGCGCGCGCCAGGAGAAAAAGCCCAACTCCCTCCTTCGCTGCTCGAACTTTATTCGGCGCTGCTCACCGATGAATCCAGCGATCCCATGTTGCGGGCGCTGGCGCTCACCCTCCCCGATCTCAACGCGCTGATCAGCCAGTACGCACCATTTTCGGTCGAAGCGTTCGTCGTTGCTTTGAACAACATGCGACGCGCGCTTGCCGAGGCGCTCGCCGAACCGCTCATCGCCACCATCGAACGCCACGCCGTACCACCACCGTACACCCCCAGCACTGAACACGCTGCCCATCGCAAATTGCGCGCTCACGCCCTTTCCCTGCTGTGCGCCGCTAACCAAAAAGAAATACGCGAAAATGTTTGTCAGCGCGCCGCCGCGCTCTACCGCAACGCCGATAACATGACCGACACCATCGCCGCGCTTGCCGCGCTGCGCGATGTCGATCATACGTTACGTGCCGAACTGTATGGCGACTTTGAAAAACGCTGGCGTGATAACCCGCTGGTGCTCGACAAATGGTTTGTGCTCGAAGCCTGCGCATTTCACCAGCACAGCGCCGACGCACTCGCCCGCGTGAGCGAATTGACGCAACATCCGGCTTTTTCCCTGAAGAATCCCAATCGCGTGCGCGCTGTACTCGGCGCTTTCGCGCAACGAAATACCGCCGCCTTCCACGCCGCCGACGGCAGCGGTTACCGCTTCATCGCCGACCATATCGCCACACTCGACAACCTCAACCCGCAAGTCGCCGCAATGCTGCTCAACGCTTTCACCCCTTGGTCTGACCTTGCTGAGCCACAACGCAGCCGGGCGCAACAAACGCTGGAAGCGCTGGTGGAGCAAGTTCGCTCGCCGGAAGTGGCCGAATTGCTGGAGAAATTGTTGGCGTAAACCACGATTGAAAAAGAGCACCCTCTCTCTCCTCTCCCGCAAGCGGGAGAAGAGCATATGAAGGGGTATAAACCCACTCTGCGTTCTCCGCGCCTCCGCGTGAGAATTTCTCTGTGCTCTTTGCGTCCTTTGCGGTTGATTTTTCTGGATTGCTTCGCTTCGCTCGCAATAACGCATTTCTGATGCCTGACCTCTTATCCCTGGCTACATCTGCGCAATCACCCGCTCGCCGAACCCTGAACACGATACTTTCTGGGCGTCCGGCATCAGGCGGGCGAAATCCATGGTAACGGTTTTGGCGAGGATGGTTTTTTCCATCGCCGTGATGATCACGTCCGCCGCCATCGTCCAGCCGATATGCCGCAACATCATTTCCGCCGACAGAATTTCGGAGCCGGGGTTCATCGTATCGGTTCCAGCGAATTTGGGCGCCGTTCCGTGTGTGGCCTCGAACACCGCCACTGAGTCGGACAGGTTGGCGCCCGGCGCGATGCCGATGCCGCCGACTTGTGCGGCCAGCGCATCGGAGATGTAATCGCCATTCAGGTTCAAGGTTGCAATCACATCGTAGTCTTCCGGCACCAGCAGAATTTGCTGGAGGAAGTTGTCGGTGATCGCATCCTTGATCACGATTTCGCGCCCCGTTTTCGGATTCTTGAGCAAGCTCCACGGCCCATCGCCGATCGGTTGCGCGCCGAACTCGCGCTGCGCCAGCGCGTAACCCCAATCGCGGAACGCGCCTTCGGTGTATTTCATGATGTTGCCTTTGTGCACCAGCGTCACCGACCGACGGTCGTGGTCAATCGCGTACTGCACGGCGCGGCGCACCAGCCGTTCGGCGCCCTCGCGGGAAACCGGCTTGACGCCAATGCCGGAGGTTTGGGGAAAACGTATCTGGGTCACGCCCAGTTCGTTGGTCAGATAAGCGATCAGTTTTTTCGCCGTCGCCGATTCAGCAGGCCATTCGATCCCGGCGTAAATATCTTCGGCGTTTTCGCGGAAGATCACCATATCGACTTTTTCCGGCGCTTTCACCGGACTGGGCACGCCGCTGAAGTAACGTACCGGCCGCAGGCACAGATAAAGGTCAAGCGTTTGCCTCATCGCTACGTTGAGCGAACGGATGCCGCCGCCGATCGGTGTGGTCAACGGCCCCTTGATCGAAACCACAAACTCTTTCAGCGCCCGCATCGTTTCATCCGGTAACCAGGTTTGCGAATCGTAAACGCGCGTCGCTTTTTCGCCGGCATACACTTCCATCCAGTGCAATTTGCGCTTGCCGCCGTAGGCTTTCGCCACTGCCGCATCGACCACTTTGATCATCACCGGCGTAATGTCGGCGCCGATACCGTCGCCCTCGATGTACGGAATGATGGGGTTGTTGGGTACGTTGAGGGTACCGCTCGGGTTGATGGTGATGGGAGCGCCATCCTGCGGCACACGAATGTGTTGGTACGTCATCATGAACTCTCTCAATAAGCTGAAACAAAAAACGCGCGCCGGTTTGGAAAGCATTACCCGCGGCTGTTGTGTAAACGGGTATTATTCTCTCACGTTTGTTTCCAGCAAAATCCCTATCCATGGCACGGCTATTGCGCTTCCACAAACCCTATGGTGTGCTGAGCCAGTTCACCGGCGATGGCGTTCGCCCGACGTTGGCGGATTTTATCAGCGTTCCCGGCGTTTATGCCGCCGGTCGGCTTGATGCCGACAGCGAAGGGCTGCTGCTACTCACCGATTGCGGCCCCTGGCAGGCGCAGATCGCCGACCCGCGCCATCGTCTCGTCAAAACGTATTGGGCGCAAGTTGAAGGTATTCCCAATGATGAAGCATTGCGTCATCTGGCGCGTGGCGTCGAATTGCGCGATGGTTTGACCCGTCCCGCTGAAGTTCGACGAATCGACGAACCGCCGAATTTGTGGCCACGCGTTCCGCCGATCCGTTATCGCGCTGCGATCCCGACGGCCTGGTTGGAATTGCAACTGAGCGAAGGCAAGAACCGCCAAGTGCGCCGGATGACCGCCGCCATCGGCCACCCGACGCTCCGGCTCATTCGTGCCCGCATCGGGCCGTGGGCGCTCGGCGGCCTCGCCCCCGGCCACTGGCAACTCGTTGATAATCCGGCGGACATGCTATCATTGCCCAATATGACCCTTTCTGCAGCCAAGCCTGTGCCGTCCCAACGCATCCGACAAAAGCAACGATCAGCGACGTCGCGCCCGCCGCCCGGCTCGCGTTCCAGACATTCATGATCGGTCGCTTCATCACCCGCCTTTTGCCGCAGCGTTTCAAAAAAACGCCGCGTATTTACAGTGCCCCCCAACACAACATCCGCGCCGACGCTCTCGACGAAACGGCGTTGACGGTCGTGCGCCGTTTGCAAGGCGCCGGGTTTCAAGCGTTCATCGTCGGCGGCGCTGTGCGCGATCTGATGCTCGGCCGCCGTCCGAAAGATTTTGACATTGCCACCGACGCCACGCCGGAGGAAATCAAACCACTGTTCCGCCGCGCCTTTATCATCGGCCGTCGCTTCCGGCTGGTTCATGTCCACACCGGCCATGACGTTATCGAAGTTTCAACTTTCCGATCCGCGCAAACCGACGAGGAGGCTACCGACGAGCATGGCCGCCTGCTCTCCGACAATGTTTATGGCACGCAAGCCGAAGATGCGATGCGGCGGGATTTCACGATCAACGCGCTTTACTTCGACCCGGAGACCGAAGAAGTCTGGGATTACGTCGGCGGCGTCAACGATGTACGAGCGTACCGCCTCAAATTGATCGGGCCGCCAGTCACCCGCTACCGCGAAGACCCGGTGCGAATGCTGCGCGCCGTACGATTGGCCGCCAAGCTCGGATTGACGCTGGCTCCAACATCGGAAGCGCCGTTGACCAAACTCGCTGCCTTGATGCGCAACATTCCGCCAGCTCGACTGTTTGAAGAAACGCAAAAATTACTGCTCTCCGGCAATGCCCAGGAAACTGTCGCGCAAGTGCGCCGCTATCAGTTGTTGCCATCGTTTGATGCGCTGCTCAATACGCCGGCAGCAGAGCGCTTCGCCGCCATCGCGCTGGCGCATACCGATGCACGGCTGAAAATCGGCAAAACCGTATCGCCGGCTTATCTGTTTGCCGCACTGCTATGGCCAGCGGTGATACGCGACCGCGACGCCAACCTCGCCACCAACATGAAGCCTGCTCCGGCATTCATCGCCGCGATGGATACTGCGCTCGAAGAGCACGCCAAAATGCTTGCCGTACCGCGCCGCTTTCAAGGCATCATCCGCGAAATCTGGAGTCTACAACCACGCTTCGAACAGCGGCAAGGGCAGCGCCCTTACCGCCTGCTTGAACAGCCTCGTTTTCGCGCTGCTTATGATTTTCTGTGTATGCGCGCTGAAAGTCGGGAAGTGCCGCAAGAACTTAGTGAATGGTGGGAGAAGTTCCAGGATGCCGATGCTGACGCCCGCAAAGCCCTGTTGGCGACAGCGCCAAAGCCGGAGGCTGGCTCCAGCCCACGACCGCGGCGGCGGCGTAAAAAACGTCAGAACGGCAAGATCGCAACCTCTGCCTAGAGCGGTTGGGGGTTCGTCGTGTGCTTTCCTGCGCCATTTCCCCCCACCCTAACCCTCCCCCGCGCGCGGGGGAGGCAACGGAGTTCCATTCACGCAGAAGCGGGCGGCAGGTTGCCTCCCCTGCAGGCAGAGCGTACCGATCATGCCACAGGGGCGGCAATC
>WQUA01000065.1 GCA_009786025.1 Pseudomonadota bacterium | reverse complement strand
GCCTTCAGGTGTTTCGTTTCCGGGCGCGAGCCGGTAGCGCCAGCGGCAGGCGTTGGTGCAGGCGCCTTGATTGGAGTCGCGGTGGTTGAAGTAGCCGGAGAGCAGGCAACGTCCGGAATAAGCGATGCACAACGCGCCATGTACGAAAACTTCCAGTTCGATGTCGGGGCAGTGTTGGCGGATGCCGGCGATTTCGTCGAGCGACAGTTCACGCGACAGAATGATGCGGGCGATGCCTTGCCGTTTCCAGAAGTGCACGCTGGCGTGGTTGACGGTGTTGGCTTGAACGGAAAGGTGGATCGACATCTCAGGCCAGCGTTCGCGCACCAGCATGATCAAACCTGGATCGGCCATGATCAAGGCGTCCGGCTTGAGCGCTACAACCGGAGCCAGATCGGCGAGGAAGGTTTCGACTTTGCGGTTGTGCGGCATGACGTTGACGGCCAGGTAAAAGGCCTTTCCGATTGCGCGCGCGGCGGCGATACCTTCGGCGAGCGCGGCGGTGTTGCGGAATTCGTTGTTGCGCACGCGCAGGCTGTAACGCGGCAGGCCGGCATAAACGGCATCAGCGCCGTAGGCGATGGCGTAACGCAGGCTTTTCAGTGAGCCGGCGGGGGAGAGAAGTTCGGGACGTTTCATTGTCAGGAATCAGGCGTCAGGAATCAGTGATCAGTTTAAATCATAACTTCCGATGAGAAATGGCTTGCCCCCATCCCATATGCCTCCATCCCGACCTTTCCCCATAAACGGGGGAAGGAGCTTCTTTGTACCTTCGCGGCTTCGTATGAGATTGACACGTCGCGGTTCCCGCCACGCTTCGCTCGCGACTAAAGGCCGCTTACCAGCGACTTACGCACGCAACTCCTCCTCTCCCGGCCTTCGGCACGCCCTCTCCCGCCAGGAGAGAGGGATTGTTCTTCTCTGCGCCCCGCGCCTCCGCGTGAACTGATCCCTGCTTTCAGCGGAGTCGTATAATGGCGATAGATTTTTCCGTAGTACAGAACCGGACTCTGAAACGGAGGCAGTAATGAATGTTGGGCCAGAATGGAGTGAAACGATGAAGGCGGAATGGGACAGTCTGCTGCCGGCAGGCGATATGTCGCGGCGAGGTTTTGTCGTCGGTTCGCTGGCGGCAGGTTTTGCGTTGGCGGTGCAGCCGGTAATGGCGCAGACGGCGATCACGACCCGTGCGGACGGCCTGGAAGCGTCGGATGTCAAGATTCCGGCGCAGGGCGGCGAGATGCCGGCTTATCGGGCGCGCCCGCTGAAGGGGAAGAAGTGGCCGACAGTTCTGGTGGTGCAGGAAATTTTCGGTGTACACGAGTACATCAAAGATATTTGCCGACGGCTGGCGCACCAGGGTTACCTGGCGATTGCGCCGGAACTTTACGCGCGCTATGGTGATCCGCGCAAATACGAGGATGTGCAACAGTTATTGCGTGAGTTGGTGTCGAAGATTCCCGATGGCGAAGTGCTCGCCGATCTCGATGCTTGCGCGGCTTGGGCAGTGCAGCAGGGCGGCGACCCCGAGCGTTTGGGGATCACCGGTTTTTGCTGGGGCGGCCGTATCGCCTGGCTGTACTGTGCGCGTCAGCCGAAGGCGAAAGCGGGCGTGGCCTGGTACGGCCGCCTGGAAGGCGACAAGACGGAATTGACGCCGCGACATCCGATTGATGTTGTCGGCGAGTTGAAAGCGCCGGTATTGGGGTTGTACGGCGGTGCCGACGCGGGCATTCCGCCGGAGAGCGTCGAAAGAATGCGCAAGGCGCTGGCGCAGGGGAATGCTGCGGCCAAGGCGTCCGAGTTCAAGGTATATAGAGACGCGCCCCATGCGTTCCACGCTGATTATCGTCCCAGTTTCCGGCGCGAGGAAGCGGCGGATGGCTGGAAGCGGATGTTGGCGTGGTTCAAGAAGAAGAGTGTTTGAACTCCAGTGCAAGTTCTAGGCATCGAAACCTCGTGTGACGAAACCGGCATTGCGCTCTACGATACCGAGCGCGGTTTGCGCGCGCACGTGCTGCATTCGCAGATTGCGCTGCATGCGGCATACGGCGGCGTGGTGCCGGAGTTGGCGTCGCGCGATCATGTGCGGCGTATCGTTCCGTTGATCGAGACAGTGGTGCGCGAGGCGGGAACGACGCTGGAGGCGATAGACGGCGTGGCGTACACGCAGGGGCCGGGGCTTGCCGGTGCGCTGTTGGTTGGCGCCGGGGTGGCGAGCGCGTTGGCGTTGGCGCTCGACAGACCGCTGATCGGTGTGCACCATCTGGAAGGGCATTTGTTGTCGCCGCTGCTCTTCGCTGAAAAACCATCGTTTCCGTTCGTTGCGTTACTGGTGTCGGGTGGGCACAGTCAGTTGTTTTTTGTTCGCGGCGTCGGACAATACGAATTGCTCGGTGATACGTTCGACGATGCTGCTGGTGAAGCGTTCGATAAAGCGGCACAGTTGCTTGGCTTGCCATATCCGGGCGGGCCGGCGTTGGCGCAATTGGCGCGTCAGGGCTGCGCCGGAGCGGTACGTTTGCCGCGTCCGTTGATTGATGCGCCGCATCTTCATTTCAGTTTTTCCGGATTGAAAACGGCGGTGCTGACGTTAGTGCGGCAGTTGCAACACGAAGGGCGTTTCGACGATCAGGCGCGCGCCGATGTGGCGCTGGAATTTGAAACGGCGGTGGTTGATGTTCTCACCGCTAAAGCGTTTGCGGCACTGCGGCAAACGCAAAACAAGCAGTTGGTCGTCGCCGGCGGTGTTGGCGCGAATCAATCACTACGGACGCGCTTTGCCGAGAAGGCTGCTGCGTCCGGTATTCGTGTTTATTTCCCGGAGATGGCGTTTTGCACCGATAATGGCGCGATGATTGCACTGGTCGGCGCGTTGAGAATGGCGGAAGGCGCGCGCGATTATGCGTTTCATGTTCGCCCGCGCTGGCCGTTGGCGGAACTGGGGGCGGCGCTTTCTGTGAAAACAAATTAACCGCAAAGAACACATAGAGCGTAAAGAAAGTTAAACGAGGAGGTATGCCGAAAGATGTTCAGCAGTTGTATCATCCATAAATTTGATTTAAGAAAAGAGAAACGGCGAGACCTCGAAGCTCCTGTGCTCTATGTGTTCTTCGCGGTTAAAGCATTAAGAAGAAAGGAATAGGCGATGCAAATTGCGGTGGCGCAACTCAATCTGACTGTCGGCGCGCTGGATGCCAATGCGCGGCGTCTGCTGGAGGCGCATCAGTTGGCGTGTCGTGCCGGCGCGCGGGTGACGCTGACGCCGGAGTTGTCGCTGACCGGTTTTCCGCCGCAGGATTTGTTGTTGCGCCGGGCATTTCTCAACGATTGCGTGCAACACTTGCAGGCGCTGGCGGCGCAGGTGGATCAAGGCGTTTTGCTGGTGGGTTTTCCGGAAGTCGATGGAGGGCAATGTTATAACGCGGTGGCGCTGTTGCGTCGCAGCAAGGTGCGGCAAATTTACCGCAAGCGGATTTTGTGTGCGGACGATAAGCGTTATTTTAAAAAAGGAGAAGCTACGTCGTCGGTGGTTTTTAGCGAGGGCGGCACGCGCTTTGTAGTGCTGTGCGGTGACGATCTCGTTAAACCCGGCCCGGTCAAAGCCGCGCTGGCGGCAGGCGCGCAATGCGGGTTGGTCGCGGATGCGCGCGCTTATCAAATCGACGATGAATCCGCTTATCCGGCTTGGTTGTCGGTGCGCGCGAAAATGCTGGGCTTGCCGCTGATCGTTGCGCAGCATGTGGGCGGGCAGGATACGCAGGTGTTCATGGGCGCGTCGATGGCGGTGGCTTCATCGGGTGTTTGTGCGCAACGGTGGCCGGCTTGGCATGAGGCGCTGGCGTTGGTGCGCGTCAAGCGCGGCGAGCCGGAAGCGCGTAGCAATCAGGCGCAAGAGTCGGGCGAATACCACGTTTATCAGGCGCTGGTAACGGCGATGCACGACTATGTTCAGAAGAACGGTTTTCCCGGTGTGGTGATGGGGTTGTCGGGAGGCGTCGATTCGGCGCTGGTGCTGGCGCTGGCCGTGGATGCGCTGGGGGCGCGTCGTGTGCAGACGTTCATGTTGCCGTCACCTTACACCAGCGCGATGAGTTTGGAAGACGCCGAAGCGATGGCGCAAGAATTGGGCGTGGCGCATCACAGCATCGCGCTGACGCCGTTGATGGCGGCGGCGACAAAAACACTGACACCTTGGCTCGACGGCGCACCCCATGCGCTGACAGCGCAAAACCTTCAGGCGCGGTTGCGGGCGTTGCTGTTGATGGGGTTATCGAATCAGCACAACTGGTTGTTGCTGGCGACTGGCAACAAATCGGAAGCCGCCGTCGGTTATTCAACTTTGTACGGCGATATGGCCGGCGGTTTTGCGCCGTTGAAAGATGTGACCAAGGCGTGGGTTTACCGATTGGCGCGTTATCGCAACACGTTGGGGCGAATCATTCCCGAGCGGATTCTGACGCGGGCGCCGAGCGCCGAGTTGGCGTATGGGCAGACCGATCAGGATGCGTTGCCTCCGTATGAAACGCTCGACGTCATCATCGAAGGTTACGTCGAACGCGGCGAAGATGCGGCGGCGTTGCTGGAACAGGGTGTTTCGCGGAAGCACCTTAAAGAAACCTTGCATCTTCTGGCGGTGAGCGAATACAAACGGCGGCAGGCTGTTCCCGGTCCGTGCATTACGGCGCGCGCATTTGGCGATGACTGGCGTTATCCGATGACTTCAAAGTGGCGGGAATCGTTGGATGAATCAGTGGCGGGAAAGAAAAAAGCCGAAAAGAAAGCGAAAAAAGGAGAGTGAATCATGAAGCGAATCGAAGCCATTATTAAACCGTTCAAGCTCGACGAAGTGCGCGAAGCTTTGTCGGAACTGGGCGCATCGGGCATGACCGTGACCGAGGTCAAAGGATTCGGTCGGCAGAAGGGACACACTGAACTGTATCGGGGCGCGGAGTACGCGATTGACTTTCTGCCCAAGATCAAGATTGAAGTGGCGCTACCCGAAGCGCTGGTCGAGCGGGCGATCGAGGTGATTATTCGCGCGGCGCGCACCGGCAAGATCGGCGATGGTAAAATTTTTGTGATGCCGGTAGAGCAAGTGATCCGTATTCGCACCGGCGAGGAAGGCGAAGTGGCGCTTTAAAGGGAAGTTGGTTTGATCTAACGTAAAAGGGAAGATATGAATGCATTTTTCAGGGAGTTCAGGGAGTTTGCCGTAAAGGGCAGCGTTGTCGATCTGGCGGTCGGTATCATCATCGGCGCTGCGTTCGGGAAAATCGTCGATTCGCTGGTGAAGGATCTGGTGATGCCGATCATCAGCCGCTTTCTGGGTGGCCTCGATTTCACGAACTGGTTTTTTGTTCTCGGCAAAATTCCCGATGGCTACAACGGGCCGATGACGTATGAGGCATTGAACAAAGCGGGCGTACCTTTGTTCGCTTACGGTAATTTCATCACCATTCTGATTAACTTTGTTATCCTGGCGTTCATCATTTTCCTGATGGTGCGACAGGTCAACCGGCTTAAGAGAAGCGCGCCTGCGGAAGAACCGTCCGCTGAAGCGCCGACGCCGGAAGAGGTGTTGTTGTTGCGAGAGATCCGCGATTCGTTGAAAAAATCGTGAAGGAAACCATGAAAACGATCGGATTGCTGGGGGGAATGAGTTGGGAATCCACGGCGCTGTATTACAAGTTGGTCAACGAGGAAGTGCGTGCGCGTCTGGGCGGGTTGCACTCGGCGAAGATTCTGCTTTACAGCGTCGATTTTCAGCAGATCGCGTTGTGGCAGCAGCAAGGTGAATGGCAAAAAGCAGGGCATTTCTGCGCGCAGAAAGCGTTGATGCTGCGCGAGGCTGGTGCTGATGGCATTGTTTTGTGCACCAATACCATGCACACCATCGCGCCGATGATCGAAGCGGCGATCGACGTTCCGTTGTTGCACATTGTCGGTCCAACGGCAACAGCGATCAAACGGCGGGGGTTACGTAGAATCGGTTTTCTCGGGACGCGCTTTACGATGGAACAGCCATTTTATACGGATCGCCTGCGCCAGCAGTACGGTCTTGAGGTATTGCTGCCCGGTATTGAGGATCGTGAAATCGTTCATCAAATCATTTTCAATGAGTTGTGTCGCGGGGAAATCATTGAAGCGTCGAGGCGAACATTTCGCAGGATAATGCATGATCTGACGGAGCGCGGCGCCGAGGGCATCATTCTGGGCTGTACGGAAATTGCGATGCTGGTCAAGCCTGACGATGCGTCGGTACCGCTGTTTGATACGACAGCGCTGCACGCGAAAAGCGTCTGTGACTGGGCGTTGGCCGGGGAGGGGGCGTAGGGAGCGCGCTTTGCCTTGCCTATGCCGCACTGGTTGAAAAAGTGACTGAAATTTCACATTGGAAAAAAGTCCGCGTCACCGGCCATTTTTTGTGGACGGAGCATCTTTTTTCATTGCAGATCGAAGCGCCGGAAATTCGTTTTACCGCCGGTCAATTCGCATCGCTGGCGTTACCGGCGGCGGCAGGCAGTGTCGAGCCGATGCTGGCGCGGCCTTACTCGTTCGTCAATGCACCAAACAGCGCGCCGCACGAATTTCTCATTGTCGAATTACCACAGGGAACTTTGTCGCCGCGCCTGGCGCGGTTGCGCGAAGGTGACGATGTCTGGATTGGCAGCGCCTATGGTTTTTTCGTGTGCGATGAAGTGCCTGCCGCGCCGGTATTATGGATGGTGGCGACCGGCACGGGGATCGCACCGTTTTTGTCGATGCTTCGTACTGATGAATTGTGGCAAAGGTTTGAGCGCGTTGTGCTGGTGCACGGGGTACGATGGGCAGAGGAGTTGGTGTATCCGAAAGTATTGGCGGCGGTGCGGATGGAGCGCGACGCCTGTTTTTCTTATGCGCCTTTCGTCAGTCGCGGCGCTATCAATGGCGAGAGAGCGAACCGGGAAACCTCCAGGCATTTTTTGGGGCGGCTCACCACGGCGCTTGCTGATGGTCGGCTGGAAAAAGCGATGGGTTACACGATCAACAAAGAAACGGCGCAGGTGATGTTGTGCGGCAATCCGGCGATGATCGAGGAGGTGCAACGCCTGCTCGGTGAACGCGGGATGCGTCGCCACCGCAAGCGCGCGCCGGGACAGATCACGACCGAGACGTATTGGTAGTCAGGGATCAGGGGTTGGGGAATCAAGATTTGATGCCGTTTCCGGCGCGTCATCATTTTGCCCGAAAGGATTCTTGGCATTGACAGAGAGGCGCCATTAATAAAACACCAGAATCACAATAATGGTGAAATGACTGTTTAGAAAGGGTCGCTGATCGCTTGTAATCTTGAAAGACATCATGAAAACATGGCTTACATTTCTTCTGACGCTCGGCCTGTTGGCCGCGTTGCCTGTGCAGGCGGTCACGCCGCAACTTCTTCCGCCCGGGAAGTATGTCACGCTGAACGCGCCCGGCCTGTACGACATTGCTACCGCCAATCCTGGCGCAAGTATCACCATCGCGGCAAACGGCATCGGACTGACCGGCAAAAACAATTGGTTGTCCGTGGGCATCAACGCGGGTATCACTCTGACGCTGAAAGACGCGTATATTGACTCCAGCAACTTCTACCCTGTTCCCATGGCGGCGATCACGGCGGGCGGAAAGAATTGCGGCCTCATCCTTGTCGGCGACAACACCGTTATCTCCGGCGATTCCAGAGCCGGTGTCAACGTGCCGGATACTGCATCGCTTGTCATCGATGGCCCGGGTAAATTGACTGCACGCGGCGAGCCGAGGAGAAAAGGTGGTGGCGCTGGCATTGGCGGCAGTCAAGCTGAAAGCAGCGGGCTGATCACCATTCGCAATGCCGTCATCGTGGCTGCAGGATACGGCGGAGGCGCTGGTATCGGCGGCGGTAGCGGGGGTCACGGTAGCGCCATTGCCATTGCCAACGCCTCGGTCACCGCCAGCGGCTCCATGGGGGGTGCCGGTATCGGTGCTGGCTTATGGGGTAACGGCAGTAGCATCGCCATTACCGCCTCGGCAGTCAGGGCGACCGGCGATGACAACAGATTGGGCACCAGCGGTGGCGCCGGCATCGGCGGAGGCTTAACGAGTGACCGCCACGCTCAAGGGCCGGATGGTGATGACATTGAGATCACGATTGACGCCATTTCGGTCGTCCAGGCCATCGGGGGAAAAGGTTGGTGCTCTGGCGGTGGCGGCGGCGCTGGCATTGGCGGTGGCGGTGGTACGAGCAGCAAAGGTGTTGATGGCGGCTCGGCCATACGCATCAACATTGGCGCTGCACTGGCCAAAGGCTCTGGTGGCGGCGTGGGTTGCATCGACACTTATGGTGGCGGCGGCAAAGGTGCACTTTGTGGCCGCGGCGGCGGCGATTCCATTGTCACAGCTTGCAAGTCTGCTGTTTCTTGCGGCAAGGGCAAGAACGGCCAGGAAATTGGCAATTGCACCGTGGACAGAAGTAAGGATATAGACCTTGCGCTCGCCAAGCGTCCCAATCCGGCTTATGCGGGCAACTCTCGTTCAGGTTATCCGCCGTATCCATCCAGACCGGTCATCACGGCTGACTCTGAAAACGCGGTACTTACCGCAGATGGTGACGCCCGTTTCCAGGTGAAGGCCAGGGGCGGTATGGGTACGCTGGCTTACCAGTGGCAAGTATCCATCAGCGGCGGCGCATGGGCAGACATCGTCGATGATGACATCTATTCCGGCGCGACGACGGGTACATTGACACTGACCAGCGCGGCGATCACAGACAGCGGCAAACAATTCCGCTGTGTGGTTAACGACGCAATTTGGCAAGAGGTCGCCAGTAGCGCGGCAACATTGATGCCGCCACGATCATTCGCCGACAACCCTACGGTGCTGCCCTACATGGGGTTAAGTTTTTATTACGGTGACTGGGAACTGGCCTGCGACAACACCCGCACCTGCCGGGCTGCTGGTTATTCCAGCGAGGGTGATGAGTTTCCCCTGTCGGTGCTCCTGACGCGAAACGCCGGCCCCAATGAGCCCGTGACAGGTCAACTGATGATCGGCCAGTATGGAGAAAATCCCTTTCTGGATAGCCTTCCTGATGCATTCAAACTCTCCTTGCGCATCAATGGAAAAGCGGTTGGACAGATTGCGATCTCTTCGCGATCCGCCGATCTGGCGTCCGACCAGGTTACGAAGCTGTTGGCGGCGCTTGTTCGCAAGAGTCGCATCGAGTTTGCGCTGACCGACAAAAATAAAGATCAAGACAACAAGATTGTCTGGCGTCTTTCTGACAGTGGAGCCGCCGCCGTGCTGCTGAAAATGGACGAATACCAGGGGCGCTTTGGCACACCGGGCGCACTTGTCAAGAAGGGAAAGAAGGGTGAAGCAGGCGTATTCCCGCCATTGCCGGTTCCGGTTGTCAAGGTAGCGCCTTTTCACAAGCCGTTGCCCGGCGACGAACATTTTGTTGAGGAGAACCGGGCAGCCTTGCTGGAAGCCATCGGCGCGACCGAATCGGAGGATGGCGCCGCATCCTATCTACCCGAACCTGAAGAGGAGGGAGCGGAAATAACGGCCACCCGCTTGACGAAAACAAAGATGCTGCTCTCGACAGGATGCTGGTTAGCCGCCTATAACGCCGGGTGCGCCTACTGGGTCATCAACTCCACGCCGCCATGGCAGCCCGTTCTGGTCACCGACATCGGTGGAGGTTATGCCGGCAACGACATTTCCCGCGGCGTCATTTCCTCATCCCTAAAGGGGCGCGGACTGGGCGACTGCTGGAGTTCCAACGAATGGACATGGGACGGCGAGCAGTTCGTTCATACCCAGTCATCCACCACCGGAATGTGCAGGCTTATCGCGCCAGGCGGAGCATGGGCATTGCCGACGATTGTCACCGAGGTTCGGCAATAAGCGCCCGACGATCGTTTTCAGGGTAATTCATTCATGCCCCCCGAAGCTGCGGCTATCCGGCGATAGTCGAGGAAGTGCATGCTTGCTCGGTGAGCACGGGATGTGCCGCCATCGCAAGCGCGCGCCGGGACAGATCGCGACCGGAACGTACGGGTAAACCAGTGCAGCATGTCGTTTAAAAAGTTAAGCGCTCACTATCAAACGCTTGTCCTCCACCCGGATTTCAACCGCCCTCTTCCACAAGAGGATGGGGAAAGGACGCCTTGATTTGACGAAGCGCTGTTTTCCTTGTCAAAGGGACGACGCTTGTCTCTTACTTGAGACAGGTTTTGGCGCGCCATCATTTTGCCCGAATGTTTCTCCGAAATGCCTCTATCGCCACCACAAAAACGACATGAAGCCTCATAATAGTAATATTGTTTTCCAGTCGCTCGCTTCATTTCATCTCATTTTTACTTCTTTCTTACTTTGACGCCAAGGATAAAGACCATGACTGCCTACGATGCCGGTTCCTCCGAGACCACTAACCGGTCAAAGTTTTTTCTATTACCGTTTCAGGCTTTGCGCTGGTTGATTCATCAGATTTTCGGTGAGCTGTTCTGGCGGCCACCGCGCTGGGCGGAAAGCGTTGGGCACGGTGTCGGCGCAGTGGCGCGCGGTGCATGGCGTCATCCGATCGTCGCTATTGGTAGCGTTGCAGTACTGGCGGCGTTGATTGCTGGCTGGGTGTGGTGGCAGGCGCA
>WQUA01000064.1 GCA_009786025.1 Pseudomonadota bacterium | reverse complement strand
GGTTTCTGGGCGCGGATCGCCGCCGCCACGTCGTCAATCGGCGGCGGCGCGAAGGCCGCTTGCGCGCCGCTCGCCACGGGCCGCGCCTTGAGCACGATGGTTTCGGCGGGGATGTTTCCCATGTCAAAAATCTGGCTCCAGCGATAGCTGAACCAGCCATTGCGAATCACCAGACATTTCTTGCCGCCGGCAAACTGCCGCGCGATGGCCTCCATGCCGAACGTGCCGCTGCCGGGCACGATGATGGCCGACTGCGCCCGGTAGGCTTCCTTGAGCAGGGCGGCGATGTCCCGCATCACCGACTGGAATGCGGGCGACATATGATTGAGGGCGCGGTCGGTATACACGACCGAATATTCGAGCAAGCCGCCGGGGTTTGTTGGTTTGGATGCGTCAGACACAGTGAACTCCTTGAGTTTTTGAAATTCAAATCAACGGTTAGATTAACACGCGGCGGCAGCGCCGCCGATTTTATCCGCCCTATGGGGCTTTAATACACGAGCCGGAAGCAGATCGGGGTTGCTGCAAAATATCCATCATCTTTTCTTTTTTCTCTTTATTTTTTGCGCTGTTGAAAGAATCTCTTGTTCTCGCAAAATGAAAAGAATCTTTTCCCCTTTTGTCCTTGATGTAAGGGTCAGCCCCACATTCCATGAACAGCTTAACAAGCGCCGGTTTATCCGAGATTATCGCTGACATTAAAGGCGTCATCCAGACGTTGGGGGCTTTATCCATTTTATTGGGAGAAAGCCCTTTGGCCATCAACTCCCGGGCAAGGTTCAATTCTTCTGTCTCGTTGTGCCGCTTATAAGGCAGAGAATGGGCGAGCACATTCAATGCGCTGTATTCGTACTCATTGCCATAGGATGACTCCAATTTTGCCCCTTTTTTTAAGAGGTATTTTGCGACTTCATATTGGCTGGCGTCTATCGCAAGAATCAGCGCAGACTGCCCCGACGAATCTCTCGGGAACTCCAAATTTGCGCCGTGTTCAATGATTGTTTTTACATCATCCAACTCGCCCAACATCGCCGCCAAACCCAAGAGACTTGAATCGAACGGCCCGCCACATGAATTGATGTCAAAACCACTGTTCAATTTCCTTTCCAACGCCTTCTTGTGATTCTTAACAAAAAGCAGTTGGAACGGATCCAGCGAATCCCTCTTTTTCGATTCTATTTCGTTGAGGTACTTGACGAGGCTAGCGTCTCCATCAAAAGCGATATTGGCAAGATATTTCTCCTCGCAATAATTCCGGTCATTTCCTGCAAAAGCCAGGCTTACAAAAAGAAGCGTAAAGATGATGAGAGAGCTGAGAAATTTTGACATGGTATGGTATGCTCGGCGAACACGTCCAGATTCTGAACGCAGCGTAATCCTGACCTTCAGAACTTGGGATGCGGTTGTTTCTCGCGCCAATGATTGCGTATTTCGTTGGCTCGCATTTGATCGTAGATTTCAAAAGGCTGGCTGATCCACGGGTTATCGGGCAGGTAGTCGATCCAGTAATCGGGTTTGAAGATCGAGCAGGCTTTCCACCACAGCACGGCGGTTTTGATTTCTTTGATGTTGGGATAGCGCTGCGGCAGTGTCTCGACTATTTTCTTCAGCGTCACTCCGGAATCGACCATATCATCGACAAGCAGGATGCGTTCGCCCAATTGCGGCGAAGTCATCGACATGTGCTCAGCGACGATCAATTCGCCGCGCACAGTGCCGCCGTCGGCTCTGTAGGAATGTGTTGCCAGAATGGCCAGCGGCAATTCGTAGATACGCGATAAAACGTCGCCGATGCGCACGCCACCGCGCGCGATGCAAACGATTTGATCGAAGGGCCAGCCCGACTCATGCACTTTCAGCGCAAGTTGTTCAATAAGGGTGTGGTATCGCTCCCAACTGATGTTTAGTTTTTCTGGCATGTGAAGTTGACCGCAAAGAACACAAAGATTATCTCTCGCGAAGACGCGAAGTATGCGGCGGGTTGCGGCCTGGTGGCCTTAACCGCCCTACGATCTGACCTTTGACTCCTGACATCCGATTTCTGAACAGAATGGATGGTGAACCATAATGGTTTCGTTGCGCTCCGGCCCGGTCGATACCATCGCGATCGGCACACCGGTAAGCGTTTCGATCCGCTTCAGGTAGGCGCGGGCGTTGGCGGGCAGCGCATCAAAAGTTTTGATGCCGACGGTACTTTCGCGCCAGCCGGGGAAGCGTTCGTACACCGACACACATTGCGTGACGGCATCAGCGCCGGTTGGAATCAGATCGACAGGCTTACCGTTGATGGTATAGCCAGTGCCGATACATACTTCGTCCATTCCGTCGAGCACATCGAGTTTGGTGATGCACAAACCATTGACGCCGCTCAATTGCAGCGAACGCTTCAGCAATGCGACATCGAGCCAGCCGCAGCGGCGCGGTCTGCCGGTGACGGAACCAAATTCATTGCCGCGTTTGGCGAGCCCGGCGCCGATGGAATCGGTCAGCTCCGTTGGGAAGGGGCCCGTGCCGACGCGAGTAGTGTAGGCTTTGACGATGCCGAGCACGTAATCGACCATGCCCACTCCCAAACCGCTGCCAGCAAAGGCGTTGCCAGCCAGGCAGTTGGAGCTGGTCACGAATGGGTAAGTGCCGTGGTCGATGTCGAGCATTGCGCCTTGCGCACCCTCGAAGAGCAGCGAATCGCCCCTCTGCCGCGCCTCGTGCAGCAAATGGGCGACATCGGCCACCATTGGCACGATCTGGGGCGCCAGCGCCAGCATTTCATCGCGTACTTGGCCGAAAGGCAACGGCTCGCGTTTGTAGTATTGGGTGAGCAAAAAATTATGGTACTCAGCGAGTTTTTCGAGCTTGGCGGCGAAAAGGTCGGGATGGCGCAAATCCTGAACCCGTATGGCACGGCGAGCGATTTTGTCTTCATAAGCGGGGCCGATGCCGCGACCGGTCGTCCCGATCTTATCGTCGCCCATAGCTGATTCGCGCGCCTGATCGATCGCCGCGTGGTAGGGCAATACCAGCGGACAGGCCGGTGAAATTTTCAACCGGTTGCGTAATTGCAAACTGGCGGCTTCCAGTTCACCGATTTCCTGCAACAATGCTTGCGGCGACAACACGACGCCGTTGCCGATATAGACGGCGACATTCGGGTGCAGTACACCGGATGGGATGAGTCGCAGAATGGTTTTCTTCTGACCGATCACCAGCGTATGACCGGCATTGTGCCCGCCCTGAAAGCGGACGACGCCCTGAGCGCGTTCGCTCAACCAATCGACGATCTTGCCTTTGCCTTCATCACCCCACTGTGTACCGATAACGACTACATTCTTCCCCATGACGAATCAGCCTTTCTTTAACAGCCAACATTTCAGAATTATCATTGAACCATAACCCACATCAGCAAGCCGGCGATAATCGAAACCAGCCCGATAAAGCGCAACTGGCCGTCCGAGAAGCTAATGACTTTACGAAAAATCTCACGCCACTGTTCGGGAGCAAGGAAGGGCAGCAGCCCTTCCAGTATGCACAGCAGCGCAATCGCCATCCCCAATGTTTTCATGGTTTCCGGAGGCCATGATCGACGCGATCAGGGCTTGCCGTTCTTGTACCGTTTGAAGTAGCGGAAGAAATCCGAAGAAGGATCGAGGACGAGAACATCATTCTTGCCCTGGAATGTCCCTTTGTAGGCTTCCAGACTACGGTAGAAGCTGTAGAACTCGGCGTCAGCGCCGTACGCTTTGGCGTAGATGGCCGTCGCTTCGGCGTCACCCTTGCCCTTGATCGTTTGTGCTTCCTTATAGGCGTCGGCCACGATGACCTGGCGCTCCCGATCCGCTTCTGCCTGAATTCTTTCTTTCTCAGCGCCACCGGTTGAGCGCAATTCATTGGCGACGCGCCGACGCTCCGCCTGCATCCGGTCGTACACCGAATTGGTGACTTCAACCGGAAAATCAACACGCCGTAGCCGCACATCGACGATTTCAACGCCGATTTGTCTGGCGTCGGCGCTGGCTTTTTGCCGGGTTGCTGAGGTAATCTTGTCGCGCTCGGACGAAATCACGTCGTGAATCGACCGCAGGTTGATTTCCTGGGTCAGCAGCGCCCGCACCGTTTGTTCGAGACGCAACTTTGCTTTTTCTTCATCACCGGCAACACTGCGGTAATACTGACTGACATCGGTAATGCGCCACAAAACGACGAAGTCAATCAAGAGCGGTTTTTTTTCTGCCGTCATGATGCTGTCAGCGTTGGTGTTGCTCAGGGTCATGTTGCGTTTATCGTAGAAACGAACATTCTGAATCAGCGGCCACTTGAAGGCGATGCCGGGTTCGGTCTGGGCGCTGACGATCTCGCCGAACTGGAATTTGATCGCGTACTGGCGCTGATCGACGGTATAAATGACCTGCGAAAAGACCAGAAAGAGGGCAACGAGAACGGCAAGGAAAGTCGAGAGAAATTTCATGGCGGCTCTCCGGATTAACGGTTACGCAACAAATCGCGGTTGTTGCGATTTGCAGTTTCGGAAGGGGCGGGCGGCTTGTCATCGGCAGGCGCTGTTGCTGGGCGATTGGTCACCGGGTTGGCAGGCAATGTCGGCAATGCCGCCGCTGATTGCTGCAACAACTGATCCAGCGGCAGATAAAGCAGGTTGTGGCTGCTTTGCTGATCAATCATGATCTTGCCGGTGTTCGTCATCACCGATTGCATCGTGTCGAGATACAAGCGATTGCGCGTCACTTCCGGCGCTTTCTTGTATTCGGCGAGTTGCAACGAGAACCGCTCGGCGTCACCCTGGGCGCGGCGCACGACTTCCGCCGCATAGCCGATGGCTTCTTCCCGCAAGCGCGCCGCCACACCTCTGGCGCGCGGCACGACATCGTTGGCGTAGGCTTCGCCTTCATTTTTCATCCGGTCACGATCCTGACCCGCTTTGACGGCATCAGCGAACGCGGCTTGCACACGATCCGGCGGCTGGATGCTTTGCAGCGTGACTTGCTGAACCCGTACGCCGGTAGCGTAGTTGTCGAGCATTTGCTGCATCAACGCCTTGGTCTGCGTGGCGATCTGTTCGCGGTTAACGTACAGCGCGTCGTCCATTTTATTCTTGCCGACGACTTCGCGGATCGCGGTTTCGGCGACAAAACCGACGATCAAGTCCGGATCGCGATTTCTGAAAACAAAATCTTCAGCGCTGTGCAAGTCGTATTGGACGGCAAACAGAATGTCGATGATATTCTCGTCATCGGTCAACATCGTTGCTTCGCGGTCGTTGCGTCTGGAAACGTCGCCACGATAGCCGATGGTAATGACCTGTACCTGCGAGAACGGCACGACTTCGGCGCGTTCGATCGGAAACGGCAGATGCCACTGCAGACCGGGCTGGCGCGTTTCGAGGTATTTGCCGAAACGGGTGACGACGCCGCGGCTGCCCTCGTCAACGATATAGAAGCCGCTCACCAGCCACAACGCGACAACGATAAACACGATCCACAGGCCGCTGCCGCCGGGCAGCGAAAACGACATTTGAGGGCGACCGCCGGATGGAGGCTTGCGGTCGCCGCCGCCTTCCTTGCCGCCGAACATATCGTTCAGGCGCTTGTTGACATTCTGCCAGATGGCGTCGAGGTCGGGCGGGCCTTCCTGATCGGATGGCGGACGACGGTTGTCGTCCTTTTTTCCCCATTGCGGATCGTTTAGAGACATAACAGTGGCTTGTGTCAAAAAGAATGAAAATCGGTTAGAAAGGTTCAGACGGCGCCAAAGGGAGCGGAACTTCGGTTTCTTCGGGGAGCGGTCCCGGCTCTTGGCCGGAAAACGCCTCCGACGGAAAAATCTCAGCCAGCGCGTTCCGTAAATCGGAGCATCCTTCTCCCGTCAATGCACTCAGGCGAACCGTTTGAATTTTACCATAGCCGTCGCGCTCGATTCCGGGCGTCAACGCCGCCTGGTCGATTTTGTTGAGAATGCGAAGCTGCGGGCGCTCGCCGGCGCCGATGTCGTCGAGCACCTGATTGACCGCGTCAATCTGCTCGTCGCGCTGCGGGTTCGAGGCGTCAATTACATGCAGGAGTAAATCGGCCTCCGCTGCTTCCGACAGCGTGGCGCGGAAAGCAACGACGAGATCATGCGGTAAATCACGGATGAAGCCGACGGTGTCGGACAGCACGATTTTCTGTGCACCCGGAATCGGCAGGCGGCGCAGGGTGGTGTCCAGCGTGGCGAACAGTTGATCGGCGGCATACAGCCGTTCGCGCGTCAACTGGTTGAAGAGGGTGGATTTGCCGGCATTGGTATAGCCAACCAGCGCGACGGTACGCACCCGCGCGCGGGCGCGGGTGCGGCTTTGCGTTTGTCGGCTGCGGGTAAGTTTGGTCAGTTGGGCATTGAGTCGTTTGATGCGCTGAGTGATCAAGCGACGATCGACCTCAAGCTGTGTTTCACCAGGGCCGCCGCGCAGGCCGATACCGCCTTTTTGCCGCTCAAGGTGAGTCCAGCCGCCGACCAGGCGGGTTGACAAATGCTTTAGTTGCGCCAGTTCGACTTGCAATTTGCCTTCAGCGCTGCGCGCACGCTGCGCGAAGATGTCGAGAATCAGACCGACGCGGTCAAGGACGCGGCATTGCAGCGCTTGTTCGAGGTTGCGCTGCTGAACGCCGGTTAAAGGATGGTCGAAAAGAACAAGATCGGCGCCGGTGAGGCGGCATTGTTCAGCAATTTCATCGACTTTGCCGCGGCCGGCAAAAAACGCCGGGTCAGGTTTGGCACGGCGCCCCAAAACCGTGCCGAGCACCATCGCGCCCGCTGAGACAGCCAGTTCTTTCAGTTCTTCAAGGTGCAACTCGGTTTGCCCCTCGCCAAAATCGAGACGAACCAACAACGCGCGGGTGCCGGAGGCTGGACGATCAAACATAAGAAACAGTGCGCAGGGCGCGTAAAACAGCTCGCTGGGGCGCCGCCGCGACAGCAAAAAAAGGGGTAAGGATAAAAAGGGGTGTACCTGCGGGGCGGCATGAAGCCATTCGCGGACTGCCGCCCCGAAACAGGTTACATTTCGTCAGCGTCAAGCGCTTCCTGCGCTGTGGATGGGGTGCTGTGCATCATGCTGACCGCGCGAGCCGGAACAACCGTCGAAATAGCGTGTTTATACACCATTTGGGTGACGGTGTTCTTCAACAACACCACGTATTGATCAAACGATTCAATTTGCCCCTGTAACTTGATGCCATTGACGAGGTAAATCGAAACCTGCACGTGTTCCTTGCGCAATGCATTGAGGAACGGGTCTTGTAGCATTTGCCCTTTATTGCTCATAAAAAACTCCCGCAAAAAAATAAGCCGGCAGAACCGGAAAAACAAACCAACGCCACCCCCAGCTCCAGTACCCAAGAGAATACGGGGACGGCGGCGTAAATAAGATCATAGCAAGTTCGGGAGCGTTGTGCGCGTTTTTTTAGCGCCTCGATGCAACATATGGGTTATTCCCTGTCTTGAACTGTATCCTGAGCGGCGTCCCCTCAAGCTGGAAGGCTTCGGAGAAAAAATGTTCCAGATAACGGACGTAATTTCGCGGGATGCTATCCAGCGCTGAGCCGTGAATCACGATGATCGGCGGGTTGGAGCCGCCCTGGTGGGCGTAGCGGAGCTTGGGGCGGCCGCCTCCCGCTCGTGGCGGCTGCTGGCGCTCGACCGCCTGTTGCAAGAGGCGGGTCAGCCGTGGCGTCGGCAGCTTGCGTGTCGCCGCTTCGTAGGCGGAGCGAACTGCTTTCATCAGCGCGGGCAATCCCTGGGCGTTGAGCGCCGACAGGTGCAGATGTCGCGCAAAACTCAGGAAACCGAGTTTGCGATCGAAATCGCGCTTGATCGTTTCGCGCTGGTCGGCGGTCAGCCCGTCCCATTTATTGATGCCGACCACCAGCGCGCGCCCAGCTTCCAGGATGTATGAGGCGATATGGGCGTCCTGCTCGGAAACCTCTTGCTGCGCGTCAAGCAGCAGGATCACCACATTGGCGTCTTCGATCGCCTGCAAAGTTTTGATGACTGAAAATTTCTCGATGGCCTCGGTAACTTTGCCGCGACGGCGTACGCCGGCGGTGTCGATCAACGTATAAGGCTGTCCCTGATAGTTGAAATCGAGGTAGATCGAATCACGTGTTGTTCCCGGCTGGTCGAAGGCGATGACCCTCTCCTCGCCAAGCAGGGCATTGATCAACGTCGATTTGCCGACGTTGGGGCGACCGACGATAGCCACCCTAATGGGCTTGGCGAGGACTTCGGCAGGCGCGCCGGAAAGCGTGTCCGGCATTTCATTCGCTTCCGCGGCGGTGGGAGACGGGGGCGGTGTTTCATCCCACATCTCGCCGTTTTCGCTTTCCTCGTCGTCAGGGTAGGGCGCGCCAACCATGTCGAGCGCCTCGTCGATCAGCTCGCGGACGCGGTCACCGTGCGCCGACGAAATCGGGTAAGGCTCACCCAGCGCCAGCTCATGAAAATCACCGGCGGCGCGCTCGCGCTGAAGTCCTTCGGCCTTGTTGACCGCCAACAGCACCGGGCGGCCGCTGCGGCGCAATTTGTCGGCAATGATATGGTCTTGCGCCGCGATGCCCTCGCGGGCATCGACGAGGAATATCACCAGGTCGGCTTCGGCAATCGCCTGCTCGGTTTGCCGCGCCATTTCGCGCAAAATGCCGTCTTTGACGACCGGTTCAAAGCCGCCGGTGTCAATCACCAGAAACGCCCGTCCGCCCCAATGCGCCTGGCCGTAATGGCGGTCGCGCGTCAAACCGGGAAAATCGGCCACCAGCGCTGCCCGCGAACGGGTCAGCCGGTTGAACAGGGTCGATTTGCCGACGTTAGGTCGGCCGACAAGGGCAATGGTGGGCAACATACAAGACGGGAATCAGCGTGGCACGACGGCGAAAACATTGCCTTCCTTCGATTGCCAGATCATTTGGTTGTCGTCGCTTTGCGGTTGCACGGTGACCGGCGAGCCGTCGGTTGGCAGGCGTCCAAGATATTGGCCGTTTTCGGCGGCAAAAACGTGCAAATAGCCGTCGATATCGATAACGCCGATATTGTGGCCAATGAGCTGCGGGCCGCTCGGCCAGCGTCCGTTCAGCAAATCGTTTTTCCAGATCGAAGCGCCGGTCTGCTTGTCGAGCGCGTGGACAACGCCTTTATCATCGGACACATAAAGATGCGTTTCGTCGGCGACAATGCCCGAATAACTGGGAATATCACGCGTCCATAGCAGCGTACCCTGCATGATCTCAACGCAGGAGATGCGTCCCTGAAACGCGGCGGCGCAGACTTGCTTTTCTTCAACCAGCGGGCGGCTGGTGACATCGGCGATACGCTCCAGTTCGGTCGTCCCTTTCGGTGTCGCCACGGCGACATCCCAGGCCGTATTGCCCGAAGCCAGATCGACAGCGAGCAAACGGCCGCCAGCGGTACCGAAGAACAGACCGCCGCGGCTGGTGACAGCACCTTGCGTATTGCGCACGATCAGCGGCGGCACGTTGCGTTGCAACATCCACTTGGCAGCGCCGTCGCTGCCGTTGAGGCCATGCACGCGGTTATCGGCGGTTTCGACGACAACAAGGTCGTTTGCCACAGTCGGCGGCGCAATGACTTCGCTGGACACTTTAGTGCGCCACAACGGTTTACCGCCAGTGTCGAAAGCAAGAACTTCTCCACGGGACGTGCCGACCGCGACTATTGTGGCGTCGGCGCCGGGGCCGGCGGAGAGTGGCATGTCGGCGTCGGCGCGCCACAATGTCCGGCCGCTGTCGATGTCGAGGCTGGTGATCTGGCCTCGGCTTGAAGCGACATAAACGGCGTTACCAGCAATCGCCGGCGCGAAACCCAGCGCGGCATTGCCGGTATTCGCCCGCCAGGCGATGGCAACCGGCGCGGCCGGCGCCGTGTCGACGAGCTTCGGTGGTTTTTTGTTGCTGGAAGAGCAACCGGCGACTGCCCCTAACATGACCGCCAACGCGACAGTCGCCGCCAGAAGCCACGGGGAAGTACGCGGAAATCCGGTCATGGCGTTTTTCCTGTCGGCGCGGTGGGCGCGCTGCTGTTATCGGCAGGGTTGACCGGGCCGCCCAAGCCGTCGAGTTTGATCTGGACGACGTTGCGGTAAGGATTGTCAACCTTCAAAAGCGCGGTCTGATACGCGGCGCGCGCTTCGTCGCGACGACCGGCGCCGAGCAGCGCATCGCCGCGAGTGTCGGCGTACAGTCCTTCGAAGGCAGGGCTGTGTTTGGCATCGAGCGCGCGCAACGCATCGTCGAATTTCCGTTCTTCAATCAGCGTCTCTGCCAGTCGGTAACGAGCAATGTCTTTAAGGTCGCTCTCCGAGGCATGGTCAATCACCCATTGCAACTGCGCCTGAGCGCCTGCTTTGTCGCCGCCGCCCCAGAGCGATTGAGCCAAAAGAAGGGCGGCGCGCGGCGCATAGCCTGTGCCACCATAACCCTCGGTCAGTTGCGCCAAGGCTTCTTTGGCGCGAGCGTCATTTTTAGCGCGAACGGCGTCGCTGACGGCGAAATAAAGCGTCGAAGCGCCATCCGCCTGATGTGTTTTCCATCCGCGCCAGCCGAAGATGCCGCCCATGACCACGATGGCGGCAACGGCAATCGCAGTGATATAACCGCCCCAATCCTGCCACCAGGCCTTGATGTCCTCCAGTTGTTCCTGTTCTTGGTGATCGTACACAGCCATGCTTGAGTTCCTTTTTTGAAAACGGCGTCAAATGATCTATTTTATACGGTAACAGCGGCGAACCACGCGACCATTTCCGCCAAGGGTATGGTTTTCTGCCCGTGGTCGGTTTCGCGCAGCCATTTTACCGTGACTACGCGGTTGCGCACCTCATCTTCGGCCAGAATGAGCGCAAAATGGGCGCCGCTGGCGTCGGCTTTCTTCATTTGTGACTTCATGCTGCCGCCACCGGCATGGAGCACGACATCATGACCGACATCTCGCAGCGTTTCCGCCAGCCGCCAGGCCAGCGCGGCAGCAGCATCGCCCTGATGCACCAGATAGGCGAGCGGAGGGCGCGCGGCGCTTTGCCCGTTTTCCCGCAACAGCAGCACCAGCCGTTCCATGCCGGCGGCAAAGCCGCAGGCGGGGGTCGGCTTGCCGCCCAGCGATTCGTACAGGCCGTCATAACG
>WQUA01000063.1 GCA_009786025.1 Pseudomonadota bacterium | reverse complement strand
TTGCGCGCGATTTCAATGTCCTTGCCCAGGATGGTTACCGCAATCTGGTCGGCCACCGTCACGGCGGAGCCATAAGCATCAATCGCGCCGCCGGTGCCGGTATTATCGCCAGCGGAGCCGGAATGGTTGTCGTTGAGCTTGACGCTGGCAGTCAGTGGGTCGCTGCCAATCGCCACGCTGCCGCGGCTAAAGATCGCGCCGCCCTGGGCGTGGAGGTTTTTATTGTTTGCCAGCGTGATCTGCTCGCCATCGATCACCACCGATGGGTTCAAGTTTGCGGAGCTGCCCATCTTGCTGCTCCAGATCGCGCCGCCATTGCCGTAGGTGTTGCCAGAATCCGACGAATCGTCGGAGATATCGACCACCTTGCCCTTGATCGTCACCGCGCCGGTGGCCCGGATCGCGCCGCCGACATTGGTCTCGGAGTGGTTGTTGCTCAAAGTGACCTTATTGGCGGCATTCAGCGTAACTTCGCCGGCGCCGGTGCTGACCGAAATCGCGCCAGCGGAGGCATTCGCTGTGTTGCCCGTGATCGTGATGTCGCCGCCATTGATCGTTACCTTTGGGGTCGCATAAATCGCACCGCCCATGTTGCCGGTGCTCTTGTTACCGGTAAACCAGATCGAGGCGCCGGTACCGCCATCCAGCAAAAAGGAGTCTGCCGTGCCCAGGCTCGCAAAAATCGCGCCGCCGTGGCTGCTGGCCGTGTTGCCGGTGAATTTGACCGTGCCGGCGACAGGCATCGTCAGAACGCCGTTCGCCACGTTGACTTTGATCGCGCCGCCACTTTCGATGGGGCTCACTTGTGTCTGCCCGCCGGTCAACTCGATATTGCTCAGCGTGAAGTTGGTGGCTCCAGCGACGGCACGAACGAAGCGTCCGGCAGGCGGGCCGCCGGTCAGCGTGACGGTGCTGACGCCACTCTGGCCGTTGATCGCCAGCCCCGTCACCCCGGTTGGCAATGTGATCGCGTTTGAAACCCCGGCATTTCCATCAAGCACCCAGACTATGCCGTCTACCGGGGCAGCAAGCGTTGAAAGGTCCGTACCATCTGGCACCGTCACCGTCTGCGCCAGCGCGCCCGAAGGTGCCAGTCCAGCCAGCGCGCCGCCAGCAAGCAAGGCGTACAACCAACGTTGTTGAAGAAAGCGAATGCCGATTCTGATACGCATGAGAGTTCTCCTGGAAACTATATGGACGTCAACAAGAAACCAAAGCCCGCACTTCCTACCTGGAAAACGCAGTCACAGAACTGAGGAGGGACCACTGTCTTCGCGGTGGCCGTAGCCTACTTGGCGCCGACTCGGCCATTTATGCAGTTTACTCGCTTGACGCGCCAAAAGGTGAAAAATTTTTCACCTTTTTATTCATTCGCATACCTGCGGGCGCATTACACCCTGTGCCGCACCAGCACCGCCGCCTTGGGCGGCGGCGGCAATCGAGTTGGCCGATTGGACGCCGAGATTCGGCGTGTTCGCAGTGATCGTCCCGTCGCTTTGCGCCCACGCCGCGCCGCCGGTTATGGCCTGCGCCGCCAGCATCAGCAGCGTCGCCGCCCCCGGATGGAAGTTACGCTTTACGCAACCGAAGATGCCGTCCATAATTGATACCTCCTGAAAGAGAATCACAATTGTCCATCTTGCCAAAACTTCAAGGCGAATGCATTTACATATAATGCTTATGCATGTGCAAAAATCGGTGCGCCAAAAAATAACGTAAATCGGCATGAAACTGTGCGAACTTGAAGCCGGAATCGCCCCCCTGTGCTTGCTGTCCCCGTCAACTCAAAGCCTGTACCATAGCGCAAGACTATTCCCCAAAGCCGTCCCCATCCTCGCTGCAAGCTACTGGTAACGTTATGGATTTAGCGCTTCGCCAACGCCTATCACTTCGGTTTGCCTACATCGGGCTGATCACTTTTTTCTTCTCTCTTATTTTCTTAAGCATCAACAGTTGCTCGCAAGCCCTGCCCGCCGTCAACGAAGGCGACATCATTTTTCATACTTCCCGCTCGGCGCAAAGCCAGGCCATACAGCAAGCAACCGGTTCGCGCTACAGCCACATGGGTCTCATCCTGTTTCGACAAGGAGCTCCTTATGTTTTTGAAGCGTCTGCCACGGTGAAATACACTCCCTTGGCCGAATGGATCGCTCGCGGCTCAGGCAAACATTATGTTGTCAAGCGCCTGAAAAACGCCGAACAAATATTGACGCCGGACGCTCTGGAAAAGCTGCACAAAACAGCCAACACCTTTGCCGGCAAACCTTATGACCTGACTTTCGAATGGTCGGACGAGCGTATCTACTGCTCGGAGCTGGTCTGGAAAATCTACGACCGCGCGCTCGACATTCGTATCGGAAAATTACAGAAAATCCGCGAATTCAACCTCGACGCGCCTGCGGTCAAACAAAAAATTCGTGAGCGTTACGGCGACAAAATACCGCTGGAAGAAACCGTGATTTCACCGCAAGCGATGTTTGAATCGCCACTGTTGGCTATTGCGGTCGCGCAATAAGCAGCCGATAGCCGACAAAGCTGATGGCTTCTGAAGTTCGCCCCGCCTTAATACTTGGTTATTTCTCGATCACGCAATCGACGAAATACCGCACCTCGCCATCAACCTCCTCCGCAACCAATCCATGAATATCAGTTTCGAAGCCCGGGAGGGTGTGTTTGAGTTCGCGCGCAAATTGCAGGAAGTGAACGATTTGTTTGTTGAAGCGCTCGCCCGGAATGAGCAACGGAATTCCTGGCGGATACGGCGTCACCAGCATCGCCGTCACTCGCCCTTCGAGTTTGTCGATCGCCACCCGTTCGATTTCGCGGTGCGCCATCTTCGCCCAGGCATCGGCCGGTCGCATCGCCGGTTCGATCGGCGATACATACATTTCGGTCGTGATTCGCGCCACATCGTAAGCTTTATAAAAGTCGTGCAGCTTCTGACACAAATCGCGCAAGCCCATTTTTTCGTACACCGAATATTTGGCAATAAATTCCGGCATCACCCGCCACAGCGGCAGATTGGCATCGTAAGCGTCTTTGAACTGCTGCAACTCGGTCACCATCGTGTTCCAGCGGCCTTTGGTGATGCCGATCGTGAACATGATAAAGAACGAGTACAGTCCGGTTTTCTCAACGATGATGCCGTGCTCGGCAAGATACTTTGTCAACACGCCCGCCGGAATGCCCCAATCGGCGAACGAGCCGTCAACATCCAGCCCTGGCGTGATCAGTGTCGCCTTGATCGGATCGAGCATGTTGAAGCCCGGCGCCAGATCGCCGAAGCCGTGCCAGCGCTCGTTGGCGCGCAGCGTCCACTGTTCGCGCCCGCCCATACCATCTTCCGGCAAGGTGTCCGGCCCCCACACTTTGAACCACCAGCCGTCGTCTTTCTTGGTCGACGCCCACTCTTCGCCGACTTTGCGCATCGCCCGACGAAAATCCATCGCCTCTTGAAGCGATTCCTCCAGCAACGCTGTTCCGCCCGGCGGTTCCATCATCGCCGCCGCGACATCACACGAAGCGATGATTGCGTATTGCGGACTGGTTGAGGTATGCATCAAATACGCTTCGTTGAAGCGCGGCAAATCGAGCGACCGTTCCTGTGAATTCTGAATGAGAATCTGCGATGCCTGGCTCAAACCGGCCAGCAGTTTGTGCGTCGATTGTGTCGAAACCACCATCGACTCTTTGCAGCGCGGCCGCCCCTCGCCAATCGCGTGGTAATCGCCGTAAAAATCATGGAACGCCGCGTGCGGCAACCAGGCCTCGTCAAAATGCAGCGTGTCAATCTTGCCGTCCAGTTCTTCCTTGATTTCCTCGACGTTGTAGAGAATGCCGTCGTAGGTACTCTGCGTGATCGTCAGCACGCGTGGCTTTGCTTTCTGGTCTTTCGCAAAAGGGTGCGCCGCGATTTTCTTTTGAATGTTCTTCCAGGAAAATTCAGACTTCGGAATCGGCCCGATAATTCCGTAATGATTGCGCGTCGGCATCAGAAACACCGGTACGGCGCCGGTCATAATGATCGCATGCAACACCGATTTGTGGCAGTTGCGATCGACGACGACAATATCACCCGGCGCCACGGTCGAATGCCAGACGATCTTGTTCGATGTCGAGGTACCATTGGTGACGAAGAACATGTGGTCACTGTGAAAAATCCGCGCCGCGTTACGCTCGCTCGCCGCCACCGGGCCGGTATGGTCGAGCAATTGCCCCAACTCATCAACGGCATTGCACACATCGGCACGCAACATGTTCTCGCCGAAAAACTGGTGAAACATCCGTCCAACCGGGCTTTTCAAAAACGCCACGCCGCCCGAATGCCCCGGGCAATGCCAGGAATACGAGCCATCCGCCGCATAATGCGTCAACGCCCGGAAAAACGGCGGCGGCAGCGAATCAAGGTAAGCGCGCGCTTCACGTATCACATGGCGAGCAATGAACTCCGGCGTATCCTCGGACATGTGAATGAACCCGTGCAATTCGCGTAACACATCGTTCGGAATGTGCTGCGATGTCCGTGTTTCACCGTGCAAAAAGATCGGAATTTCAGAATTTCGGTGGCGAATCTGTTCGACGAAGGCCCGCAGATTGGCGACCGTTTGCGCCGCCGCTTCGCCGGAAAACTCTTCATCGTCAACTGACAAAATGAACGCCGACGCCCGGCTTTGTTGCTGCGCGAACACCGACAGATCGCCGTAAGCTGTCACACCCAAAACCTCGAAGCCCGCCGCTTCAATCGCCTGCGCCAGCCCACGAATTCCCAAACCGCTGGCGTTTTCTGAACGGAAATCTTCGTCGATGATCACAACGGGAAAACGGAATTTCATTTCAGCCTCCAAAAAACTGTTTAACCGCAAAGAACGTAAAAGCAGTCATCATTGCAAGAAACGAAGTGACGAAGCAATCCAGCGCTGTTCTGATGCGTTAATTTTCTGGATTGCTTCGCTGCGCTCGCAATGACGCCTTTCTGATACCTGACTCCTGACCTTTGAATCTACATTTTCGGCAGCGTCACGCCAGTCTGCCCCTGGTATTTCCCGCCGCGGTCCTTGTAAGATGTCTCGCACTCTTCATCGGACTCGAAGAACAACACTTGCGCCACACCTTCATTGGCGTAAATCTTGGCCGGCAATGGCGTGGTGTTTGAAAACTCCAGCGTGACAAACCCCTCCCACTCCGGCTCGAACGGCGTCACGTTGACGATGATGCCGCAGCGTGCATATGTCGATTTGCCGAGGCAGACGGTCAGCACATTACGCGGAATCCGGAAATACTCGATGGTGCGCGCTAACGCAAACGAATTCGGCGGAATGATGCAAACATCGCCCTCGAAATTGACGAACGATTTTTCGTCAAACTGCTTGGGGTCGACGATCGTCGAATTGATGTTGGTAAAAATCTTGAATTCGCGCGAGCAACGAATGTCGTAACCATAACTCGATGTTCCGTACGACACGATGCGCGAACCGTTAACGTACCGTATCTGCTCCGGCTCAAACGGCTCGATCATTTTGTGTTGCGCCGCCATCCGGCGAATCCATTTGTCCGATTTGATCATGTTCGTCTTTCTGAATGTTGCCGCTTAGGTATTTTTTACAACGATGTTCGGAAATTTCGATGAAAAATCCGCCGCTTTCCCGGCGATCGCCACTGCCGTTTTACGAGCGATTTCTTTGTAAATAGCCGCTACTTTGCTATCGGGGTCACTCGCTACGGTCGGTCGTCCCGAGTCGGCCTGCTCACGAATGTGTAAATCGAGCGGCAGCGCGCCCAACACCGGCACATGGTAATCGTCGCTCATTTTGGCGGCGCCGCCTTCGCCGAAAATACGTTCGGTGTGGCCGCAATTTGAACAGATATGAACACTCATGTTCTCGACAATCCCGACGACCGGAACGCCAACTTTCTCGAACATCTTGTAGCCCTTGCGCGCGTCGATCAACGCAATATCCTGCGGCGTGGTGACGATCACCGCACCGGTCACCGGCACTTTCTGCGCCAGCGTCAGTTGAATATCGCCCGTCCCCGGCGGCATGTCAACGACCAGATAATCGAGATCGCGCCATTTCGTCTGGCGCAGCAGTTGATCGAGCGCTTGCGTCGCCATCGGCCCACGCCAGATCATCGGCGTATCAGCGTCAATCATGAAACCGATCGACATCACTTGCAGGCCATGCGCTTCGAGTGGTTCGATGGTTTCGCCATCCTCCGACGACGGCGCGCCGTTGACGCCCAGCATCATCGGCAGCGACGGGCCATATACATCCGCGTCGAGCATGCCAACCTTCGCGCCTTCAGCCGCCAGCGCCAGCGCCAGATTCACCGCCGTCGTTGATTTGCCGACGCCACCTTTACCAGAAGCCACCGCAATCACATTTTTCACGCCGGGCAACAGCTTCACACCTTGCTGCGCTGCATGCGCAACGATGCGCTGACGTACATCGACGCGTACTTTGTTGACACCCGGAAGCCTTTTCAACGCTTCTTCGATTTGCTTTTGCACCATCGCAACCTGGCTGGCCGCCGGATATCCCAACTCGATATCGACCTGCACGTCTCCATCGGCCGCGACAATTTTCTTGACGCTCTTGCCGGTCACAAAATCTTTGCCGGTATTGGGGTCGATCAATGTTTTCAGACACGATTGCACGTCGGTTTCGACTGGCGTCATGGTTGCTCCAGGCACAAAGGGTTCATCATGGCGCGGCGGGAAAGCCACGCGGGTGCCGTATTTTAGGCGATTTACGCCTGAAACGTGGGAACCAGCGATGCGCTTTGCTAGAATGATTGTTTGCGCTCGCTTTTTCGCCGATTCGATCATGCCATCAGCAACCACGTACCCCCGCCGGCTTTTTATATCAACGGCATTGCCGTACGCCAACGGCCCCTTTCACATCGGCCATGTCATGGAATACATCCAGGCCGACATCTGGGTGCGCCACGTCCGGCTGCAACTGACCGACGCCGACCGATTGTATTTCGTCTGCGCCGACGACACGCACGGCGCGCCGATCATGCTGAAAGCCGAAGCCGAGGGCATCACGCCGCAGGAACTGGTCGCGCGCATTGCCGCTACCCGCCCCAAATGCCTGAACGGTTTTCTGATCGGCTTTGACCATTGGCACAGTACCGACTCGCCGGAAAACGCCGAACTGTCGCGAGACATCTACCGGAAGCTCAAAGCGCGCGGACTGATTTACCCGAAAATCATCGAGCAGTTTTACGACCCGGTCAAAGGCATGTTCCTGCCCGACCGCTACATCAAAGGAGAATGCCCGAAGTGCGGCGCCAAGGATCAATATGGCGATGCCTGCGAACATTGCAGCGCGGTTTACAACGCGACCGAACTGGTCAACCCTTATTCAACCTTGTCGGGCGCTGCGCCGGTATTGAAAACATCGGAGCACTATTTCTTCAAACTGTCCGATCCGCAATGTCTCGCGTTCCTGCGCGAGTGGACGCAGCACGACAGGCTGCAAAGCGAAGTCAGCAACAAAATCCGTGAATGGCTCGGAAGCGAAAACGATGAGAAAAATGGCGAGAACAAACTCGTCGATTGGGACATCTCGCGCGACGCGCCTTATTTCGGCATCGAAATCCCCGACGCCCCCGGAAAATATTTTTATGTCTGGCTCGACGCGCCGATCGGTTATCTTGCCAGCCTGAAAGCGCGGCTGTGTCAGGACGGTATTGCACTCGAAGATTTTCTGCGCGACCCCGGCATCGAACAATACCATTTCATCGGCAAAGACATCATCTATTTCCACACCCTGTTCTGGCCGGCGATGCTGAAATTCGCCGGTGATCCGTACCATGTGCCGGACAATGTGTTCGTGCATGGCTTCATCACCTTCTCCGGCGAAAAAATGTCGAAGTCGCGCGGAACCGGCATCAGTCCCGAGTTATACCTCGACCTGGGATTGAATCCCGAATGGCTGCGCTATTACCTCGCCGCCAAACTGAATGATCGCGTCGAAGACCTCGACTTTAATCCCGACGATTTCATCGCCCGCGTCAACAGCGATCTGATCGGCAAATACGTCAACATCGCCAGCCGCACCGCGACCTTCATCAAAAAATATTTCGACAACCGCCTCGGACAACACTTCGCCGCCTTACCGATCGCGCAAGAAACCCTGCAACAGGCCGAAGCCATCGCCGCGCTCTATGAAAAGCGCCAGTTCTCCGCAGCCGTGCGGCAGATCATGGAACTTGCCGACAAAACAAACGCTTACTGGGATCAGCAAGCGCCCTGGACACTCGCCAAACGCTTTGATACGCTGAGCAGTACCGAGCGCGCCGCACTGCACGACACCTGCTCCGTCACGCTTGAAGTGTTCCGTTTGCTGACGCTGTATCTGAAACCGATCCTGCCGAAACTTTCTGGCGATGTCGAACAATTCCTGAACATCGCGCCGCTGAACTGGCGCGCTGCAACGACAACCTTGCCGCCCGGCCACACCATCAACGACTACGCCCATTTAATGACCCGTATCGACCCGAAACAACACATCGACCGACTGCTGGAAGCGCAAGCGCAAAAAAACGCCGCACCCGCGCCTGTGGCAAAAAGCGTGGTCACCTCGACACCAGCAGCGCCCACCGCTCAGGCATCTTCCACCATCACCATCGACGACTTCATGAAAGTCGATCTGCGCGCCGCCAGAATCATCCAGGCTGAAGCCGTCGAAGGCTCCGATAAATTGCTGAAATTGACCCTCGACATCGGCGAAGAAAAAACGCGCACCGTCTTCGCCGGTATCAAAAGCGCCTACGCGCCGGAGCAATTGATTGGCCGCCTCACGGCAATGGTCGTCAACCTGGCGCCGCGCAAAATGAAATTCGGCGTCTCCGAAGGCATGGTGCTCGCCGCCTCCGGCGAAACGCCCGGCATCTACCTGCTGCAACCGGACAGCGGCGCACAGCCAGGGATGAAAATCAAGTAATCCTTTATCTCCGAATCTTTTGCACGCCCTGCTGCCGATCTCCCCTGCCGACCATGTTGACCCGGTTCTTCCGTCCTGCTCTTCTGAAACATCTTGGCGGCTATAACCGCGCCACGCTTCAGGCAGACCTGATTGCCGGCATCACTGTCGGCATCGTCGCCTTGCCGCTGGCGATGGCCTTTGCAATCGCCTCGGGGGTCACACCGCAGGCGGGCATCTTCACCGCAATCATCGCCGGTTTTCTGATCTCGATGCTGGGCGGCTCGCGTGTGCAGATCGGCGGCCCCACCGGCGCCTACATCGTGATCGTTTACGGCATCGTCAGCGAATACGGGCTGGCCAATCTGTTGTTGTGCACCATCGCCTCCGGAGTTTTATTGTTCATCATGGGCGCGATGCGCCTGGGCGGCCTTATCCGCTTTATCCCGATCTGTATCGTGATCGGCTTCACCAACGGCATCGCCGTGCTGATCATGCTCTCGCAGATCAAGGATTTTCTCGGCCTGACCGTCACCCTGCCCGATGAATTCTTCACAAAGTTACGCGTAATTGCCCAAAACCTCGACCAGACCAACTGGCAAGCCGTAGCGTTAAGCGCCGTTTGCGTATTGGCCATCTGGTTCTGGCCAAAACGGATTCTCACCTCCGGTGATGTGCTCAAAGCTCACGAATACGAGCCGTCCGCCGAGAAATCCGACAGTACCGGTCTCTCCAAAATAACCCGTTTCGTTCTTGATCAGACCATGACGCATACGGCGCGCGGCTGGCGGCTCCTGATGCGTATTCCGGCGCCCATCGGCGTACTGATCATCGCGTCGTTGGTCGTCGTGCTGTTGGCGCCGCTCGGACTATCCGTCGAAACGATCGGCAGCCGCTTCGCTGGCGGCATCCCGCAAGGTTTCCCTGAATTTCAATGGCCGGAAATATCGCTTGAAACGCTTCGCAAACTTGTCGCTCCAACCGTCACCATCGCTCTGCTCGGTGCGATCGAATCCTTGCTGTCAGCTCGCGTCGCCGATGCCCAGATCGATGACCGTCACGACCCCAATCAGGAATTGATGGGACAGGGTATCGCCAATATCGTCGCGCCATTCTTCGGCGGAATTCCGGCGACGGGAGCGATTGCCCGTACCGCAACCAATATTCGCGCCGGCGGAAGAACGCCGATCGCCGGCATGGTCCATGCTTTGACGCTCCTCGTCATCGTGCTGATTGCAGCGCCGCTGGCCAGTTACATTCCGCTGGCGGCGTTGTGCGCCATACTTATCGTTGTCTCCATCAACATGGGAGACTGGCACGCTTTCCGCGAAATGCGGCGTTTCTCGTTGCAATACCGCGTGACCTTACTGGCGACCTTCTTCGTCACCGTCGTCTTTGATCTAACGTTGGCGGTCGAAGTCGGATTGACGCTTTCTGCGCTCTTCTACATTTTCCGCGTTTCCAACCTGACGCGCATCGAGCGCCTGCCGCTCGACAATGCCCCGCCAGGCGTCTCCGCCTACAAACTACGCGGCTCGCTGTTCTTCGGCGCGGTCGGAAAAATCGAGCCGTTGATGGACCCCCATCTTAACGCTTCAACCTTCATCGTCCTCGATATCCGGCAAGTATTCGACATCGACGCGACCGGAATGGACGCGCTACTGTCGCTGAACAAAACATTGAAGAAACGCGGCGGCCAGCTCTTGCTGTGCGCGCCGGAAGAAATCGTCCTCAACGACATGGAACGCGCCGGCTTTACCGAAAAACTGGGGCAAGCGAACCTGGTTCCCGATCTGGCGACGGCGCTGGAAAGAATCAGGGATATTCTCCAAGCCGCGCCGCAACCGGATTAATCACTACAGCATGTGCTCAAGGCCTTATATGAGCCCAGATAGCGAATGAGTTACTTATTTGCGACCACATAAACATAAAGAAACTGAGACAGTATCCACCTGTTACTCGTGTCGGATGAATCGCCTGGCTCCTTCGGCGCCCCCCCAAGCGCGGCCACCTGTTTTTCATCCAGACGGGACATCTAATTTTTAATATGTTCAGTCGTGATGGAGGAAAGTTTGAATGCTTTCTTCTTTTTTTTCCATGAGGTCAGAATTTCTTCTGAGTACATGGATATCCACTCGGAGGATAAAGCGACATCCAGCAAGGCAAGTTCTGTCAGATATATATCATCCCGGAGTTTGCTGTTTTTGAGTGATTGATTGAATGTTCGACATATCCGTGTCTCTCACGTCAAAACAACGCTTGGCGCCCTACGCCTCCATTAACCGGGAAGCGTCGACTTGTCTGGATTAAGGGGAACTCCTTTTGAATCAAAAAGAGCCGCGATTCGGCGGGCTTCTTGAGAAATAAAATCTTCTATTGAGTTCCAGGATTTCAATGGCTTGGCAGAGTCGCCTGCGCA
>WQUA01000062.1 GCA_009786025.1 Pseudomonadota bacterium | reverse complement strand
GATATGGCTTACTTTAACTTACCGCTGCAACCCACCGCAGCTTGACCACGGAGTTCCACTTATCTTTTGTGAAAACTGTCTGAACAAACGGAGCCACTTCTAGGAGCCGACCTTGGATTCACACCCTCTTTTTATACGATTTTAACAGCCCATAAGGAGATAGCATTTGAGGTCAACAAACCTTTTTCCACTTCTTTTGTGATTGCCTCACCCAAAGCACGCCAAGAACTTGATAAAAGTTGTATTGCAGGAAAAAATCAGTGGCGAGACATATGGTGGAAACGATGCGCCGAAACAAACATCATAGAGATTGGAAATCATAGCTGGGATCATGTTCATGAGTCGCTTTCTTCTGTGGCCTTAGAGTCACAGATAAAAGGCTCTTTTTTTACCGTCAACAATTTAGAAAACGCAAGATTGCAGATTAAGCAGGCTCATGAGTATATTTCGACCCTTCTAAGTGGCGAGTACAGTCATCTTTTTGCTTATCCGTATGGACACGTGAGCGATTATTTGAGGAACGAGTATTTTCCCAACTATCAGAAAGAGCACCAGCAGCGCGCAGCGTTCACAACCGAGGGTGCCCCAATAACTCCCAAGGCGAACCGCTGGGTGTTACCACGCTTTGTTTGCGGGCAACATTGGAAGTCATCTGAAGAATTGTGCGACTTGATCCAGAACTTGTAACCTCTCTGGCTCTCGCCTTCCGACAAAAAGAAAGCGATTTCTCTGGTGGACAATGAACTCAGCCGGCGGAAAACTCCCAGATTTTGGCAACAGCCGGTAATCCACCCCTAAAAAAGCCCGTTTAAAAGTAGAAAGTTAAGCGGCTTTTGCAAGATGCTGTATGGGGGTGACCCGCCCAGCGCCATGTTTGGCCTTTCGTGATTGTAATGCCATAACCAATCCGTTGCGTAACTCAGCATTTGTTCGATAGAGCCGCCAGCCAGTCATATCTGACCGTCCGGTTGTAGCGCTCGATATACACGTTCTGCTGCAGTTTTCCTGGTTGGATTACCTGCCCTTTTGTCGCGTGAACAGCGCCAAATCCCGGGCGAACGGGTACAATATAAGAATCGTTTGTCACCGCCCAAGGAGCAATGCCCATGGCCCTCGTTTCCATGCGCCAACTTCTCGACCACGCCGCTGAACACGGCTATGGTATCCCCGCTTTTAATGTCAACAATCTTGAACAAGTCCAGGCCATCATGGCTGCGGCGCACGAGACTGACAGCCCAGTTATCATGCAAGCCTCTGCCGGCGCGCGTAAGTACGCCGGCGGCGTGTTTCTGCGCGAGCTGATTGCCGCTGCCGTTGAAAGTTACCCGAACTTACCGATCGTCATGCATCTGGATCACGGTCAATCGCCAGCGATCTGTTTGTCGGCGATGCGAATGGGCTTTTCGAGCGTGATGATGGACGGTTCGCTGAAAGAGGACGGAAAAACCGTTGCCGACTATGCGTACAATGTTGCGGTCACGGCAAAAGTCGTCGAAATGGCGCACGCGATCGGCCTGACTGTCGAAGGAGAACTGGGTTGCCTCGGTTCGCTGGAAACGCTGCAAGGAGATAAAGAAGATGGCCATGGCGCGGAAGGCGTCTTGTCGCGCGACGCGCTGTTGACTGATCCCGCGCAGGCCGCCGATTTCGTACGCGCGACCCAGGTCGATGCACTGGCGATTGCCATCGGTACCTCGCACGGCGCTTACAAATTTTCGCGCAAGCCAACCGGCGACATTCTGGCCATCGAGCGAATCAAGGACATTCATGCCAGAATTCCGAACACCCATCTGGTCATGCATGGCTCGTCGTCAGTTCCGCAGGAATACCTTGTCGAAATTCGCAAGTACGGCGGCGACATGAAAGAAACCTATGGCGTGCCGGTCGAAGAAATCCGGCAAGGCATCAAATACGGTGTGCGCAAGGTCAACATCGACACCGACATCCGGTTGGCGATGACGGCGGCCATTCGCCGCTTCCTGGTCGAAAACCCGTCCAAATTTGACCCACGCGAATATTTGAAACCGGCGCGTGAAGCAGCCAGCGCTTTGTGCAAACAACGCTATGAACAATTCGGTTGCGCCGGCATGGCGTCGAAAATCAAGCCGGTAAGTCTTGATGCCATGGCGCCCCGCTATCAAAAAGGGGAACTCGCGCAAATAACTCGCTGATGATTGATTTTCGATATTCGTAAACGACAACCTCTCTTACTTTTCGACGTATTTTCTCAAGGAGAAGCCTTATGCACCTGTTCAGCTATCACAATCCGACGACCATCTTTTTCGGCAAAGGACAGATCATCGCTGTACGACGCGCCATTCCTGAAAAACACAAAGTGCTGGTGCTTTACGGCGGCGGCAGCGTCAAGAAAAACAGCGTGCTCGATCAGGTTCGGGCGGCATTGAACAAACACACCTTTACTGAATTCGGCGGCATCGAACCCAATCCCAGCTACGAAACATTGATGAGCGCCGTTGAACTGGCGAAGCGCGAAGGTATTGATTACCTGCTGGCCGTCGGCGGCGGCTCGGTGATCGACGGCGCCAAATTCATCGCCGCTGCAATCCCGTTTGAAGGAAAGGATCCTTGGGATATCGTCGAAAAACATACGCCGGTCACCAAAGTGTTGCCGTTATCGTGCGTCCTGACATTGCCGGCTGCCGGTTCGGAGAGCAATAACGGCGCCGTGATTTCACACACAGGCAAAGGGGTCAAGCTCCCGTTTTTTCATCCGCAGTTGTACCCGGCATTCGCCGTGCTCGATCCGACGACGACTTATACCCTGCCGCTCAAACAAATCGGCAACGGCGTTGTCGATGCTTTTGTTCACGTCGCCGAACAATACCTGACCACGCCGGCGCAAGCCTTTGTTCAGGATTACTACGCCGAAGGCTTGCTCAAAACGTTGCTTGAAATCGGGCCGCAAACCTTGCAACATCCGCTCGATTACGAAGCACGCGCCAACTTCATGTGGGCGGCCAATCAGGCGTTGAACGGCTTGATCGGCGTCGGTGTGCCGCAAGACTGGAGCACGCACATGATCGGCCATGAACTAACCGCCATGTACGGTTTCGACCACGCGCAAACCCTGGCGGCCATTCTTCCGCACAACTTGCGCGTGCGCCGCAAAGCCAAACGCGCCAAATTGTTGCAATACGCTCGACGGGTCTGGCACATCACGGAAAGCGACGAAGAAAAAGCGATCGATATGGCGATCGACAAAACCGCCGCATTCTTCGAAGCTATGGGGCTGAAAAGCAGCCTGGCGAAGTTGGGTGTTGAACGCGACGTTATCGAAAAACTGCCGACGCGCTTGCAGGAACATGGTATGACTGCGCTCGGCGAACACGGCGAAGTCACGCCGATCGTCGTCAAACAAATTTTAACGGCAAGTATGGCGTAATCGCGCAGGGGCGGGTTTCAAACCCGCCCTTTTTTCTCACGCGAAGGCGCGAAGAAAAGCACGTCATTACGAGCGGCCTTTAGCCGCGAACGAGGCGTAGCGGGAAGCAATCCAGAGATTTTTTGCATCGAGGTAATATTGGATTGCTTCGTCACTTCGTTCCTCGCAATGACGTATTTCTGACACCTGATTTCTGTCCTCTGATTTCTGACAACCCCATCCCCACCCCAACCCTCCCCTCGAAGGGGAGCATCAAATTCTTCTTCGCGGTTTTTCGCCTTCGCGTGAGATGCACCTTCGTGCTTTTCGTGGTCAAAAAGTCTCTATGCGCTCTTGGCAGTAAAAATCACCTGACCTTGATCTCTGTCCACAGTCGATTCGCCAATCGTCGCTCCTTACGTGAGTAGTCCTTCAACATCTGCAAGCGCTTGAAGGTTTCGGCGTCGGGGAACACAGCCTTGTTGTCCTTGATGTTTTGGTCGATATATTCGAGTGACAGCGCATTGATGCTGCCGGAGCCGGTCAGGTTGGACAGTTCCGCGGTGCTTTGTTTGTCGATCAGAAAGTCGATCAGTTGATACGCAAGATCGAGATGGGGTGCGCTTTTATGAATGACCATATTGTCCACAGCAAGCACCGCGCCCTCTTTCGGCAACGATGAAGCGATGGTGAACGGGCGCCCCGCTGCTCTGGCGTCCTGGTCGGCCTGAAACATATCGTTCGAATAGCCGTGCGCTACCCAGATGTTGCCGATGGTCAGTTCCTTGATGTACGACGATGCATTGAACGCCGCCCAGTACGGTTTGGCGCGCAGAATCAGATCACGCGCTTTCTTGAGATGTTCTTCGTCGCCGTCGTTGACCGAATAGCCGAGATAGAGCAGCGCAGCCGCGAAAAGTTCGCGCTGGCTGTCCATCACGGTAATTTTGCCTTCGAGTTTTTCAAGAAGTTCGGGCTCAAAAATCAGCGCCCAGGAATCGACTGGCAGGCCAAGCTCCTTGATTTTTTCGGCGTTGTAACCGATCAAAGTCACCGAGTAGCCATAAGGAACCGAATACTGATTGCCGGAATCGAACCACATGTTTAAAAATTCGGATTTGACCTGGTTAAGATTCTTGAGCCGACTTTTATCAATCGGCTGGATCATCTTTTGCGCCATCAAGGTTTCCACGACGTTGCCGGTCGGCACCATCACATCATAGCCAGTCGCGCCAGCAGCCAGTTTTGCCAGCATTTCTTCATGGTCGGAGAAATAATCCTGAATCATTCGGCAGTTGCAGGATTTTTCAAAACGCTCGACGGTGGCGTCCGCGATGTAGTTGTTCCAGTTGTAAAAGCGAACAAAGCGGCCGGACGGCGGCGGTTTCATCTCGCCCGTTTCGCTTCCTTCGGTCGTGGCCGTTGAAGATGTGCTCGGCGCATCGCAGGCCGTTACAAGGAAACTGAAAAGGATGTAAAAAAAACCGGTAAGAAGATAACGAAAAAGGACCATCGTCTGCTCTCTGAAAATTTTTCCGGCGTTAACGATTTATGTTGCGCTTTCGGCGTCGTCTTCGACCAGCCGCTTGCTTTGGAGAATGTCCGGTGCAACTTTGCTGGCAACAATAATCAGAAACAGCGTCAGTAACATCAGCAATGTTGACAGCGCATTGACTTCAGGCGTCACCGCAATTTTGATCATCGTGTAAATGGTCAACGGCAGTGTCGGAACACCAGCGCCAGCGGTAAAGAAAGTGATCACGAAATCGTCAATCGACAGTGTGAACGACATCAGCGCGCCGGCGATCACCGCCGGTTTGATCAGCGGGAACGTCACCAGCCGGAATGATTGCCAGGGTGTGGCGCCGAGATCGCGCGCCGCTTCAAAGACCGATTCGTCCATCCCGGTCAGACGCGCCCGCACGATGATGGCGACGAAACCGATACAAAATGTCGTATGCGCAATAATTACGGTCAGCAACGACAACGCGTTCTCGCCGAAGGTTGAAATGAAGAAAATCAGCAGGCTGACGCCGAGCAGGATTTCCGGCATTGCCAGCGGCGTCAGGGTCATGAACGGCAAAAAGCGAGGGCGAAAACGGTGCATCGCAATACCGGCCATCGTTCCGAGGATGGTTGCCAGTATCGCCGCCGTAAACGCGATCAACAACGAATTGAATGCCGCCGCCTTCATCGCCGTATCGTTGAACAACACGCGATACCAGTCGAACGTAAACCCCACCCACTCGGCGTTCAGCTTGGAAGCGTTGAACGAAAAGATAACGACGACGATCAGCGGAATGTACAAGAACGCATAGACCAGCGCCGCTGAAATCCACAGCAAAGGCGATCTACGCATGGCGCATCCCCCGCTTCGCAAAAGTCGTTGACAGCGCCGCGATGCCCAACACCACGATGGTCAGCATCATCGACAACATTGAACCGAATGGCCAATCGCGGGTGCCGAGGAACGACTCTTTAATCATGTTCCCGACCAGCCAGTCATCTTTACCGCCGAGAATTTCAGGGATAGCAAACATTCCCAGCACCGGAATGAACACCAGCACCGCACCCGAAAAAATACCAGGCAACGACATCGGAAAGGTCACCCGCCAGAAACGATTCCAGGCGTTGGCGCCAAGGTCTTGCGCAGCATCAAGCAGCGTCGGGTCATGTTTTTCCAGATTGGTGTAAAGCGGCAGAATCATGAACGGCAGGTGAACGTAAACCATGCCGACGATCACCGCAAAACGTGAAAACAGAAGATCGAACGGGCCAAGGATAATCATCCAGGCGTAAACACGAACCAGAAAATTGCTGGCAAACGGTAGCACGCACAACAGCACCATCAGGTCGCGCGATTTTTTCGGGCTACGCGCGATCAGCAAAGCCACCGGATACGCCATCACCAGACAAATCAGCGTCGTCAGCGCAGCGACACCAATACTCTTCAGAAAAATCTGGGCGTAAATAAAATCGGAAAAGAAAATCTGGTAATTTTCGAGCGTCAGGCCTTTCTCATCGGCGGGAAGATCGCCGAACAACGGCGCCAGCCCTCCGAATTCACCAGGATAGCGAAAGCTCGCCACCACCATAATGAGCGCGGGCAGCAGAAAAAACAGCAACAGAAAAACGAACGGCGGCGCACTAATGATGAGCTTCAGCAGGCGCTCTCCCCGGATACGAGTTGCTTGGGTCAGAGACATGGCGTTTGCGCTAAAACGGATCAGGCCGTGAGAAAGGCGCCGGCTTCGGCCTTCCATGAGACGCGAACCGGATCGCCCAACTCAAAGAATTTGGCACGTCCCGGCGCAGAATTGGGGAGCAGCGCTTCGAGCCGCTCACCGTCCGGCAAATTGACGATGTACGTAGTGACATCGCCGATGTAAAGAAAATCATTAACCGTACCGACGAACTGGTTGGGGTCGGGCGACGCTTCCGACGCAGCGCGGATGCTGACTTGCTCCGGCCGGATCACGAAGACTCCCGAATCGCCGGTCTTGACTCCCGCGCGCATCGGCGCAGTAATTCGTCCGAGCTTACCAAGCGACAGCGTCAACGTCTCGCCGACCGACTGCACAGCGGCCTCATGCATGTTGACGTTGCCGATGAAGTCAGCAACAAAACGGTTCTTCGGCGCGCCATAGAGTTTGTCCGGCTCGTCGAGTTGCTCGATGCGGCCGTGATTCATCACGGCGATTCGGTGCGACAGCGCCAACGCTTCCGCTTGCGCGTGCGTGACAAAAATGAAGGTAACGCCGATATCGCGTTGCAGCGCAATCAGCTCAATCTGCATCTGCTCACGCAGCTTAGCGTCGAGCGCGCCCAGCGGTTCATCGAGCAGCAGCAGCCGCGGCCGGTTAACCAATCCGCGCGCCAGCGCGACCCGCTGGCGCTGGCCGCCGGAAAGCTCGTGTGGATAGCGCATTGCGCGATCGTTCAGCGCCACTTGCGCCAATGCGCTTTTCACTTTGGCGCGAATCTCCTCTTCACTCTGGCGCGCCATCTTGAGCGGAAACGCGATGTTCTGTTCGACCGTCATGTGCGGAAACAACGCATAGCTCTGAAAGACGGTGTGAACCGGCCTCTTTTCCGGCGGCGTATCCTTGAGGTCGATACCGTCGAGGACGATCGCTCCCTCATCCGGCTGATCGAAGCCGGCAATCATCCGCAGCAGCGTGGTTTTCCCGCAGCCGGAAGGGCCTAACAAGGTAAAAAACTCTCCGGCGTTAACGGAGAAATCGACATGATCGACGGCGACAAAATCGTCGAAACGACGGGTGACGTTACGGATCTCAAGCAGCGCCATCGGCGCACTCCTCCGGACAGGGCAGGTTGAAAGACGCCCGATTGTACGGCAAATTGCCGGGTGAAGGCGATGGGGCGTTTTTTTGCGGCAAAATTTTTTTCCTTGTGACCAGAAAGAGACACCAGAAAACGAGCGCAGGCCACCCCTCCAGGAAAACCGGCCATGAGCGCTGGCGAAGAGGGCCCGCATTGAGTATTATGTTTGTTTTAGCTGCGCTGCCGCTGCAAAATGCCTGTTGCAAAATACCTGCTGCAAAATATGTCTTGATTTCTGTTTTGCTGCGCCGCTGCCGACATTTTCGTGATACCTTTCCCGGAACAAAATCCTTTCTTCCACAAGCCGACAAGCCAGGCGGCCACCACCCGACCGAGCGGATGAGGCCGAAAAACAACGATTATGACATCAGAAGATTCCCGTCAAACCAACCGAAAATCCCTACTGGACGAGCTGCGGATGCGCGCCGAAGGCAACAGCCCTCCGTCGGAAAAAAACCGGTTGAGCGAGGCGCAAATCCGCAGCAGCATGGATCAGTTGTTATGGCACATTCATGGCTGGCTGGAAGAAGTAGCCCGCTATCTGCAGACGTTACGACCGACGGTCTCCCACGAGTTCAATTTCAGCAACCTGATGGTAATGCGGTCGCTGACACTGGAACAGAGTTTTGTGTCGTTCCGTCGGCAGCGCTTCGGCGAGCAGGAATTGCTCGATCACGTTGAGTTTTACTATCGTCTGATGTGCCCGGTCAGCTCCATTATTCGGGTGCCATCAACCGTCGCCAATGAAACCGAGACTCGCTTGCGGGTGGCCGGGCTGGCGTTTGAAGTCAGCCCCGAAATGGACGAAAAGCGGATCGTGCGCGCAGTGCAGTTCAAGATCGTCCCGGAAATCAAATCCACGATCCGCATCGAACCCGATTACGTCCAGCATAAAATCGGCGTTCGTTTATCTAATGTCGATCGCTTCGAGGCGATGCAAATGGTGTTTACTCCATCGCAGCTCAATGAAGACGCGCTTGAAGACATGGTGCGTCTGATGTTGGGCGAGAGCACCGCTTTCATGAAGCGGGCGCCCTGGGTAGCAAACTGGCGACCAACGCGCCCCGCGCTCACGTCGGTGAAGCCGGTGTCTCGCTACATCCTGTAGCCGCCAGAAGCCAGGCCTCAGGAATCAGAACCGATCTGATACCTGATGCTTAACCTCTGATACCTGTCCCCTGATGCCTGATATGCAAAAGCACATGCCACGTCGTCGTTTCGGCCAGAACTTTCTGGCCGATCCGTACTACGTCCGGCGCATTATTGATGCTGTCAATCCACTGCCGGGCGAAGCGCTGGTCGAAATTGGCCCGGGGTTGGGAGCGCTGACCGCCGACCTGATCGCCCGCGCCGGCCATCTTCGCGCCGTTGAAATTGATCGCGATCTGGCGGCGCGGTTGCGCGAGCGTTTCAGTGCTGCACAACTAACGCTGTTCGAGGACGACGCTCTGCGTTTTGACTTCGCCCGCCTCAGTGCCGCGCTGTTGATGCCGTTGCGTATCGTCGGTAATTTGCCGTACAATATCAGTTCGCCCCTGCTCTTTCACCTTGCAACCGACACATCCTCATTGCGCGATCTTCATGTGATGCTGCAAAAAGAAGTTGTGGCGCGGATGACGGCAGCACCGTCAACGTCGGACTACGGACGATTGTCGGTGATGTTGCAAGTCAAGTTTGCAATCACCCGGTTGTTCATCGTGCCGCCGGGCGCCTTCACACCAGCGCCCAAAGTCGATTCGGCAGTGGCGCGGCTGACGCCTTTGGCCGCGCAGGCGCCGCGGCTCGATAACGAACTGCTGTTCGCGCGGCTGGTGAGCGCCGCGTTTGCGCAACGCCGCAAGACCCTGCGTAACGCGCTGGCGGTGTGCTGCACACCGGACGATTTACGCGCCGCCAAAATTGATCCGCAGGCGCGCGGCGAAAACCTCGCTGTCGCAGATTTCGTCCGGCTGGCGAACCAGATGTCTGGGTGTCAGGAGTCAGAAGTTAGGGATTAGAGGTCAGGGCGCCTTCCACGTAAAGCGAAGCGTATCACCCTACGTACATCGCCCTGCGCGAAGTCGCAAGGAAAGTGGAAAAGAAAAACCCATTCTGAAAGGGGAAACCCGCCAGAGAAATGTTAGGTTATCGGAGGGCCTAAATGCCGAAAGTGCTGTTGCAGGAGTATCACGGGCGGTCATCCCCCACCCGACTGGCAGTCGGGGACGTTATTCGTTGCCCGGCCTTCAGCGTCGGATTGGTATTCAAGCGCGACCCCGGCGAGGTGCTGGTTGCCTGGCGATCCCGGTCCTACACGGAGCATTACGTCAAATCCGGGAAAGCTGTCGAGGCGGATGACGACAGCCGGGGTACCGCGCCTTTTCTGGTGATTACGATCAAACTTATCGCGGGGGAAAGCCCTGACGATATGCACCCCCGTGAACACTGGTTCTCGCGGGATGTGCAGTGCGTTCGACTCTCCGAAGAGATGGAGTTCTCAGCCGAGTCCGAGCGTATCCGATTTAGCCTGAACGACCCGATGAGCGTGATTCAGCCGGACGAGGAAACGGTTGAGTTGCTGGGATACGCGGAGATACCCATTCGTTGGAACATGGAGGAGTAAGGGCAGATTTCATTCCGCCCTGTCTTGCCTATTCTTGATCGGCAGGTAGCGGCCGAAGCGGATACCCCCGACCATCACCATTCAGTGTGAAATTCACTGCTTTCCAAGCCGTTAAACCCGGAGCCAGTTCTTCGAAATCAGTGGGCGCCATTGAACCATGATCGACGACATATATAGGACCGTCGCATTCAACATCACAAATGATCGCCCTTCCGCCGCTGTCGTCCCCGATCGTTATGAAGCCGGGGCAGTACTCGGAAGTTTGGTAGCACTCGTTTCTTTCTTCCAGTTCGTCAAGAGCGTAGAGGCGAACCTGATCGGAAACCATACCTCCGTTGTTTTCGCGTAGCAAATTTTCAAGTTCCAGGCGCCCCACGATATTCTCCCGTAAATCTAACGTTGGCTACTGCTCAACGCCAAAGTTAAGCGGCGGTGAGGCCTTCCACCTTGGCCGCAATGTTAAGTGCCTGGCCCTTTCAGATGCGCGCGGCGACATAGGCGCGAATGCTTTCATAGCCATACCCTCTACGCTCTGTGATCAGTGAATTCACGCGTTCCAGAAATTCCTCTGAGGCAGGAAACATTATAAGCCGCTTCAAAGCGTCGGCAATTTCGAGGGCGCCAATCGCCGCATAGGCTCGCTCAAACAGAGGAAGGCTCTCCGCCCCATAGTGCTCTATGAGGCTATCGATGCCATCCATGTCGCAAGTCACCTCAGCTTCGGACACCGCGAAGATAACTTGCTGAACCGGTTGCAGAGCATGAAGACCTCTCTTCTGGCCAATGACGAGCGCCTCATTGATAAATGTATCCGCATCCATTTTCCCTTTCCCTTCCAACATCAGCGCATTCCTGTTTGCGCCGGCGCTCATTGCTCCTCCAGCTCTTCGAGCACCAACCGGGCATGCTCGCGGATGAAGGCGTGCGGCGATGCGAGTCCGGCGCGGGCGGCGGGGGCTTCGCTGGCGTCGACGTTGCAATAGCCGCGTCCGGGTTCCAGTTCTTTGGCAACGGCCTCGACCAGTTGGGGATGCTCGCGCAGCACGGCTTCGAGCGGGCCGTAATCGAGCGGGCGGTGTTTGCCGTGATCGCGGAACGAGGTGAACGGATCGGCCAAACCCCGCGCCACGATGTCGATGGGCAGTTGCGCCACATGCCGGGCGATCAGGCCCATCCGGTCGAGCCGGGCCAGCGCGCCGGCGGCCCAGGCGC
>WQUA01000061.1 GCA_009786025.1 Pseudomonadota bacterium | reverse complement strand
TGAGGGCATTGATCGCCACGCTATCGTCGTCCGCGCCGCTGGGCGCCAGCGGCGTGGCATTGCACAGCGGCCAGTTGGCCGAAGGCACGCCGCCCCTGGTCGACCGCCCGGCCAGGTTCCAGGTGGTTCCACGATCGGCGGGCAGCGCATAGCTTTTGTTGATCGGCGCCGTGCAGAGGCCGGATACTGCCGATACCGAGGTTGCCGCGACAGCCGATAGCAGGCCCAAAGCCAATCCAGAAATCAAGCTGACTGACCCCAACCGTGCGATTGCGCAGCGCGAAGGCAAAAGCGAGGCATCGGGATACAGGGGAGTCATTTTTCTCATGATTTACTCTTTTCCTCAGGAAACCAAAGAAGAAAATACGCAGCACAAACGTAGCATCCAGGCAATATTAGATACAGAAGCCACAGTGCTATTTTGCTTTATGCGCCATATATATTATCGCGGAAACAGCACGGCGGGGGAGCACTGAGGAAAAAACAGGCAAAACGTGATTCAAGTAACGGGGCAAACCCATCCCCAACCACACCCTCCCCTTTGAAGGGGAGGGTTCAAATCAATCCACGGCGTCAATACGGCGAGCCGCGCTCAATTAACTCGATCTTGTAACCGTCGGGGTCTTCGAGAAAAGCGATGATGGTTTTGCCCCCCATCACGGGTCCCGCTTCACGCACGACTTTCGCTCCGCCGACGCGGGCGGCGTCGCAAGCGGCTTTGGCGTTGTCAACCTCGATGGCGATGTGCCCATAAGCATTGCCGAGGTCGTAGCGGGTAGTGCCGTAGTTGTAAGTCAATTCCAGCACGGCTTCCGCGGATTCGTCGCCATAGCCCAGGTAAACAAGCGTGTATTTCTGCTCCGGTCGGTCAACAGTGCGCAGAACGCGCATCCCTAAAACCCCGGTGTAAAACGCCTGCGCTCGCGCCAGATCGCCGGTGCGCAACATCGTATGTAAGATTCGCATAGCCTTCTCTCAAACCGTCGCAGCCAACAAACAAATGAGCCGCTTACTTCTCTCCTCCGCTTTCATCTTAACTTCAACAAACCCAACAAAGATTCAGGCGGGATCTCTTTCCCGTTCAAGTTCAAGTCGCCGTTTTTGAAATGGGCATCGATACTCAAAACACCCTCTTTCTCCACTAGAAATCCGCTTCCGACCATAGCGTTAAGCGTTTCGGTGTTTTTTCTGGCGTCCTCATTCGTCCCGGCGCTCTCTTCCGCGGCGACGTTCATAGCCCCCAGAAAACGGAGCAGCAGCACGCGCGGCGAACTGAATTGCAGATCGACGGCCAGATCGGAAAGCGAAGAACGAACGATATTGCCGTCACCGGTGTAAGCGATGCGGAGATTCCCTGTTGTCACGCCTTCCGCCCAGCGCGCGCTGAAGTCCTCAATGGCGACGGCCGGTTTGCGCCGCAACAGCGCGCCGGTTTGGTCCTGTAAAACGAGGAGCGCTTTTTCTCGTTCCCCTTCCGGTTTTTGCGTGGCTTTTATCAGCGCATCAAAGACCTTTGCGTCGAGGTTTTCATACAGGAGGGTGACGCCGGGCTTCTCAACGGTTATCTTGGGTTGAGCGTTGCTTTCCACAGCGCCGCTGTCCGCGTCGAAGCGAACCTTCATGTTCAACGCGCCATCTTTGACGCCCATGTTGCCCTCGCAACGGAGGTTTTCAAGCGCCGCCGAGTTAACCACGCCATCGTGGTCCGGAGCGCGGAGCAAGAACTTGTCCAGCACAAAACGCGACATGCCTGTGTAAATGGAATCATAACCTTCGGCTCTTACCATATCGCTTTGGAAGGCAAAGCGACCGATCTGAAACCGATTTTCATCGGGGGAGACGGCGGATAAGCCATCCGCAACAGCGTTCACTTTTATTTTTGAGTGGCCGGTATCCGTTGTCACCTCGCCATTCAGCCCGCCCCAGGATACTTGGGTTTGAGCCTTATCGGTGGCGTCAAATTTGGGGGAAGTGAAGGAAGTCTGATTTCCGCCGCCCCAGCCGATGGTTGATTCGACGGTAAGCGGCGCCTTGCCGCCGAACGGGTCGCTGCCGAAAGATTCGCGAAGCTGGGTTGTGGCTTCCTCCGGCAACACCAGCTCGGAATGAATGCGTGCTGCTGCGGTCAGGGACGACAGGGGGCCGTGCCGAATGGTGTGGTTGAAAAATACCGTCGTCAGCGGCTTTCCGGAGGGTGACGATAACGTCCACTCGGTACGCGCCGTCGCACTAAAGAGGCCGCGCTGGTAATCCGTCAGTTTGCCGCCGTATTTGGCTGCGTTCTCCATGCCGTCGCGGAACATTTTTTCGGTGTTTTTGCCCGTCCAATAACTGCCGCCGACAAGGGCTACTGCGGCCAGAACAATTACCGCGCCGATCATTTTTTTCGTTGCACTCATAAGTTCGTCCGATCTCAATTCAGAGGAGTTAAAAAGAGTATTCTGACATACTAACATGATGGCTGGCGCAATAGCGACGGCGAATATAAGAGCTTTTCTGGGAACCGATTTGTAGAGGGCAAGAATAAGTTGGAAAAAGACTGCGGACTGTTTTTGCCTTTTTCCGGCGCTGTCCTTGTGATCTCCGGACGCTGCGTTTCCAATAGGGTGAGGGGTTTGTACCCCTGTTCGGCGGCCTTGCGGAACCATACGGTGGCTTGAGTATCGCTTTGTGTCACGTCGCAACCTTTCCTATACATCGCACCAAGCGCAAATGGAGCCTCTGCATCGCTTCGTTCGGCGGCTTCGCGACACCACGCAACGGTCTGCGCATTGTCTCGCGCAATGCCGTGGTCTTCTTCATACATCCGGCCAAGGTTGCCTCGGGCGGTGGCACACACGTCGTGCGAAACGGTCGTACTTTGTTCACTTTCTGTCGGGGCGGTTGCGTTCCGGGCGCACCCTGGCAAGGCGAGACAAAAAGAGAGCAACAGAACAAAGACAGGTTTTTCATCGGAGGCTCCCTCAGTTTGAGTCCTCTGACGTGTCATTTATCAAATTATCCAACCGCAACATTTACATGGGCTCATTTCCTTAAACCTCCGGATGGTTTTCTTGGTTTTTTCAAAGGCCTCTTTATATTCGCTGGAAGCAGGCGTTACATCACCTTGTCTAAGGCTGCCTGCTCGCCTTCGCTATAGCCCAGATAAAACGCTTGAACGCTTGCTGTCCGTTCAGCTTTGTGTATTGGAGGTCGCACGGCAACCAGATTCGCTTCTTGACGATCTGCGCCGGAACGACGGTCGAATGTTCTCGATAAGTCAAGACAGAATAACTATTGAACAGAACGAAAAGCAGTGCGGCCAAGGCAAAAACCGAAAAGAAAAGGGCCTGCCCTTTGGGAGAAAGTTGCAGTTCCATTTTTGCGCCTGGTCATCGGTTCGTTGTCGCTTTGCGTTTTCCATTCTATCGGCGATCCCGGCAGCTCGAAACCGACCTGCGGGCGTAACTGCTTGCGCGCACGAGGCCGGAGCGCTGCGCTTACCGAAACCGGCAAGCGACTGTTTGACCACAGCATCGATATTTTGCAATAGGCGGCGTGTGATGAGCCTCGCAGCTGTCAACCGGGGGGCAGGGCAGCGGCGGGAATATTTAATTTGATTATTTCATATGAAAATGTGTTATTTAATAAATTTTGAAAAGGAGCACATTTTTCGGAAAAATTCACAATTACAGGGGCACCACCAAGGTGCTGGCCAAGAAGTTTTTGAGAAATTTGGAAGGCATTGTACGGCAGCGAAAAACGCCGGAATTGACCTGAGTAGGTCGTTTTATCGTTGATTAATGGTTAAAACAGGCTAATTGTCATGATTTTTCGCGATGACCACAGTAATTCAAAATAAATTATTTATAAAATAAAGAAATAATATTTCCAATCTTGATACAAAGCGCAAAAACACTGATATAGTTATGGGTATTCGATGCCTTGCGGAAATCATATGCAAAGCACGAAAAAGAGGAGGGGGAAAAGCGTAAACAATGTATTTACGCTTTCATTGGGGGGTGACCGGTATGCAGTCACCGCGATTTTAGCGGTGACTGCATATTCGGGCAACCAAAGTTGTCTGTAAGGCAAAAAAGCCGTTGCGCCAGGAATAGCGTCAGCGCAGAGACCCCGACGGAATAGTCTCAGGAGGGCTGTCCCTGGAATAAATGACTTCGGCATTATTGAGCGGCCATCGCTACCCGGCAGGAGTACGACTGCCCATGTTTTAGCAATGTCGCCGACGCGGGTGAAATAGCGCATGACCCTCTGACTGCGCCGGCGGTTCGAAGTTCCGGACACGTCACATAGTTTCGCCAAACGCGAACTCGGCGGAGGTTTGAAGCAGCACGTTTTGATTAAAACCAGGAGGAACCTTATCAAGAGCTTCCTCCGTTTCGTAAAACTCTCACAAGGAGACGACGATGAAACATCAACGAGCGGTAATCAGCGGCTTTTCATTGGTAGAACTGGTGGTCACGATTGCGGTCGTCGCTATTATTGTAACCATCGCAATACCCAATATCGGCGACTGGATCGGCAAAGCCAGGGTTCGCGCCAGCGCCGAAGCGTTGCAAAACAGCATCCGTTTTGCGCAAAGCGAAGCGGCCAAACGCAACCGGCTTGTTGAATTTTCGCTGGTCAACTCGACAATTCCGCCGACAGCAAACGCTGTCGCCGCCGATAACGGAACAGCCTGGATCGTTCGTCTCTTGCCGCTTTCGACGGAGGAAACCTCGGTTCTTCAGGCGGATGTTTTTTCTCAAAAAGGAATTCATATCAAGGGTGGCCGCAATAAAACGCTCGTTTTCAGCGGCCTCGGTCAGGTCTATACGGGCGTTCCGAACGGTTTAGACCCCGATCCTTTTTTGCCGGCAACGCGCGCTTATCAAGTTGCATCTTCCAGCGATACTTATTCGCTGTGCGTGTTGGTGCAACCGGGGGGGGGCGTGCGCTGGTGCGACCCTTCTCATACGTCTGGCGACCGCTCCTGCCCAGGTAGCGCGACGCAGTCCTGCTTGTAAATCTTTCGGGAGAAACATCATGAAGCGTACACAAAAAGGCGGGCTTATAGTGGAGGTGCTGGTTGGCATAAGCATTTTCAGCATCGGAATTATCGGTCTGTTGGTCTTTCTGGGAACATCGGTCACGCTTTCCGCCGACAGTCGTTATCGTACAGAAGCTGTAACGCTGGCAGATGAACTGTTCGGTGAAATGGCTACTGCTGACATTCGTACAATAAGCCAAATTTTTAGTAGATCGTCTCCTCGTTTTACCGCGTGGCGGGAGACCCGTGTCGCCAAGCAGCTTCCGAACGGAAACGCCTATATCGCATTTATCCCGGGAACAAGAGTTGACGATAACGGGGTATCGACAGGAAGCACCTTCGTGGCGTTGACGATTACTTGGAAAGCGCCAACAGATAAAGGCGCCGGCGGCAGATTCGTAACTTCGACGTATCTCTATTGATCGGTAGTCATTTATGAAAACGCGCAAGTGGGTGAAATTGCAGCCGCGGAAAATACAGCGGAAGAAATTGCAAAAAGGCTTTACTCTGGTCGAGCTGATGGTGGGAGTAGCGATTGCTTTGCTGACGTTGCTTATCATTACGCAGGTCTTCGCCACCTCCACCCATCAGAATCGCCAGATTGCAGGGAGCAATGATGCCCAGCAAACCGCTGCGATCATCAACTACCGGATCGGAAACATTCTGCGGCAAGCCGGCAGCAACCTGCTTCTCAAAAGCAATGCCTGGGGGTGTGGGCTTCAGGCAGCAAAAGACGGCAATGCCCTGTTGCCGGGAATTTCCTGGCCGGGGCCGTTTTCGGTGATCCCCGGCCATTTGCGGGCAACACCGATCGTCATCTGGGGAGCGTCCACCACGCCGTCTTCACGCGATTCGGACATTCTTCTGGCGCTGGGAGGTAACGGCGGCACCTCGGCGGTTTTTTCCGCAACGCCCGACGCGACCAATCATCAATTCAGCGTCGAAAACAGCAATGGGGTTTTACCGGCGGATTATCTTCTGATGGCAAACAGCAAAGTCGCCGGAGCTGATTGTTACCTGTTCAAAGTATCGTCTGATTTCGCGCTGTTCCACGAGGACGGGCGGCTCAAAGATACACCCCAGGCCGTGCCGCTCGATACGCGATTCATGGTAGAGGATAGTTTGACGGCGATGCCTGGAAAAACCTCGCTGCTCAATCTCGGAAACTCTCCGAAACTTTACATGATCGGCGTCCATCCGGAAAAGATAACACTGGAGCTTTATGATTTTTTGCAGAATCAAAACATCGAAACAACGGGATCGGCGGTGACTCTGGGCGAAAACGTCTTTTTGTTGCGGGCTTTGTATGGTGTTGCCGATTCCGATACCGGCGATCTGGCTTGGCAAAGCCCGGCAGCTTCCGGGTGGACCTTCAATGAGTTACAGGCAGGAACGCAAGCCGCCAATGATGGCTTGAGTCGGATCAAAGCCATTCGAATCGCGTTGGTCATGCGAGCAACTTTCCCGTCGGGCGATTTGTCGCCGGCTTCGATCCAACTTTTTCATTCGCTGGAGAACTCTCTTCGGCAAACGGTCGTGCTGACGGATGCGGAACGTCGATACCGGTATCAAGTTTATGAGACCGTTGTCCCGTTATTCAACCTCTAACGCGATGAGAGAGCAAGATGAAAGGTGTTCCGAACGTTTCACTGTTTTTCTGCGGAGCGACGAAGAGGCGGCGTCAGCAAGGGCTCGTGCTCGAAATTGCGCTCGTCGTTCTTATCGCCATGCTCCTCGCTATCGTCGGGTTGTACCGGTCAGTGGATACCTCCACGAGCGTTTCTGGGAATCTGGCCTTTAAGCGCGACGCTGAAAACCGGGCGCAAATCGCTGTGAACGAAGTGCTGACCTGGGTGGAAAATCAAGCCAACTATCAGGGTTTCATTATTGCCGGCGTTGACGACTCGGCCAACAATTTTTCGGCGCGGATGCTGCAAGCCAACAGCAACGGATTTCCCGCGATTCTTGCCGACAACGTCGGCGCTTTTGATGCAGTCTATAGCAAAGCACCCACCGAACAAATGAACGACGGCGACGCAAAGATACGCGTTCGCTACGTGATTGAACGGATGTGTACACGCGACGGCGCGGTGTCGAACGAACACTGTTCGACATCGGCGGGAACGGCCAAGACCATGGGCACCCAACCGGGCAAGGGTTTGGCGTCGTTTCGGCCGCTGCTGCGCGTTTCAATCCGCGTTGATGGTCCGCGCGACACGGTGGCTTACGCGCAAGCGATGATTGATCCGTAAACGATCGCAATAAATGGTTTGTGACAAAACTTTCCAGGAGTATTACGTGACAAAAACGAACCTCTCGAAATATCTCGCCCGATCCGTAGCAACCATCGCCACGGCGTTACTGTGCTTGTCATCAAGCTGGGCTGCCGTGGAGCTTGAAGATCGGCCGACCAACACCTTGCCGCCGCCGCCCAACATGTTGTTTACGCCCTCGGTGGAATTCCCGACGATGGTGGAAGCGGCGCACAAAGACAGTACTTACAATGCGGCAAAAGAGTATTTGGGGTATTTCGATCCGAAAAAATGTTATACCTATAACAGCAGCCTGGCTTATTTTGAAGCGGCCTCTTTCGCCGGCGCCAATCACAGTTGTTCTTCGCCATTGTGGAGCGGCAATGCGCTCAACTATGCGACGATGGGTGGAATGGATACCTTCCGCTGGGCGCTGACCGGGGGGTCGCGCGTGATCGACACGGCGACGACGAAAAGCACGCCGGGGATCACGGTGCTGCGGCGCTCTTATCAAAATCTCGACGTTAACATTCAAGGTGGCCTTCGTAACCGAAACATCCCTACCCCGTACGGCGTGACAGCGCCCAACTCATTTCAAAGTGGGGAAACGATGAAGGTTGGCGCCAATGTTTTTAATGTGCACGTAAGAGTTTGCGATGATCGCAAAGGCGCTGCGTATCTGGAGGACAACTGCGCTGTTTATACGGATCCAGCCACTGGCCTGGTGACGTACAAACCCGTAGGGCTGATCCAGCGTTATCAGGACAAAATCCGTTTCGGCGTTTTTTCCTATTTGTTGAATCGGGCTGTCAACGGCAAGAATGTGGACAACGATACCCTCACCCCGGTTGAAATGAACGGCGCCGTGTTACGCGCGCGTTTGAAGAACGTTGGTCCCGTGACCTGGGATAAAAAAATCAACAACAACATCGAGTGGGATGCTGCCACCGGCGTATTTGTCAGAAATCCGGATGCGGACGACGCCCAAAGCAGTTACGCCGGTGCGGTATTGAAGAGCGGCGTGATCAATTATCTGAACGACTTCGGCTTCGATTCAAAAAATTATCAGCAATGGGATCAGCCGTCGGAGATGTACGCCGAAGCACTGCGTTATCTGATGAAGTTGTCACCGACGCCTTTGTATTATCAACCGACCACAGCGAAGTCCGGCGAAGGGTTCCCGGTGATTACCGACTGGTGGAGAAACAGCCATGATTCAGTGTTGTCGTCCTGTCAAAAAAACGTCATCGTCGGGATCGGTGATATCAACACGAGTTATGAGCAGAATGTCGGCGCCGGAGCCGGCGATATGCTGCAAAAAGCCAATTCGGGAATGAGCGGTATCTCCGAGGCTGGCATGGGCGCGGTCAGTCAATTGTGCTGGGGCGGCGGCGCCAATAAACCGACGTGTTCCAACGGAGGAAACAACATGATCGCCGGCCTGGCACGCTACGCGCACAATAACGATTTGCGCCCGGACCTGACAGCAGGAAAAGGCGGGAAAGTGACGGTGGATACTTATTGGGTCGATGTATTGGAATACGCTTCCGGCAATTTTAACAATCGGCTTTTTTTCGACTATGAATATAACGATAAAAATCAATATTGGCTGGCGACCAAATATGGGGGGATGAACGATAAGGGCGAATGGAACAAGAAAGGCCGCACGTACAAAAGCAACAGCGGAAAAGTATATCCCATCCCGGACAATTATTTTCCGGCGAGCGATCCGCAAGCGATGGTTGATGGTTTAAAAGACATTTTCGCCAATGTCGGAACGGAAGAAACGCCCGGTACCGGCGCCGGTGTCGGCTGGGCTTCCGGCCGCACGGACGGCAACGTGACACATTATTATCAGACACGTTATTCGGCGATCGATTGGTCGGGAGCCCTGGAGGCGTACCGTTTTGATTCGTTCAACAACGATGGTTCCGTGGGCAGCGAAAAATTGTGGGATGCCGCCGCCAGAATCGACGGACAGGACTGGAATACCGACCGCCGCATCGTCACTTACGCGAAACAGGCAGACGGAATTTACCAGGCGATTCCCTTTCGTTTCGACGTACTCACGGAAGCGCAGAAGAAAACGCTTGGCGATAATGAGCAAACACAAAAAAATATTTTGAATTACCTGCGCGGTGACAAAAGCAATGAGTCCTTGCCCGGCTATCGCGCACGTAAAACATTGCTGGGCGACATCGTGCATTCGAAACCGGTCGAAGTCGGAAAGCCGGACGCGGATTACGACGACAACCATAATCCCGGGTATTCAAAATTCAAAGAGGCCAACAAAGCGCGCCCCTATGTTGTTTACGTGGGCGCCAACGACGGAATGCTGCACGCGATCAAGGGCGTTAACGATAGCCCGGACGATGGGGCGGAATTGTGGACGTATGCTCCGTCGTTTCTGTTTGAAGGGCCGGACAATCCGAAGAACCCGGCGGCGAGTGGGCTCAGCGCATTGGCGCAATCAACGTACGGCCACCGTTACTATGTCGATACGACACCGGCAATTCAGGATGTCGATTTTCACCATACCAGAAGACCGGGCAGCTATTTGCCGAAAGCAGATGAAGACAGCGCCGATTGGCGCACCGTTCTGGTCAGCGGCCTCGGTAAAGGCGGCAAAGGGTTTTTTGCGCTCGATGTCACCGACCCGGAGGCGGTGTCAGAAGCGGATGCCGCGAGTAAAGTGTTGTGGGAATTCCCGCGCGAGGGCGACGTTGATTCCGATATGGGGTTTTCGTTTGGTCGGCCTTTGATCACCAAGACGAAAGCGTGGGGGTGGGTCGTCGTCCTGACTTCCGGTTATAACAACAATTCCGGCAAAGGTGTGCTTTATGTTCTTAATGTCAAAACCGGAGAGAAGCTCGCCAAAATAGAAACCGGCGCCGGAACAGCGTCTCAGGAAGCTGGTTTTGCGCAAGTTTCCGGGTTTACATCCTCGTATGCGGATTACACTACGGATCAAATCTACGGCGGTGACTTATTGGGAAATTTGTGGCGCTTCGACTTGACAGGAATTTCTATCCCGGCGCCCGACAACATCGCAAAATTGACGGACGGCAACGGAAAACCGCAGCCGATAACGGCCGCGCCCATTATCGAAGTGATTGAAGATGCCGCTTCATCGGTGAACGGCAGTCGCTGGGTCGTGGTGGGAACCGGGCAATGGTTATCGCCTTCCGATATTGACGGTGAAAAAAGCCCGGGAACGCAAACGCAAACCATGTACGCGATCCGCGACGGCAATCTCAACGCAACGGCAATCACGAATACCGTACGTCGCAGCGACCTGAGGCCGATCACATCCCTCAAGGACGGGCTCCAAAATGTGCCGGATAAAGGATGGTATTACGATCTGGAAGGGGTGACAGGAAAGTCGAAAGAAAGGGTTATTTACCCGGCGGTGTTTGTGCCTCGCGCGCTTGTTTGGACAGGAATCATTCCGCAAAGCGCTCAGGGCGAATGTCGGATTGAAATTCCCGATGGCAAAAGCCGCATTTACGCAGTCGATCTGGCCACCGGCAAAACAAGGCTTTCATCCGGCAGCGGAAGCAGTGGTTACTATGAAAAGAATGCGCTGACCGCGGGCTTTGATGTCGTCAAGTGGAAGGACAAGTATTACGTCGGAGGGGTGACTTCAAAAGGCGAAGCGTTTACGCTTCCGGAACCCGTCGCGACTTCAGGGGCCGGGTTGTCGAGAACGGGCGTGGTCAACTGGAGAACGGTTGAGTAACGCAAAAAGCAGTCCCTCTCCCGCGCGGAAGAGGAACTTTTTCTCTTCGCTTTCGCGAGAGAGTGGCGCAACTGTGTCACGTGCGTCGACGTTTTTGCTGAAGCACCAACCCACCCAGCACAGCCGCCAACAGCAACAACGCCATTTCGCCCAGGGCGGGAACGGCCACCTCGCCGGGTTCCACCCTGGGGATGATCCTTGTGTTGTTGAGCAGGTAGGTCGAGCTGTTGTTGTCAACGATGACCTCGGGCTCGGCAAGCGTGACGCCCGTCACCGTCGCATGGATGGAGCCGGTGTGGTTGGGCGTGGCGGTGGTGAGCTGGAACGGGATGAGCAAGTCGTCACCCGGCTCGACGTGGTGCGGCATGAGCGGTGCGGGAATGGGAGGCGCCTGCGCCAGATCGCACGAGATTTGCGTCGCCGTCGCCAGGTGGCAAAACGAAGGCAGGGACGCGGCAATCACCGTCACGTCCGCGGGCACGGTGATGAGAACCGTGCCGTCCTCGCTGTCGGCGCTGCCGATGTTGCGCACGGTCACGGTGTA
>WQUA01000060.1 GCA_009786025.1 Pseudomonadota bacterium | reverse complement strand
CCATGAGCATCAGCGCGGCGGCGAAGACCCCGGTCAGACCGGGACGGGCGAGATAGCGAAAAACATTCATGACGGTTTCCGTTCCATGAAAAAACATCGGCGTTGTTTCTTTCTGCTTATTTCTTCCGCAAGCGCCTTTATTGAAGCTTGGCGAGGTTGATGGTGCGGCTTGAACCTTCGACATTGTAGGTAAAGGTCGCCGTTGTCGCCGAGGTGAATTTCAGCGTCGCGGTGCCTACTTTAGAAGAAGAGACGCTGCCGTTGTTGTAGGGAAACGCGCCCCAGTTCGGCCCTGAAAAACGGTAAACATCCGCCGAAAACGTGTCGTTGGCCGACCAGACATCGCCCTGAAAGATGTACCACAGAGCTTTGCCCGAACTGTCGTAGGTGTACCAGGGAACGAAGATATAATTGGCGTTGTAGGGGAAATTCAAAAGAACGGTCAGCCCCCAAGCGTCTTCGTCGTTCTTGCCGTTGTTGTCCACCTTGATCCATTGCCCGGTGTATTTCTTGGTTGGGCCGAATTTGGCGACAGGGCTCAGGTACTGCGCGTCTTTGGAAAGGTAACCGTCCTGCGCCGACGCGAAAAGATGCGAAACGCCACGCAACCGAATCCTGGCCTCTTCCGGCTTGACGTTCGAAGGCAGATAGATCTCGATGGTCTGGGTTTCGCCTTCAGTGGCCGGCGTCCAGTAAACTTTATCACTGTCACGCAACGCCTTGGCCTCCTGACCGCTAATCACGCCAAGAATTTTTTCCGGCGCGGCAGAACCGGAGAAGCGCAACTCGGCGCTGTCGGGCAGCGCGCGAATCCGCAGCGCCACGCTGATGCCCTTCGCGTCGGGAGAGGTGATCGTTGCCCGGGCGATGTGCCCGTCGCCGCTGTTTTGCCAATTCAACGAGAAAAGCGCGCCGCGAAGCTCGGTGTCAGCGTTACGACTGACGCCGATTTTTACGGCCTTGCTTTCAGGGGCGCTGTTTTCTTCCCTCAACGCCTTTTGCGCGAACGCCGGCAGCGGCACGAACGTGACGGCGGACGCGTTGCTCGCATCCGGCGCAGCGCGCCAGGAAGCCGCCTCTTTGGCTTTGGGCAGCGTCGTCGGCGCGCCGTCCGCAATGATGGTGTCGGCAGAGAATGCGGCCGACGCGAAGAGCGCCAGCGCTGCGACAAAGACCCCGGCCGCGCCGGAGCGAATCAAACGGTAGGAAATGTCCACGATAGCTCTCTCTTCGGAAATGCCATTAAGCTGGAGCGTTCAGAATAATTGAATGTGTAAAAAAGTGCAAGAAAAAAACATCAAAGGAAGGGCTTTGCTCGGCATGCCTTTGTTCTAACGCGCCTTGGGAGCACCCTTCGAGAGACTGGATCAGACGCGAAAAAGCAAACAGCCCTCGGCAATAACGCCAAGGGCTGTTGGTCTCTGTTTGCAAAAAGGCTTATTCAAGTTTGGCGAGGTTGATGGTACGGCTCGAACCTTCGACAGTGTAGGTAAACGTTGCCGTCGCCGCCGAGGTGAACGTCAACGTGGCCGTGCCTACTTTGGCATTGGCGATCCTGCCGTTGTTATAGGGAAGCACGCCCCAGTTCGGCCCCGAATAGCGGTAAACATCCGCTGAAAACACATCGTTCACCGTCCAGGTGTCACCCTGGAAAATGTACCAGGACGCTTTGCCGGTGCTGTCGTAGGTGTACCAGGGAACGAAGATGTAGCGCGAATTTCCGGGGAAGTTCAGAAGAACCGTCAAACCCCAGGCATCTTCGTCGTTGTTGCCGTTGTTATCGATTTTGACCCATTGCCCGGTGTATTGCTGGGTCGGGCCGGGCTGTGTGGGCGTGGGCGGTGTAGGCGGTGTAGGAGGCGTGGGCGGGGTGCTCGCCGCCAGCCATTGTTTGACATCGTTGTAAACCAGATTGAGGCTCGAATAGATGGAGGCATTGCCTGTGGTGTATGATCGCCCCGGCGACGAGCAGTCCATTCTCGTGTCGCCACCATAAAGTCCGCCCCGCAGACGGTACTGACCATCGTCCGCCAAAGTAAACAGACCCGAGCCGCTGCTTCCCCCCTCAACGATGCCCTCTGACCAGCTCACGACAGACAAGTTGGACATATCTGCACCCACAGGGGATGGGCCAAAAATGGTGTCGGCGGTTCTCCCTTCTCCTTTGCCTATGCTGACTTTTTTGATGTCTCCGGCGGGATGATGAATGCCGATCATCGCGCCACTGGAAAAGCGGCCGGAGTTCCAACCGGAAAACCAAACACCCGACGGGAGCGCGTCGTTCAGACGGAGCAGCAAGGTATCTGTCGCTATTTTGGCGTGCAGGATCTGCGCACCGCCCGACAGTTGCTGAAAGTTGGGGTTCCGCGTAAGACCGCCGCAACTGGCAACTTCGTAGAACCAGTACGTATTGAGGGTGTTCGCGACGTCTTGTGTGCTGATACAATGGGCGGCGCTCCAGAAGTATGGGTTTTTCGAACTGACGGTGTCATTCAATAAGGTTCCGGAGCAGACATACACCCCATCCGGCCCCGTAAAGGCCATTCTGGCAACGGCTTTGGCGGTGTTTTGAAAAGCGGCGCCGAGAGCGTCAAATTTACAAGCGACATCGATTTCGCAATATGCAGACGCTTTGGTGACAAGCGCCGCGCTAAAGCCGTCCTGCGCCGAGGTGAAAAGGTGTGAGGCCGCGTCCAGGCGAATCCTGACTTCTTCCGGATTGACGGCCGCCGGCAGATAGATTTCGATGTTCTGGGTTTCGCCTTCGGTCACCGGCGTCCAGTAAACTTTTCTGCTATCGCGCAATGCTTTGGCGCTTTTGCCGCTGACCACGCCGAGGATTTTTTCCGGCTCTGCCGAGCCGGAGAAGCGCAATTCGGCACTGTCGGGCAACGCGCGAAGTCGCAGCGCGACGCGCATTCCGTGCGCTCCGGGAGAAGTGATCGCCGCCCGGGCGACGTATCCGTCGCCATTGTTTTGCCAGTTCAAAGTGAAGGGAGTGGCGGCGACGTTGTTGTCCGTATTGGCGCTGCGATGGATACCGATTTTAAGGGGATGCGCTTGAACGCCCTCGCCCGGATCCGCGCTGTTTTCTTCTTGCACGGCTTTCAACGCCGACGCGGGCAGTGACGCAAAGGTAACCGCCGTTGTGTTGCGGGTGTCCGGCGCAGCGCGCCAGGAAACAACCGTCTCGGCTTTGGTCGAGACGAACAACATGCCATCGGCGCTCATGGGGTCGGCGGAAAACGCGGCCGGGGCAAAGAGCGCCAACGCTACGGCAAACAATCCGGCCATGCCGGAACAAACCAAACGGCGAAAAACATTCACGGCAAATCCCTTTCTATAAAAACATGTTGGGGGCAAAATGGGTAGCATAACAAAAAACAAGCGCAAAAAGATATACCAAGTATAAGTTCGGCAGATCGCCCCTTGCTGCAACAGGATGCCAAACGGCGGGATTTCTTGAGCGTTGCGGAGGCAAACCGGAGCGGTTGTCGCTCTGCGCCGCGGCGCGCGCGAGGGAAAGGCGACGCGCAAAAGCAGCGGGAGGAAAGGAATGGGATGGATGGGTCTGCGGCACATCAGAAAGCCTGATAAACAGTCCGCTTTCTGATCGCTTGAAAATGGCGCGCCCGGCAGGATTCGAACCCACGACCCCCTGGTTCGTAGCCAGGTACTCTATCCAACTGAGCTACGGGCGCAAGGCGCGCATTATAGCAGGGATCAGCGGCCAGAGGTCAGGAATCAGGCATCAAAACCGCTGTCATTGTGAGCGCTCTTTGGCCACGGGCGAAGAAAGAATGTGTCCTTCTGCGCGAAGCGAAGCCGCAGAATCCAAACTCCAAACCCTCTCTCCTTTGAAGGAGGGCGAGACCAGTATCATTTTTGTGGTCTTCGCGTTTTTCGCGTTTTTCGCGATTCACCGCTTTTCGTTGCGGCTAATTTTTTTTCAGGAAAGTGGCGGGTAATGGCCAGCGGGAATTGGCGAAGGCGCCCAGCCAGCGCTGGCGTTCCCTGGGGATTTGTTCGCTGGCGCTGAGTTTCGGGTCAGGCGTAAAACGGTAAGTGTATTCGTAGGTCACCAGCCCTTTGACTTCCGGCGACACGGCGTAATGAAGAACTCTGTATTCCATCAGCTTGGCGCCTCCCGGATGGTGGAGGTAACTGACCAGCGCCTCATCACCACGCGCCACGGATTTTTCGGCGGTATTGGCCGAATCCTGTTTGACGGCAGCGTCGAGCAGCGCGCCGGCAGCGCGCGCGTCGGTCAGGTGCGGATAATGGCGAAGCGTTATTTTTCGTGTCCAGTTAGAAACGCTCTCACGCTGTGGAAGGTATTCGACCACTTGAACGGCGCTGTCAAAATCCTCGCTGGCTTTCTTGTAAAAATCGCCATCGAAAGCAATGGCGCTTTCCTGCGCCTGCGCTCCGCCGACGATGAAAGCAAACGCCAGAAGTATAACGAAGTGTTTGGCGAGAGGTTTCATGAGTGTATCGAAAATCGATTAACGTGACTTTTTCTCGCCGATGATGTCAGCGCCGGCGGGCGGGGTAAAGGCAAACAAGTCGGGGTTGAGTTCGGGGTTGTACTCGACATAGCGAAAGCGCGTCAGGATTTTCTGACCGAAGGAGTCGTTGAGCTCCAGCGCGGCGAGTTTGCCTTGCGAAAAACCGAGTTTGATGTCGGTAAACCCTGCGTCTTTATCGCGCGGCTTCGCTTGCAACCATCGCATCCCTTGTTCGTCGGGCAGCGCGGTCAATTCAAAAGCGCGTTCGACCTCTTCATCGCCCGCCAGCAGCGCCGCCGGTGTACCGCCCAGCGCTTGCGCATGAGTGCGTACGATGGCCTGATTGAGGTCGGCATCAAAGAACCAGACGCGCGCGCCGTCGCTGACGATCAGTTGCGCGTAAGGTTTTTCGGTGCTCCAGCGAAATTTCCCGGGGCGCGACAACAGCAGCGTGCCTTGAACGGTTTGTTCCTGCCGGTCTTTCTTGCCGACGGTGACCTGGGTAAACTCGGTACGCACGGTCTTGGTGTCACGCACGAAAGCGCGCAAATCGTCGAGCGCGCTGGCGGCGAAAGCAGGCGCAGCGAGCAGCAGTGCACCGAAGAAAAAACACGTTACCCGCAAAGAACGCAATAAAGAATATTTCACGCGAAGGCGCGAAGGTGCGAAGAAGAGCCATTTTGCTCTCTCGCGTGAAACGCCTTTCTGATTTCTGATTTCTGACATCTGATACCTGACCTATGCGTTCTCTGCGGTTGAGCGTAACGTATCAACGCTCTTCATCCGGCGCCAGCACTTCACGGTTGCCGTTGCTTTGCATCGCGGAAACCAATCCGGCGCGCTCCATCTGTTCGATCATGCGCGCCGCCCGATTGTAACCAATGCCGAGGTTGCGCTGAACCCACGAGATCGACGGCCGCCGTGTTTTCAGCACCAGCGCCACCGCCTGATCGTACATCGGATCGGCCTCAGCGTCAGCGCCGAACCCATTGCCGCCCTCGCTCACGTCGGGATCGGCTTCAAGCAAAACACTTTCGATGTAATTGGGCGGGCCTTGTCGTTTGAGGTATTCGACAACGTGATGCACTTCTTCATCGGAAACAAAAGCACCGTGCACGCGCTGCGGATAACCGGAGCCGGGCGGCAGGAACAGCATGTCGCCCTGACCGAGCAATGCCTCCGCACCCATCTGATCGAGAATGGTGCGTGAATCGACTTTGCTGGCGACTTGAAACGCGATGCGTGTCGGAATGTTGGCTTTGATCAGGCCGGTAATCACGTCAACGCTGGGGCGTTGCGTCGCCAGGATCAGATGAATGCCGGCAGCGCGCGCTTTCTGCGCGATACGGGCAATCAGTTCTTCAATTTTCTTGCCGGTCACCATCATCAGATCAGCGAGTTCATCAACGACGACAACGATCTGCGGCATTTCTTCGAGCGGCTCGGGTTCGTCCGGCGTCAGCGACGACGGGTTGGTGAGCGGCGCGCCGTTTTTCTTCGCTTCAATCACTTTGGCGTTGTAACCGGCGAGATTGCGCACGGCCAGATGCGACATCAGTTTGTAGCGCCGCTCCATTTCACCGACGCACCAGTTAAGCGCCGTCGGCGCCAGGCGCATGTCGGTGACGACCGGCGCCAGCAGATGCGGAATACCTTCGTAAATCGACAGCTCCAGCATCTTGGGATCAATCAGCAGCAGGCGCACTTGTCGCGGCTCGGTTTTGTACAGCAGCGACAGAATCATCGCGTTGAGCGCCACCGATTTGCCGGAGCCTGTGGTGCCGGCCACCAGCACGTGCGGCATTTTGGCGAGGTCGGCAACGACAGGATTGCCGGCGATGTCTTTGCCGAGACAAAGCGTCAGGCGGCTGGTCGCTTCGTTGTAACTCTTCGACGAGAGCACTTCAATCAGGCGCACAACCTGTCGTTTCGGGTTCGGCAACTCCAGCGCCATACACGATTTGCCGGGAATGGTCTCGACGACACGGATCGACACGACCGACAACGCCCGCGCCAAATCTTTGACCAGGTTGACGATTTGACTGCCTTTGACGCCGACCGCCGGCTCGATTTCATAGCGGGTGATGACCGGCCCCGGATAAGCGGCGAGAACGCGCGCCGAGATGCCGAAGTCAGCGAGCTTGCGTTCGATCAGCCGCGATGTGAACTCGAGCGTTTCGGCGCTGACCGCTTCGGTTTTATGAACTGCCGCATCGAGCAGCGACAGCGGCGGCAGCGACGTCGCCGGCAAATCCTCGAACAACTGCCGTTGCTTCTCTTTTTCGATACGCGGCGATTGTGGAATCACTGTGACCGGCGGCACTACCAGCACCGGCTCGCGCGGTTCATCGTCGCCGCGCACCTGTTCGACAGCCTGTTCGCGTTCGGCCATCACCTGACGACCAATCCTGCGATCCTCCCGCGCTTCGATCGTTTTGCGCAACGTGCTGAATGACCGCTCCAACGCCCAGCCGATTTTTTCAAACACGGTCATCCATGAGATGCCGGAGAATAACGACAATCCGATCGCCCACAAAGCGACCAACAGAAAGCCAGCGCCGGTCATTCCCAACAATCCCTGCAACTGAAAGCCGGCGATTTCGCCGATCACGCCGCCGGGCGTGCGCAAATCGCTCACCAGCGCCAACTTGGGATGCGTCGCTTCGAGTGCGGCGCTCGACACGATCAACAGCGCGAAGCCGATCAGCGCCAGCCAGAGCGAATATTCCCGGGGCGCATCCTGCGCGCGCAAGCGCCAAAACATCACGACCAGTGCGATCACGCCGGCGACAATCATCCACCAGGCGGCGCTGCCCAACAGATAAAAACTCAGGTCGGCAAGCCAGGCGCCGACCACGCCGCCTTTATTCTGTACCGCGCCGCCGACGCCGGAAACCGACCAGCCCGGGTCGGAACGATGATACGTAGCGAAAATCAGCGCGCCGTACAGAACGATGGCGAGCAACAAAAACCACCAAGCCTCGCCGATCAACCGGGCGATACGCGGCGAGGCCTGACCGAAGCGCGTCGGGCGGGAGGCGGCTTTGCGAGGCCGGCGCGGGTTATCGGAGTTTTTTTTGAAAAGCATGGGAGCATTCGGATAAGATGGCGTTATTGTACCTTGATCGGGGTCAGGGGCCAGACATCAGCGCATCGTGCGTAGTCCGAGCAAGCGAAGCGCGCCCGGAAACCCAAAAACATCATTCAACCGCAAAAAGCGCGCAGAAGTTCCCCGCGCGCCACCGCATAAACCTGCGATAAAATGCCCTTGTACATCTGCTCGCAGTTTCTTTTCTGGAGGTTCCATGGCAGCACAACATTCCCGTTTGATCATTCTGGGCTCCGGCCCGGCCGGTTATACCGCCGCGATTTACGCCGCGCGCGCTAATCTGAAGCCGACGCTGATCACCGGCTTCGCGCAGGGTGGGCAACTGATGACAACCACCGAGGTGGACAACTGGCCTGCCGACGTTGATGGCGTACAGGGGCCGGCGCTGATGGAACGGTTTCAGCGCCATGCCGAGCGTTTCGAGACGACGATGGTGTTCGATCACATTCACACTGTCGATTTGCAATCACGCCCATTGCGCTTGACCGGCGACAGCGGCGAATACACTTGCGACGCGCTGATTATCGCCACCGGTGCGCAGGCGCGTTATCTGGGGCTGCCGTCGGAAGAGGCGTTCAAGGGACGCGGCGTGTCGGCGTGCGCAACCTGCGACGGTTTTTTCTACAAGAACCAGGATGTGCTGGTGGTCGGCGGCGGCAACACCGCCGTCGAAGAAGCGCTGTATCTGTCCAACATCGCACGATCCGTGACGCTGGTGCACCGCCGCGACAGTTTGCGCGCGGAAGCGATGCTCGCCGATCAATTGCTAGCGAAGACGAAAGATGGCGGTAACATTCGCGTCATCTGGAATCATGCGCTTGACGAAGTGCTGGGCGACGCTTCCGGCGTCACCGGCGCGCGCCTGAAAGACGTCAAAAACGGCGCAACGCAAGAGATCAAAGTGCATGGTGTTTTCATCGCGATCGGACACGCGCCAAACACTGAAATATTTGCCGGCCAACTGGCAATGCACGAAGGCTACCTGCAAGTGAAAAGCGGCAGCAACGGCGGCGCAACAGCGACTTCCGTACCGGGCGTATTCGCGGCCGGCGATGTCGCCGATCCGGTGTATCGGCAAGCCGTCACGTCGGCGGCAACCGGTTGTATGGCAGCGCTCGACGCCAAAGCGTATCTCGATCAACTGCGTTGATTCGTTGTGTTCGCTGATGACCTCGCGCGCGCGACTGACCGATCTGAAAACGCTGTGGCAACAACAGCAAGAGGCGCGCGCGCATGCCCTCTCCCCCACCCCTCTCCCGCAGGGGGAGAAGGGTGGCGAAACAAAACACCTCCCGCTTTCGACGGACATAACGAAGAACAAACTCCCTCCCGCCTTCGGCGGGAGCCCCCTTTTAAAAAAGGGTAAGACGGGGGCGAAGCGCGAAACCGATATTGATTTTCAGCGCCGGATGCGCGATGACGAAGTGGCGCCGTTGCCGCCACCACGACGAGCCGCCCTGGAGATGCCGCGCCCGGCGCCGGTGCCAAAGCAACGGTTGCGCGATGAAATCGAAGTGTTGGCGCTCGCCAAGTACGGCGACTCGCCGTCGCCGATGACCTGGGACATCGGCCAGGAACTGGAAGACGATCAAACCTTTTTGCGCGCCGGTTTGTCGCCCGACATTTTACGCAAGCTGCGACGCGGTCAATGGGCGATTCAAAGTGAACTGGATTTGCACGGGATGATCGTTGACGAAGCGCACGATGCGCTGGTCGATTTTTTGGTCGAAGCGCGCTCGCGCGGGCTGCGTTGCGTGCGCATCATTCACGGCAAGGGTTTGACATCGCCGGATAAAACGCCGGTGCTGAAGGGCAAAGTGCGGCGCTGGCTGGCGCTGTGGGGCGATGTGCTGGCGTATTGCGAACCGGCGCATCACGCTGGCGGCGGCGGCGCGGTGGTCGCGCTGCTGCGCGGACGGTAATTAACCTGCCTCCATTCCCCACCGCGATGGCTTTCGCGTGATTGCCGACCGGTCACTTTATCGCTTTGGCCGTTTTCAGTTCTTTCACATAGCGGTCATAGAGCGGTTTTGCTTCCGTGGAAATCACCTTCCGAAAGGTTACGAAAGGGATGGTGTAGTCGTCATTACACATCAGAAAAGCCGGGCTCGATGTTTTGACAGAAAATACCACACCTTCTTTCGACAGCCAGAAGTCGCCACCGACATCCAGGCATTGATCCTCCATTCCTTTACTGTCGATCGCCTGCCGGATGGCGCCTTTCTTCATGGATTTCGCCAGCGCCGCCTGATCAATCCACTTGTCGACGTTCGCGGATTCACCCGTGCGCAAATTAAAAACGCTGACTCCTGAATCGTAGTATGTGTGTGGGCCGCCGCAGTAATTACTGCCGCTCTCACTAACCGTCAGGTAGGTTTCCGTCAACAACAACGCGCTTTGGCTGAAACTCATTTCCCGGCAGGTAAACCAGGCGCTGTTGGCATTATCGACGGATTCTTTGAGCGCTTTGTTGATTTTGTTTCGCACCGCCTCGTCAAGCCCACGTTCGATACGCAGCCCGATGATGCCGTCGCTGTCGTCGGGATCTTTCGCCTGATCATCTGTCCATTGATTCCCATAGGTAACAAACTCGAGGTCGCCGACGCGCTGGCGATCTATAATGCGCACGGCCAAACGGCGCGACGCTTCCAGCGCTCCTGAGCACCCTGCGTGAGAAGTCTTGTCGGTGGCGACTGTTGTCGCTTTTTTCATATGGAACGCGATTTCTTTGCCGCTTCCCAAATCGCGGCGACCGCCACGAATCTCGTCAGCGTTTAGCTCGTCAAACCGCCAGACGCCCCAATTCCATTCTGCGCCATCGCTTTTCCGATAACCACTCATGTCCGTTTCTTCCAGAACACGCGGCGACGGCTCCCGCGTTGACGGCTCAGCCCGACTCAGCCCTATCAGCTTGCCCCATTTTTCGTCATAATAGGCTCCCTCCAGCCCCCCTTTATCGTTGACGGCAAGGCAGGCGGTCGCTTCTGTGTCACCGAATGTGCCGCGATACAGCGTTGCCGGCAAGGGTAAAAATTTAACGGCCGATGTTACTTTAGACGCCGTTTGATCAATACGCTGACGAAGATCGCGGTTAACCCGCGCCAGCGCATCTTCGACGCAGGCGATGTCTTTGCAATCGCGGGCAAGCTGAAGAAGCAACTGATTTTCCTCAGCCGGGGTTTCTTTTTCAGCCAGAACGCCATCGGCCTGCTTGCGCAATGCCGTGTATTCGGTGGTAGATGTGCGCAACTTCGACGATAAACACAGTTGCCTCACCACAGTATTGTCGCTGACGCATAAGCCGATCAGGGATGAGCCGGTCGGCGTTTGCATCGGCTGCGTACTTAAGCGTTGGAAGCGTAAATCGCTGAAGCCGGTTACGGTCGTACAGCTCTTGGGGCAACCGGAAAAGTCGACGCTCAACTCGTTCCCCACTTTTTTAATCTGTAGCGCGCATGTTTCCTTCCCCGACAGCCAGGTCCATTGGGTGGCGCCGAACGCAAAAGAGGCGGGCGGACTGACGGGACACGTACCCAGGACACGTTTGGCGTTCCAGTCTCGCAACTCGCCTTTTATCTGTAATTGCCCTTGCGCATCCGCGGCGAAGGTCAGCCAGGCGTTCCAATGAAAGTAATATTTATCATCACCGAAGGGCGGCGTCACACGCCCCCAGGTGCCGCCGTACTCATCAAGCCAGGCCTTTGCCGACGGCGACAACGGTGCAGACAGCGTTGCCGCTTCGCCACCGAAGCTGTTCGAGAACGGAACACAGGCCACAACGATGGCGAGAATCCAACGGGAAAACCTGTTGACGCAACATAAACGTACAGCTCCGGGCATGGTTTTTTCCTCAGAGAACTAAAAAGCGCTCAGCGGGGCGGGCGCACAGTATTATGCACGAAGTCGCAGGGCAGAAACCAAAACCATGATTTAACCGCAAAGAACGCAAAGAAATTCTCACGCGAAAGCGCGGAGAAAAAGCCCCTTTCCCCGCTCGTAGCGGAGGAAGGCCGGGATGGGGGCATCAAGGAACACGATCCCCCACACCCTGTCCTTGAATGAACGGGCTTGAAAGACGCCTCCATGAGAGAAAGTTTTTTCTGATCCCCTGACCCCTGATTCCCGATTCCCAATCCCTGGTTTACAATGCGCCGTCCCATACCCAACTCAACAACGTGCAAATCGACTTTCTCAAACAAGCCATCGCCGACGACATGGCAGCGGTAGATCGTGTGCTACGCACCGGTCTCGACTCGGATGTGCTGCTGGTGCGCAGCGTCGCCGATTACATCATCGGCAGCGGCGGCAAGCGGTTGCGACCGGCGCTGTTGCTGCTCGTCGCCCGCGCCTGCGGCTACCGCGGCGTTCATCACCACACGTTGGCAGCGGTGGTCGAGATGATTCATACGTCAACCCTGCTGCATGATGACGTGGTTGATGAATCGTCGCAGCGCCGCGGCCGCCCCACCGCCAATACCGAATTCGGCAACGCCGCGTCGGTGCTGGTCGGCGACTTCCTGTATTCGCGTTCGTTTCAGTTGATGGTGTCGGTGGATTCCTTGCGCGTGCTGCAAATCCTGGCCGACGCCACCAACATCATCGCTGCCGGCGAAGTGCAGCAGTTGGTGAACACTGGCGATGTGAACCTCAACGAACAGGCTTACATCGAAGTCATCCAGCGCAAGACGGCCAAACTGTTCGAGGCGGCGAGCCGCTTGGGCGCGCTGCTGGCGGGGGTCGATGAGGCGCGCGAAACCGCGTTCGCCCGCTACGGCATGTATCTGGGAACAGCGTTTCAGATCATGGACGATTTGCTCGATTACACCGGCGATGCTGCCGCCATCGGCAAGAATCTGGGCGATGATCTGGCTGAGGGCAAAATGACACTGCCGCTGATCCGGGCGATGGCGGTCGGGTCGAAGGATGATGCGGCGATCGTGCGTCATGCGATTGAACACGCCAACGACGGCGGCGGCCTGACCGATTTTGCGCCACTGATCGACGCTCTGAAGCGAACCGGCGCCCTGGCTTATACGCAGTCGCGCGCTCATGACGAGGCCGCCAGAGCGGCGGCATGTCTGGAAGCGGAGCCCGCTTCGCCGGACAAGGAAACCCTGATACAATTATGCTCCTTTGCCGTCGGGCGGTCGTTTTAAGCGCTGCCCGAGATAACAGGCACAGTGAAATTTCGGGGTGTAGCTTAGCCTGGTAGAGCGCTACGTTCGGGACGTAGAGGCCGGAGGTTCGAATCCTCTCACCCCGACCAGATTTGAAACAAAATGGCGGGCGACGACTCGCCGTTTTTGTGTTGGGCACCCTCTCCGGGAAAAGTTGGCGGAGATCGCCAAAGTCCTGCTATATTCCCTCCTCGGCACGAGGAGCTTCGGCGCGACAGAACCGCTCCCCGGCAGATTAGAACCTATCTCAAAATCGTTTAAGCAGCATAGTAATGGAAGCGAGCTGCACGAAACCGAGGAAATTGGCAGCGTAATACTCCCAGCGAACCAACAAGC
>WQUA01000059.1 GCA_009786025.1 Pseudomonadota bacterium | reverse complement strand
ACATCGTGGCCGTCCATGTCCAGCAGGCGCGCCCAGGCAAAGTCGGTATAGATGCCGCCGTCGGAGGTGACGTAATTGAAGTTGAACGAGAGCACGTCGCCGGCGTTGGCATGAAAAACCGGGGAATCGATTCTTGAGGCGTTGGTGGCGCTTAGCGCGTAGCTCTTGATGCTGTCCGGAATGACGATGCTGGCCACCACCCCGCTGCGGCTGGAGACCCACCCATAAGGAAGCTCCGTCGCCGGCAGCGACACCACGCCATCGGCTCCCAGGGTTCCGCAACTGGCGTTGGGCATGGGGCCGGGCGTGCACGCCCATCCGGTAAGGTCCATCGCCGCCGCTGAGGCCGCCCAGCCCAGCCCCAGCGCGGCGGCCAACAGCAGCGCGGGCAGGAGATGTCGTAAATACCCGAAGGCGTGATTTTTATGAGCGGTAGCGAACATGGCGTTCTCCTTATAAAGCAACAGCAACAGGAGGATCAAATCAATCAACGTTCAGGCGCTTCAATCAACACCTCAACGTGTACGAACCAACATGACAAAACAAAAACTGGGTTTTGCCATAACCCAACATTGATTTTGATTATGCTACGCCCATTTTTTTTGAATTGAAAGTGATAAAAAGAGAGTGGTGGGAACCAAGTAACGAGTGTTGCTTTTTACACTTTGCAACAAAAAGGGCGGGTTTAAAAACCCGCCCTTTTTTCTCTCTGCACCTATGCGCGGACGCCCCGCTCTCACCCAGGCGCGATTTATCCGGCACTACTTGATCAGGCGCACCGCAAACGGGTAACGGTAATCTTTGCCGCCACTAGCGGCGATCCCGGCCAGAATGCAGAAGATGAGATTGAGAAGGATGATGATGGGCATCAAAAAAATGCCGACAACAATAAAAGAACACACGAACGCGATTATCCACAGCAGGGTAATGGTGATCTGAAAATTCAGCGCTTCTTTGGCCTGTTCGTTGACGAAAGCCTTTTCCGGCTTGTCTTTATGGATCAGCCAGATGACCAAACTGCCGATGAATCCGGTAATAATACCGAGCAGATGCGCCAACATGGCGAGGTTCCGGTCGTCTGAAGAAACATTGTTGGTGCTTTGGGAATCGGTTTCACTCATGAAAATTCTCCTGAAATAGGGTGGACACGAAGCATTACACTCAGGCTCCAAGCATCAAGGGCAGAAGCCCCGGCCCGCCGGATGCTTAAAACCATACTCCAAACGGTGCCTTAAGCATGGTAGCCTAAAATAAGGGAGACATCCACTTTTTCGTGCAAGAAAGAAGAACGACCGGTGGGCAAGTGCGCAAAAAACCACGCGCAAAAACAAGACCGCGAAGCCTCGCCGGTTTATGTCAACGCGCCTACAGCAAGACGCGCTCGATGCCTCCCTGGTATATTTTTTCCACATAATCGCGCATCCACTGTTCGCCAAAGCGACGACGCGCCATTTCGACGACGACGTAATCCGCTTTGGCTTTTATATCGCGGTTGTAGCGCGACAGTCCCTGTAAGCAGGACGGGCAGGAAGTCAGCACTTTGACTTTGCCCTTGAAATCGTCGTGGCGTATCTGCGCCGCGTCCTTGCGCAATTCTTCTTCTTTGCGGAAGCGCACCTGCGTTGATACGTCAGGGCGCGTCACCGCCAGCGTTCCCGATTCGCCGCAGCAACGATTATTCTGCATGACGCCATCGCCTATCAGTTCGCGCACGACCGTCATCGGCTTGTACACTTTCATCGGCGAATGGCACGGGTCATGGAAAATATAGCGCGTGTCCTCGACGCCTTCGAGCCGCATGCCTTTTTCGTACAGATATTCGTGAATATCGAGGATCCGGCAGCCCGGGAAAATCTGATCGAAACAGTAGGGCTGCAATCCATGCAAACAAGTCCCGCACGATACCAGCACCGTCTTGATGTCGAGGTAGTTCAGCGTGTTGGCCATCCGATGAAAAAGCACGCGGTTGCGCATGATCATCGCTTTCCCTTTGTCTTCATCGCCGGTCACGGCCTGCGGATAACCGCAGCACAGGTAACCGGGCGGCAAAACGCATTGCACGCCGAGTTCGTAAAGCATCGCCTGCGTCGCCAGCGCGACTTGCGAGAACAGTCGCTCGGAACCGCAACCGGGAAAGTAAAACACCGCTTCCGTGTCACCGTTCACTTTGCGCGGGTCGCGGAGAATCGGCACGACCGTCGGGTCTTCAATATCGAGCAACGCACGGGCGGTGCGCAGAGGAACGTTGCCCGGCATCGGTTTGTTGATGAAATGAACAACCTGTTCTTTCAACGGCGGCTTGCCGACGGTTGCCGGCGGATGTTTCGTCTGCCGTTGCGGCAAGCCGGTACGGCGCGCCAGCAAGTTGGCGGTACGTTGCAACCGATAGCCGAGGTCGATCACGAGGTGTTTGAATGTTTTGATCGCCAGCGGGCTGTACAGATTGAGAAACGCCATTCCCATCGCCGCGCCCGGGTTGAACGGCTTCTTCTTCTCTTTGCGCAGGAAGTTGCGCATTGCAATCGACACGTTGCCGAAGTCGATGTCCACCGGGCAGGGGTTCAGACACTTGTGGCAAGTGGTGCAGTGATACGCCATATCGTACGTTTCGCTGAAATGGCGTAACGACACGCCCCGCCGCGTTTGTTCTTCGTAGAGAAACGCTTCAGTCAACAGCGACACGCCCAGAATTTTGTTGCGCGGCGAATAAAGCAGATTGGCGCGCGGCACATGCGTCGAGCACACGGGCTTGCATTTACCGCAACGCAAACAATCCTTGACGGAGCGGGCAATGGCGCCGATGTCGCTTTGTTCGAGAATTAAGCTCTCATGACCGATCAGCGAAAAGCTTGGCGTATAAGCATTGGTTAAATCAGCGGGGAGATTGGCGGAGCGCAGCAGTTTGCCGGCGTTGAAACGACCGTTGGGGTCAATCTTTGCTTTGTAATCGGCGAACGGTTTTAGTTCTTCATCGCTCATGAATTCGAGCTTGGTGATGCCGATGCCGTGCTCGCCGGAAATGACGCCGCCCAGCGCTTTGGCCAGCGCAACGATGCGCGCAACCGCAGCGTTGCCCTGTTGCAGCATTTCGTAATCGTCGGAGTTGACGGGAATGTTGGTATGGACGTTACCGTCGCCGGCATGCATGTGCAGCGCCACGAAGACGCGACTGCGCAGCACTTGCGCATGAATCTCCCGGCAGCGCGCTACCAATGGCGCCAGCGTCAGCCCCGAGAAAAGTTCCTGCAATGGATTGCGCAGTTCTTTTTTCCACGAAGCGCTTTCAGAATGATCTTGCAAGGCGCGGAAAGTTTCGTCCAGCCGATCGAAAAGGTCTTGCCAACGGTCGCGCACTTGTTTTACCAAGAGACGCGCTTCGCCGAGCTTTTCTTCAAGCAGCGTGTCGGTCGGCTTCAGATCGGTTCGCCCGCTGAAAACCTGCGGCAATGAAGGGTCGTTAAAAAAGCCCAGCAGCGCGTCGCACAGCTTTAGTTTGTTTTGCAGTGAGTATTCAATATTGATTCGCTCGACGCCATCGGTGTAATCACCGAGTCGTTCGAGCGGGATCACCACGTCTTCGTTGAGTTTGAATGCGTTGGTATGTTTGGAGATGGCCGCCGTACGCGAACGCTCGACCCAGAAACGGTGGCGCTCTTCGGCAGCGATCGCAACGAACGCTTCGCCGTCACGCGCCTGCGCGATGCGCACCACCTCTTCGGCGACGCGCGATACGCTACCCACATCGTCGCCGACGATGTCGCCGATCAACACCATCGTCGGGCGGCCGCGATTCGCCGCTTTCGTCGCGTATTTCACCGCCTTGATGTAGCGCTCATCCATATGCTCCAACCCGGCCAGTTGCACGCCGTGCGGCTGGGTATCGAGATAGCGTTTGATTTCGACAATGGCCGGCGTTGAATGCTGCGCCAGTCCGAAGAATTCAAGGCAGATCGTTTGCGTGACCGGCGGCATTTTGTGGAGGATGAAGCGCGCCGAAGTGATGATGCCGTCGCAACCTTCTTTTTGAATGCCGGGCAGGCCATACAGATACTTGTCGGTCACATCCTTGCCCAATCCCTCTTTGCGAAACGCGCTGCCGGGAATACGCAAGGTTTCGCTGCGTTGCACGGTTTTGCCGCCGGGGTTAAACCAGTTCAGTTCAAACACCACCTCCTCGGCATCGTGAATCTTGCCGAGATTGTGATTGATGCGGGTGACCTCCAGCCATTGCGCGTCGGGCGTCACCATACGCCAGGACGCCAGATTGTCGAGCGCTGTGCCCCACAACACCGCTTTCTTGCCGCCCGCGTTCATTGCGATGTTGCCACCGATACAGGAAGCGTCGGCGGAGGTCGGATCGACAGCAAACACCAGCCCTGCCGCCGCCGCCGCGTTCATCACTTTCCTCGTCACCACGCCGACGCCGGTCGCAAAAGTTGGCGTCGCTTCGCTGTGACCCGGCAACACCACCGGCTCAACATCCGACAGGTGATCGAGTTTTTCGGTATTGATTACGATGGCGTTCGTCGTCAGCGGAATGCCGCTGCCGGTGTAACCGGTGCCGCCGCCGCGCGGAATGATCGTCAGCCCCAGCTTGATGCACCCCTGCACCAGCCCGCGGATTTCTTCCTCATTGTCGGGGTACAGCACAGCGATGGGATACTCGACGCGCCAGTCGGTCGCGTCGGTAACGTGGGCGACGCGCGCCAGCCCGTCGAACGCGATGTTGTCCTTGTGCGTGTAGTGCGACAACACCCGCACCAGGCGTCGTCGTATTTCCTGTGTCTGCGGAAACCAGTTGGCAAACGTATCAACTGCACTGCGCGCTGCTTCAACCAGTTGCGCGACTTTCTCGGCGCGTTCCGGCGCATCGGCAAAACTCGCCTGCCGCCGCTTCTCGATTTCACGCAGCCGGTGATGCATCGCTTCAACCAGAAGCGCGCGGCGTTTTGGATTATCGAGCAAATCATCTTGCAGATACGGATTGCGACACACTACCCAGATGTCGCCCAGCACTTCAAACAGCATTCGCGCCGACCGTCCGGTGCGCCGCTCCAGCCGCAACTGCGCGAGCACGTTCCACATCGGCACGCCGAGCAAGCGGATGACGATTTCACGATCGGAGAGTGACGTATAGTTATACGGGATCTCGCGAAGCCGGGGAGCGCCCGGTTCCGTCATCTCGTCGGACGGGGCGGCAGGTAATGGTTCGGTCATGATGCGCGAAACTTGCTTGAAAACTAACTATTTTACCGCAAGCGCCTTCTGCCCGGTTTTTTCCGTGTCATACGCTTACAAAAAACACCCACGTGATCGACATATAGCGCGCTGCCTTGCCGATCGCCAGCGCCAGCATCGCCTGCCACCAGCAATGCCGCAGAACGCCCGATGCCACACACAGCGCGTCGCCGATCACCGGCACCCACGACAACAGCAACGCCCACACGCCGTAGCGTTGCACCAGCGGCGGAATCGGGCGCGTAACCTTGTGCGCGAAGAAACGACCAATACCATACGACGTCATGCCGCCCAGCGTGTTTCCAACCGTCGCGACAGCCACAGCGGTGACCGCCCATGTCGGCATGAAATACAGAAGCGCTAACAACGTCAACTCAGAAGTCCCCGGCAACAACGTTGCCGACAAAAACGCCGAACCGAACAACCCGGCAAGCGCTGTCCATTCAGTCATACCGGGCTACCCGTTTCCCTTCGCCCGCAAGCAGGCGAGGGGTTGGGAAGAGGGCGTTCTTTGCGGGAGTACCGGCATGGACGTAACGCGTTGCGAGCGCGGACGGCTTTATGAAATGGCGGCAAAAATTTTTTTCAAATCATCGCCATATTTCTTCGCGCCACTTACTCGCGCGTAATTCAAATAGGAGTTCAAATGATCAGGCGCTTGGCAAAGAATGTAAAATTCGATCATATAGAGGATCAGAAAATTCTTGGGATAGCCAATGACCTCTTCGCGTCCATCATCTTCCCCATCAACCAGCTCTTCATTGGGAGCACATTCCTGCTCCGATCTGAATGTGAGACCGGAGAATTTTTGTAATTTTCCGACAGAGAAATCTATGAATTTATCTTTGATTGGCCAAATAAAAGAGAGCAATTCATCAGGCAGCAAGTTGATATGTGCAAGCTTATCCCTATCTCTGTTCAGAGAGAGCTGGGGCACATCATTAATAATTTTCATTGCGAACCTTTGTTCAATATCGCGAACAATAGCCTCGTAATGCTCATTATTCATTGGGTTAAAAATTCCATTGAGTGAGTTCAAAATACATCTGCTCCTTTGACTGCTTCATCAAGCTCGTTGGGGTGAAACGCAGTGGGATCACAGCTTCAGGCGCTACGACATCCGTGCTACGCTTGCTGGTCCGTTGTCATGACAGGTTGAGTAAATTACCGTAGCCCCTGATTTTAAAATCTGTCTTGATCATGGTCAGCAAATTATTCCACGAATTGATGAAATCAATTTTATTTATATTAATGGTATCCGGCACATCTTTCAATTTTTTTCGACGTCTGTTCCTCCGCCTACAGATGTCCATTCCGACTGGACTTCTACGTTATCACCATTGATCCGAACTTCCCATGTGGCAGTTCTATCTACAGCGCGGTAGGGCGGGATGAAGCGTAGCGTTATCCCGGCCGGGTTACTGGCAAAACCGGCTTCGCTTTCGATCAGTGACAACAATTCCGTACGCTCGCCGCAGTACTGCGATTAGCGGGATAAGAGCCATCGCCCAGCTCGCCCTGATAGTTACGTCCCCAGCACCAGATGCTGCCGTCGCGGCGCAGGGCGCAAGAGAAATACTGGCCCAGGCTGATGGCGGTTGCACCCGTCAGGCCTGTTACGGTTACCGGGGTTTTGCTGTCGTTGAAGGCGCCATTGCCCAATTGACCGTATCCGCCGCTGCCCCAGCATTTGGCCGTGCCGTCGCTGAGGACGGCGCATCTGTGCCCACCTCCTACGCTGATGGCGGTCGCCTCTGCTGCGCTGGCGGCGGTTGCGTCCGTCAGACCCGTCACGGTCACCGGTGTGCTGCTGTCGCCGCCCCAACACTGGACGGCGCCACCGCTGAGCAGGGCGCAGGTTTTGCTGATGGCGGTCGCGCCCTTCAAGCCCACCACAGTCGCCGGTGTACTGCTGATGATGCTGGAGCCTCTTTCCCGCCATGTCAGATCGGTGGTGGTGCCGTTGCCCAGTTGACCGGAGTCGTTCAGACCCCAGCACTGGACCGTGCCTCCTTTGATAAGCGCGCAGGTATGCACGGACCCCGTGCTGATGGCAGTCGCGGCGCCCGCCAAACCCGTCACGCTCATCGGAGTGTTGCTTTCGGTGGTGCGGCCATTGCCCGGCTGGCCGGAGGCGGTTTCGCCCTGGTCGATCGCAACCCACCAGTGGTTATAGGCGCCGATGCCCAGTTGCCCGTAGTCATTCGCGCCCCAGCACTGGACGCCGCCACTGCCGAGGAGGGCGCAGGCGTGCCCACCCCCCACGCTGATGGCAGTCACAGCGCCCATCAGGCCCTTGATGGCTACGGGGACGTTGCTTACGCCCCGGAGGGGTGACCCGCCCCAGCACATGACAGCGTCGTCTTTGAGCAAAGCGCAAGTTTGATCGCCCCCTGCGCTGATGGCGGTCGCCCCCGACAGACCCGACACAGCCACCGGAAGGCTGCTGCCATCACCCGGCTGACCTGTGGCCTCCCTCAGGCCGTATAAAAACATACCGGACAAGGAATTGCCGTCACCACGATCATAGGTGGCACCATTGCCCAGCTGGCCATGTTTGTTCCATCCCCAGCACACGACGGTGCCGTCGCTGACCAGAGCGCAGGCATGTGTGTTTCCTGCTGCGACCTGCGTATAAACCTTGGGCGAAGCCTTTTCATTTGCCTCATTTGCCATTTGCGCTTGCGTGCTGCACGCGCCCAGCGCCAGCAACAGAGCTGGAGAGACGGCGGACGCCAAGCGCCGCCATAAACAGTGCCGGTGCGTATGGCTGGTGGCAGATAGATCCATTCCTGTTTCCTCTCCGCAAAAATCAAGTTTCGCTCATAAAAGGCCGGCGTAGCGCACTGGCCATTATCGCTCCAGACAAAAAATCAAAATGTTGGAAAAACTCGGGCGCGCTCCATGCCTGCTTGCTCAATCGCTTATCCAAATCCTTTTGAAGCTATTTGATGCGGCGTCCCAATAGAAGAGAGATCCGGCGCTTTCAAATTTAAAGTATTCAATGGCTTCATTTTTTATATGGATTTCAGAAGGCTCACCCTTTTGACAATCAATATAATTTTTTCCACAAACCGTTTTATAAATACCCGGAGGTGCTTTTTTTATCCCCATGGTCGAAATCATTTTGGGGTCGCTTATTTCATCGAGCGAGTAGATTTCGTATGAGCGGTCCCCTCGACTGAGGCGGACAAATATTCCGAAGCCGGAGCCGTCTGTGCGTGCCAGAAGTGTTGCCTCATCAATAACGCCATCGCCGTTAAAGTCGCCTTTGACGGTCGTATATCTGTTATCACTCTCGTTTCTCCAGCCGCTTTTTAATTCTTCATCGGTAGGCGATCTCCAACCTTGGACAGCGAGCGTGTTATTGGAACATGCGGTTAAAATTGATAGAAAAATAATAACGACCGTAAAGGGGGTGCGCACGTTTTTCACTCTTTGTCTCCTGTCGCTCGTTGGGCTTACGTAAAAGTCTCCATCTGTTTCTGCACGCCTGTGTTTCATACAACCTGCTTCCTTTCAAAGATCGGGGTTCGCAAGCTCATTTTTCCGTCGCATTTGATCAGCTCCGTGGCGCTGGCGAAGATATTCCGCGCCATACTTCAGCGTACCTTCGACCCAGCAGGGCGCGATGTCGTAGTGATCGAAAAGAACTTTGCAAGCCACCTGCCGCGCCCGGCGGAAAAAATCGCGGGCCCGCGTGCGGTTCAGCGGCACATCGGACGGGCGATAACTTTGCATGTCGTCAGACGCGAAATCCTCAACATAGACATCGGAGATCAACGTTTGTTTCATGGCAGCCGTGGCGCGGGCCGTCGAGAGGCTGGCTGAAAGCACGCTAACCAGGATTCGTGTCGTGCGCGTTGTCTTCATTGTTTAATGAGCCAGCGCGCCCCCAAAGGTATCGCATACCGTGGGATCGCCCGAGTCAAAGCCGCGCTTGAACCAGGTATATCGCTGCTCCGAGGTTCCGTGGGTAAAGCTGTCGGGAACGACACGACCGGTACTTTGCTTCTGAAGGCGATCGTCGCCGATGGCTTGTGCTGTTTTCAGCGCTTGCTCCAAATCACCTGTTTCCAGGATGCCTTGTCCCTTCATCGCATGGCCCCAAACGCCGGCGAAGCAGTCGGCTTGCAATTCCAGTTTTACGGAAAGCTGGTTACCTTCCCGTTGCGACGCCGACCGTCGCGCTGCGTTTACTTGCCGCTCGATGCCCAGAAGATGTTGTACATGGTGCCCCACTTCGTGCGCGATGACGTAACCCTGAGCGAAGTCTCCGCCTCCGCCCAGCTTGGCTTGCATATCATGGAAAAACGAGAGGTCGAGATAAACGCTTTCGTCGCCGGGGCAGTAGAACGGCCCCATGGCGGACTGACCGTAGCCGCAAGTGGTTGGCGTTGTTCCGTTGTAGAGCACCAGTTTTGGCGGCGTGTAGGTACGATTCATAGGGAGGAAGAGTTTGCCCCAAACGTCTTCAGTTGTTTTCAGGGCGACGGAACTGAAATGGGCCATTTCTTGTTCATGGGGCGCGGGAGTATAAGGCTCGTTGCTCACAGAGCCGATGCCGCCATCGCCGGTGAGCAACGGGGTGAGATCGACGCCATAGTATCCGGCGACCACGACGACAAGAAGGACAACGATGCCCGCCTTGCCGCGAAGAGGAATACCGCCGAAACCGGAACCGCTCCCCTGGTCGCCTTGCCCCCGGCGATCCTCCACATTGGCGCTTTCATTGAGGTCTTTCCAACGCATATTCTGACTCTCCTCGATTTAAATATTCATCCAATCTGCTGTGCTTGTTATGCGTCGCCCCTCAGGGCGGCGGCAACTGCCTCCGCATTCGCTTTCCTCGCCGCTGCAGCCACTTCTTTCGTTACGATGGTTTTGCCAATCGGCGCCAGCGCAATACCGGCCAACTTGAGGTGTTGAATACCAAAGGGGATGCCGATGATCGTGACGAAACAAGACAAAGCAGAAAAAATATGTCCGATTGCCAACCACACCCCGGCAAAGATGAACCAGATGACGTTTCCGAGTATCCCGAGGCCGCCAGTGCCGATGTCGTCTTTCTGATGCAGCTCCTTTCGACCAATCGCTTCTCGACCAAACGGCAAAAAAGCGAATTGCCCGATAACAAAGCACGCTTTACCCCAGGGAATCCCGACGATGGTGATGAATGCCAGCAGGCCGATAAGCCACCACGCGAGGCCCATCAGCACGCCGCCGAGAATAAACCAGAGAAAGTTGCCAATAGCCCGCATCATCACTCGTCCTTCTTGCTGAGAATCATATCAATTCAGCACAGCACTGCGTCCCAACACATTGAATCGCTCATCGCGCAGTTGCGTGAGAACGGCGTTGCCGGTATCAGAAACACGAAGCTCGCCATAACGCGCCGATTCGTAGAGGCTTCCCCGGCCTTCTTCAAAGAAAAAGGCGTTGGTGACAATTTTCACTGTGCCATATTCGTCTCGTATGCGGTATTGCAACCGGACTTCACCTTGTTGTAGTGGTGAACCGTCGTCGATGCGAACAAAATGCGCTACATTGTTTTCGTCGAGTTTCAGTACCGCTCTCCCATCCTTACCGAGTTCTTCGAGCTTGAATCTCCCGATTTCATTCGCCAGCGCAAAGCGCAGCGCCATGTAATCTCCCTGCATCAGCGATCGAGGATCTACCGGCGCCAGTTGCAACAGAACGATTCTTCCTTGCTCGATGAGGCGTTCTCGTTGAAAGATGCTCCAGTTGAGAAACACCAGAATAAGAACACCAATAGCAACCGCGATGAAAACCCGCAGATTTATTCTTGACTGGCTCATGTTTTTTCTCCGTACCCTGTTCCCGCAAAAAGAAAACGACTGGCCGCATACAGCAACAGCAGTATGGCGCCCAACGCAGAGAGCATCAGCGATTTGAACAGTAGGGTATCCTGAAGCGCGTAGTAGTAATGGCCGACTGACCAAAGTAACTGCGCGATGCCGATGCCTTCCAGGAGTTTGTCTCGCTGCGAGAAGCCCAGGAAGAACACGGCCAACGCAAACAGCGCTAACGGCACAGGCCAGGTTCCCACTGCCAGAAGACACGCCAGCAACCAGACGCCGATATTTTCAAGCGACAAAGGCTTGGCGGTTACCCGCTTCAGCAAGGCGTATACAATACCCAGAAAAACAGCGATCAAACCGGCTTGCCACAGCCAGGCGGGTAATTCAAGAAGAATATTCAAGCGATTAACGACACCCGGCGCCCAGTGATGTTTTTGTGCTTCCGTCACGAAGAAAGGCGTCAAGCTGAGCGCCAGCGCAACGACAGGCCAAAGCCGAGGCATTTTCCACTGAGCGTGCAATACGATCGCCAGCAATGCCAGACACAACGGTACGAACAAGCTGGCTATGCCCCAGAAAAACGCGGCAAGGTACAAAAAAGTCAAAGCGACCAGCGCGCTTAAAAAACGGTTGGGTTGATACGGAATCACTGCCAGAATGAACGCTTCAAATAACGCCGCCAACAGCCACGGGATAGAAGTCGTGCCAGATCTGAACCCGTCCAAAATGGCACTCAATACCAGCACCTGCCCCAAAAGCGCCAGTACAAAAAGAATCTGGTCGAAGAATACTGAAGACAGGCTTTTGCGAAAATAGATGGCCGCCGATACGCATACGATCACACCAAGAAGCGCACGCACCCACGCGTTGTCAAACAGATGCCCCATAAAGGCCGCGATAAAAGCCAGAAAGAGACATGATGAAATCCACGCTGCCACGCCCAGCATCGCCTTGACGAACCAGGGCAAATCGCTTCCCCACCCTTTCGTCGGATCGGCGGGCATGTTTCCCTGTGTCAGCCCAGCATGGGACAAGGTTTGCCAGAAGGTTTCGGGTGTTTCTCCGGATGAAAAAAGTTTCATGGCGAAACCTCCTCGCGGTTCTCTTCGGATGCCTCACTCTTCAACTCATGTGTGATGTGTCGCAACCACCAGGCGGCCCCCGCTGTCGCCAGCATGGAAAAGACGCTCAGTAGAAAATAGCTGCCGACATCTCCTGATCTGCTATCAAAAAGGACTTTGCCCAACCCGATGGTCGTTACGATGATAATACTCAACGCGCCACCCGCCAGCATGAAAATATCCGGTATCTTGTAGCGATAACCCACGTACATTCCAGCCAGAACGAGGATATACAGGAGGGAAGTCCATCCGTTCGTGTTGCGATGGTCCAGGATGAGATAAATCGCCAGCACGGTCACCACGACGCCCGTCGTCAACGCCAATAACCGGGGCACCCAGCGGCCATGCATCCACGCGCGTCCCTGTGCCGCGAACCATTCCCACGCGATCAAGGCGCAACTGTCAAACAGCACCACGACAACGAGCGCGCGCTCGTTCCTCAGAGAAAAACCCCATAACGCCTCGAATGTCGTTACGTAAAAAACGTACGCCATATGCAGAATGATCAGCCACAGAACCCATAGCGCCGGAAGACGCGCCATCAATACCCAGGGAAAAATCAGCAGCGCCCAAACGATGAACAGTTCAAAAGTATCTGCGCCCGTCTGATAAGTTTGCCCTATCAGCGCCAACAATGCGCCGACCGCCAGGCTCGCAGCCAATAACGCAGCATTCCCATAGCGAAAGCGCGCACAAAAGACGTAGGCCACAAGAGAAATGAGAACGGCCAACTCGGCCAGCGCGAATTTGAAAAAACGCCCCATTCCTGACCAGTTTGCCGCGACGAAAAAAATCAATCCCGCCAGCAGCGCCGCCACGCCCAGCCACAACAACAGGCGATCTATCCATAAACGCCATTCCTGGCGAGAGGGGGGAATTCCCGCCAGCCGCAAAGCGGCCGGCGCCTGTTGCTCAGACAGGGCGCTTCGTTCCCACCAGTACGCTATCCATTTTTGTCGCTCGTGCATCAGAACTCCCTTTTCTGTTGGGCGGGATATGTTTGAAACCCGTATCCCTGATTGCAAATAGCTGCTGAAACCGCTCTTTCAAACGCATCGCTTCCGCGCTGAAGAACCAGAAAATGCCCTTTGTCATCCACCATCTTAACGACAAAAGGATCGTCTGCGCCAAAGAACATCATTTTCCATAGTGAAGGCAACGGCTCACGGCGAATATCGGAAATCTCCGAGACGGCAATGTCCACGCGAATGCTCGGTTCGCCGAAAGCCCACAAGGTGTCGGCTCCGCTGTAAGAGTAGTGGGTGATGGTTTCGGAGAAAACAAGAAGCGCTCCCGGTCGCGTACGAAGGCCCCGACCGTAGTAACACGTCTCGATCTGGAACGATGCGGAAGCGATGTCCAGCAAGCGCGCTTCGCACCATCGCGCGTACCGGTCTTCACTGATCACGCGAAACATCTATAGCCCTGCAACGAGGCCGCCGCCTTGAACGTAAGGTCAGGCGGGTGGTTGATGATGAGAGAGCAGCGATTTGATGTGGGGTGAAGATGAGCCATCCCAGCCGCAATGAATACAGTGGCCTGATAAGAACTCATGCGAACAGTTGGCGTACCCGTACAGGACATGCGCACATTCCGGGCACAGGGAGTCCATTTTCGATGCGGCAACAAAGTAGCTGCTCCCACACTCATCGCACTCCCTTTCCGGCTTTTCCGTCATGGACGAAGACGCGATTACAAACTATCGCCAAAATCCCGGCGGAATGCCTGCATCAGTTTTTCCGGCCAATCGCTGGTGGCTTCGAGCCGGCCCATGAAGAAGCGCAGCACCGAAGGCTCTTCGACAAA
>WQUA01000058.1 GCA_009786025.1 Pseudomonadota bacterium | reverse complement strand
GCTTGTTGGTTCGCTGGGAGTATTACGCTGCCAATTTCCTCGGTTTCGTGCAGCTCGCTTCCATTACTATGCTGCTTAAACGATTTTGAGATAGGTTCTAAGGATAACAGGCATGTTGCAGTATTCCCCGTTCCAAGCGGGAAACATCAAGAAGTGTCTCCATTGGCTTTATCTAAACTGATACATGATGAACTGTCGCAGCGTGAATAATTATTGCGCGAACAAGTCTGTGCGAGTTTGGCCGGGCTTCGCGTGCGCACATTTTTCGTGCGCTTGGTTCAAACACGACTTAAGGCATTACTGCCAGCCCCAACGGCGAATATAGACACCTTTGGCTGCTTGCGTCAGCCCCATGTAAGCCAACACAATCAACGCCAACAACGCAAAATAAAGCGGCGGCAGGGATTGCATTTTGAAATAATTGGCCAACGGCCCCATCGGCAGGAAAATACCTATGGAGATGATCACAGCGGTCATCGCCAACAGGGGCGTTGCGGCGCTGCTCTGAATAAAGGGGATTTTGGCGGTGCGGATCATGTGGACGATAAGCGTCTGCGTCAGGAGCCCGACGATAAACCAGCCGGATTGAAACAGCGCTTGCGCTTTTTCAGTCGTCGCCCCGAAAACAAACCACATCATCGAAAAGGTGATGATATCGAAGAGGGAGCTGATCGGCCCGAAGAACACCATGAAACGCCCGATGTCGGCGGGTTGCCACCGCTGTGGTTGGCGCAAAAGTTCATCATCGACGTTATCGAACGGGATCGCAATTTGCGAAATGTCGTAAAGCAGATTTTGCGTCAACAATTGCATCGGCAACATCGGCAGGAAAGGCAGAAAGGCGCTGGCGACCAGAACCGAAAAAACATTGCCGAAATTCGAGCTTGCCGTCATCTTGATGTATTTAAGCATGTTCACGAAGGTGCGACGTCCTTCCAGAACGCCCTCTTCCAGAATCATCAGGCTTTTTTCCAGTAGGATGATTTCGGCGGCTTCTTTGGCGATGTCCACTGCCGTGTCAACAGAGATTCCAATGTCGGCGGTGCGTAAAGCGGGCGCATCGTTGATGCCGTCCCCCATGAATCCAACCACATGTCCGTTGGTTTTCAATAAACGAACGATGCGTTCTTTGTGCGTCGGCGTCAGTCGGGCGAAAACGTTATGTTCCTCGACTGTCTTGGCCAACTCGGCATCGTTCATGTGCTCGATCTCGTTGCCGATGATGATACCTTGCGGCTCCAGGCCGACTTCGTGGCAAATTTTTGCCGTCACCAGTTCGTTATCGCCCGTCAAAACTTTGACGGCAACACCATGCCGGGACAGAGCTTCCAGCGCTGGCGCGGTCGACTCTTTCGGTGGGTCGAGAAACGCTACGTAGCCGATCAGGGTCATGTCTTTTTCGTCGACAACACCATAGACGTCGTGCGTTGGCGGCATCTCTTTGGCGGCGACGGCGACCACCCGCAAGCCTTCTTCGTTCAGGCCGGCGGTGACGGCACGAATCCTGCTCAGCAGTTCAGGCGTCAACGGCTCGACGGCTTCGCCATGGCGGACCTGTGTGCAAACAGAGAGAATTTCTTCGACGGCGCCTTTGGTAATGATTTCATATTCTTTTTCATGGCGAGCCACCACGACCGACATACGGCGGCGAACAAAGTCAAACGGGATTTCATCGACTTTGCGAAAAGAGGTTGCGACGGAAAGTTCCTGATGTACTTCGCCGTGTTCGAGCACGGCAACATCGAGGAGATTTTTCAAGCCGGTTTGAAAATAGCTGTTGAGATATGCAAGCTCCAGCACGTCATCGGACTCTTCGCCCCAGACATCGACGTGTCGCTCCAGAAAAATTTTGTCTTGCGTCAGGGTTCCCGTTTTGTCCGTACACAGAACATCCATCGCACCGAAGTTCTGTATGGCGTCCAGGCGCTTGACGATAACTTTCTTGCGGGAAAGAAAAACAGCGCCTTTGGCCAGCGTTGAAGTGACGATCATCGGCAACATCTCCGGCGTTAACCCGACAGCGACAGACAACGCAAAAAGAACGGCCTCCATCCAGTCGCGTTTGGTAAAGCCGTTGATCAGCAAAACGATGGGCGCCATTACCAACATAAATCGGATCAGCAGCCAACTGACTTTGTTTACGCCTGATTGAAATGAGGTCGGTGCACGCTCAGTGGTCGTGATTCGGCTGGCCAACATGCCGAAGTAAGTCTGATTCCCGGTGGTGAGAACGACGGCGTTTGCCGAGCCGGAAACCACGTTGGTTCCCATGAAAACAATGTTGTCCAGTTCGAGAGGACTGTTTGCATTGAGATCGCGTTGCTGCGCAAATTTTTCTACCGGCATCGATTCGCCGGTCATTGCAGCTTGGGTTACGAATAAGTCCTTGGCGCCGAGAAGGCGACAATCCGCCGGAATCATGTCGCCTGCCGATAACGTAATTACATCACCGGGAACCAGCAACTGGATGGGGAGTTCAACGCGCGGCGCATGCAGGGGGTTGCTGTAAGGGGTGGGGGAGGCAAAATCCTTTCCGTTTTCCGCCTCATCGTCTCTTCCTTCGTGTTCCGTTGGAACAAGGGGGCGCAGTACGGTCGCTGTATTGCTGACCATTGCTTTCAGCGCATCGGCCGCTTTGTTGGATTTCACTTCTTGCCAGAAGCGCAGAAAAGTAGAGAGCACCACCATCAGGCTGATGACGGTCGTCGCTTCCAGATCATCCGTAACAAAGGAAATGATCGCCAGCAGCGTCAGCAACAAGTTGAAGGGGTTGCGGTAGCAATGCCACAAATGCACCCACCAGGGCAGCGGTTTCTCATGGTCGATTTCGTTCAGGCCGATGCGCTCGCGAACGGTCTCGGCTTTTTCTTCGGTGAGTCCGTAACGGTTGCTGTCCAGTTGATGCAATAACGCTTCCGTGTTTGTCTTGGCTGCGGCTACAAGGGCCTGCGTCAAATGAGGAGACGCTTCGCGGGAAATACCGGCTCGCGTCAGTGTGTCCAACAGCACCAGGCGGCGAAAGTGCCGCGAGATATGGCGCGCCCGCAAAAAACCAGCAAAGAGTTCTTTGAGAAAACCGAGTTTCATTTTTATTTCCCGGAAAGGCCGATCAAAACAGAGAGTCGGGAGCGTCGTTCCGTGTGAGGCGTATCGAGGGCGCGGCGCTTTACGCGGGGGGATTATACAGCGCCCCCGCTTGTCGTGGCAGCAGGGTGTAAGAGATTATGGAAAGCCTGCTTGCCGCCAAGCCTCATAAACCGTTACGGCGACGGCGTTGGAAAGATTCAGACTGCGGACCTTTTCACGCATTGGAATGCGCAATCGCGCATCGTTCGGGAAATCGGCGAGAATTTTGTCAGGCAGGCCAGCGGTTTCGCGCCCAAAGACGAGCACGTCGTGTGGGCCGAAACGGGCATCGAACAGCGAATGACTGCCCTTGGTCGTCAGCGCCCACCAGCGCGGCGACGGCGTCACTCCGACGAGCGATTCGGTAATCGCCATCCGGCAAGCCCCCCAGTCGGCGTGAACGCGCACCTGTGCGTATTCGTGATAATCAAGCCCGGCGCGGCGCAACGCGCGGTCTTCCAGTGCAAAGCCCAGGGGCTCGACCAGATGTAGCGCTGCGCCGGTATTGGCGGCCAGGCGAATGACGTTACCGGTGTTTGGCGGGATTTCGGGCTGGACGAGAACGATGGAGAGCATTTTTCAGGGGTTCAAGAGAAAGCGTAACCTTGTAATGATTTTAACCGCAAAGAACGCGTAGAACGCAAGGGCGTGTAGCCAGGATAAGCGAAACGCCATCCGGAGGCTATTCTCGCGCGAAGACGCGAAGGAGCGAAGAAAAACAAACCCCCGCCTTTGGTGGGAGCCTCACTTCAAAAGGGGGCTTTTCTTCTTCGCGACTTCGCGTGAACAGGAATCAAATCGCTTTCGTGCTTTTCGCGGTTAAGAAAGGCAGATTTGAAACCCATCCCTTACACATGCACAGACGGCTCTTTCTTTGTGCGCTATGCGTTCTTTGCGGTAAATTTTTCTGATCTCTGATTCCTGATTCCTGATTATGGCACACCTGTTTCCTGCGTCGCGCTCGCCCGCGCCACCACGCCGATAAAAACATTTTCGGCGCCGGCTTGGCGCAAGGTTTTGGCGGCGGCGGCAGCGGTCGCGCCGGTGGTCATTACGTCGTCGATCAGTAAAATGCGATGACCGGAAAGATTGCTGCGGCACGCGAATGCGCCGCGAACATTTTTGTGTCGCTCGCGCCAGGGCAAAGTCGCCTGTTTCGGCGCTTCTTTGATGCGGGTCAGCATGTTGGTCAATAGTGGCAACTCCAGCGCCGAAGCAACGGGAAGCGCCAGCTCCTGCGCTTGGTTGAACCCGCGTTCGCGCTGCCGCGTAGCCGACAGCGGCATTGCGACGATATGTGTCGGCGGCTCTTGAAAGGAGGCGAACGCCGGACGGCAAGCATCGGCCAGCAGTTGCGCCAGCGGCGCCGCCAATGCCAGTCGGCGGCCGTATTTGAAATCTTGCAGCAAGCGGTCGAGCGGAAACGTGTAGCGGCAGGCGGCAATCGTCGCGTCGAACGGCGGCGCGCGGTACAAACAAGCGCCGCACCATGCGCCCGCTGACGGCGGTAATGGCGTTGCACAACGCGTACAGCCTTTTTCAATGCGGGGCAACGCCGCATAGCAGGCGCAACACCAGGCGCCGTGCCGCGCCGGCTGGCCGCACGACACGCAGCGCGGCGGGAAACAAGCGTCAAGGAAGGTGCGCCAGAATTTTGGTGGCATCAAAGCAGTAAAAAAGCGACAATAATGGCAAGAAAGGCTTATTGTACCGGTTGTTTTGCGACCGGCGTTACCGTATTTTCAAGACTGTGACAAGCGATAAACTTGCGCGTAAAATCATTCTTGCGTTGAGACAGACACCTTAACTGAGGAAAACTTTATGGAGTGCCCCGTTTGCGGTCAGATCAATGCCGACGATGCGTCGGCTTGTTTTTCGTGCGGTCAGCGTTTGCCGTCGTATATGGGCGGTGTTTCAGTGGATACCTCACGCTCACATCCCGAAGATAAGCCACACATGGTGATTGCCGGCAACATTGATTTCCCGTTGCCGCCGACGAGAAAGCCAGCCTCGCCGCTGCCGAAGAGCGAACCTCCGCTTTCTGCGCGATTGCCGAAGCCGTCACTGCCGAAAATCGACGCCGAAACGACCGCAGCGCCGGCGGAAGAAGCGCCTTCGCATGCGGCGACCTCTGATGAGGAGGACCTGTTCCAGATAAAACCGTCGCGCGCGCCTTCTCCGCTCTCACCGATAGCGCCGACTTCGTCTGCTCCGGCGCTGAGGGCCGTGCCGATGAGCCGCCCTTCGCACATGATTTACGCCGGGTTTTGGTACCGTTTTCTGGCTTGGCTCATCGATGTGATTATTCTCAGTACCGCACAGAGCGCGTTGGGGATGATTTTTATGGTGGTGTCGATGTTTTTCGCTTTCGGCGGCGCACACACGGATTCAGATACCCCAGCCTTGGGATTCTTTCTCGGCGCCTATGGCGTGGTGGTTCTTCTCAGTATCGTTTTATCGCTGCTTTATTTCACTTTGTGTGAAAGCTCGCGCTGGCAGGCAACGATCGGGAAGCTGGTGATCGGCCTGAAAGTGACCGACACCAGTGGCAATCGCCTGTCTTTTCTGCGCGCGCTGGGGCGGTACGCAGCGCATTTCGTTACCAACTTGACGCTTCTCATCGGTTATGTGATCAATGTATTTACCGCTCGCCAGCAAGCCCTGCACGATCTGATTGCCGGGACGCTGGTCGTGTATAAGGAGGTTGCCCCTCTTGACCTCGCCGACCACCCCGTCGCGCCGGCGCGAACCGCACAAAAAGTGTCAGCGGTCGTGGTTTGGTTCATGTGGGCGTTGTTGACGCTGTCCATCGTATTGGTTATGGGGTCGCTGATCAAGAATATTCCGGATTATCACAAGCCTGCCGCCGCCACCAAAATGTACGAAGCCGAAATGCTCGGCGCCAGTGCGACGACGGCGGCTTCCGAATATCAGGCGGCGCACGGGCAATTTCCGCCGACGCTGGACGCCGCTGATTTTCATCAAACTTCGCCGCAGGTGCGCCGGATATGGATTGACGCCGACAGTGGTGTTATTCATCTGGAACTGGCGTTCTCGCCGCTCAAGAAGAAGACGCTGGATTTCGTTCCCTCGACCGATGAGGACGGCGATCTAATCTGGGCCTGCCACAGCGACGACATCGACCCGCAGTATTTGCCGGAGCATTGTCGATAAAGACTCACCGGCGATATGTTTTAACAACGAAGTTAATGAATCGCAAAGAGTGCGTGGAAAACCGTTCCACGTGCTCTTTGCGGTTAATATAACTTTTCTACCCCGGAGAAGCACCATGTTTGAAAATTCTTTCGCTGCACGATTATTATTTCGTTCCTTGATAGGATGTCTGGCGATGGGTATCGTCGGCGCTGTTGCCGCGCAGGCGCCCGCTGAGAACGTCAGTCGCGCCGAGGATCGCAAGGCCGTGGCGGTGACGATCTACAACGAATCGCTGGCACTGATCCGCGAAGAGCGCGAAGTGAACCTGAACGCCGGGCGCAACCTGCTGGCGCTGCGCGAGGTGTCGGGGCAGATCAAACCGGAAACGGCAAGTCTGCGCAGCCTGTCCGGCGCGCGGCTGACCCTGTTCGAACAGAATTTCGATTTCGACCTGCTGACGCCGCAAAAATTGCTCGACAAATATGTCGGCAAAACCGTGACCGTGGTGCGGTTCAATGAGCAAACCGACACCGAAACCCGCGAGCAGGCGGCCGTGCTCGCCAACAATCAGGGCGTGGTGCTGAAGTACGCCGACCGCATCGAAACTGGCCTGCCTGCAAATGCCCGCATTGTTTACAACGACGTGCCGACAACATTGCGCGATCGCCCGACGCTGGTGGTCGACCTCGACAGCGACAAAGCGGGCACACAGCGCGCCGAACTGTCGTACCTCACGGGCGGCTTGGCGTGGAAAGCCGATTATGTCGCGTCGTTGGCCGACGATGAAAAAACGTTGGACCTCGCTGGTTGGGTCACGCTCACCAACCGGAGTGGCGCCGCTTACGAGAACGCCAAATTGCAACTCGTCGCCGGTGATGTCAACCGTGTTCAGGAGGTTTTTGCCGCCAACGAACCTGTGATGCTTGAAAGGGCGCGGCCGGCAAAGCCTGCCCCCATGGCGCGCGAACAACTGTTTGAATACCACCTTTATACTCTGGGGCGACCGACGACGCTGCGCGACCAGCAGACCAAGCAAGTGGCGCTGCTGTCGGCAGCGCATGTGCCAGTGAAAAAAGAATACCGGATGGAGGGTGCACCTTATTGGTACTACGAAGAAAGCAAAACGCCGGAGCGTGGCGACAAACGCGGCGTTGAAGTGTTCATCGAATTCACCAACAAGGATGGCGATCTCGGTCAACCGCTGCCGAAGGGGATCGTGCGCGTCTATAAGAAAGACAAGGAAAGCCGCCCACTCTTTATCGGCGAAGATCAGATCGACCACACGCCGAAAAACGAACAGGTGCGCTTGAAACTCGGCAAGGCATTCGACATCACCGGCAACTGGAAGCGCACCGATTTTTCGCGCATCTCCAAACGGGTGTTCGAGCAGGAAATTACGATTGAGCTGTCGAACGCGAAAAACGAGTTGGTCACCGTGCGCGTGGTCGAGCCGGTGCCGGGTGATTGGAAAATGTTGAAAGAGAGCCACCCGCACCTCAAGTCGAGCGCCAGTTCGGCGATGTGGGACATTCCGGTACCCGCAGACGGCAAGACGATACTCAAATATCGAGTGCACACCGCATGGTAAGCGCACCATCGGAACCGACGTCTGCGCTTGCCGACGAGATGGCGTTGGCGCTGCTGGCGCGGCTGTCATCGCTCAAGATGGCGAATCCGCCGCGCCGGATCGCATGTTTGGGCGCTCGTTTTGATGTTACGTTTGCAGCATTACGGGTGCAGTATCCGGACGCTGTGTGGGTGGACGCGGGCGATGGCTCCAACGCGGATTTGATTTTGGGAATGCCTGTTGCTGCCGCGAATTTCGCGCCCTGTGATACTGCGACATTCCGCGATGTTAAAAACGCGCTGGCGGGCGGCGGCGTATTTCTGTTCGCGACGCTGGGGCCGCAAACCTTGTTGCCGCTGCAATCGTTGTGCTCGCCAGCGACGACTCCGCATGTTTTTGCCTCCTGGCCGACGCTGGTTGATTTGGGTAACGCGCTGGTGGCGGCCGGTTTGACAAAGCCGGTGCTCGACCGCGAAATACTGACATTCACCTATGCCGATGCCGCCGACGCGCTCGATGAACTGCGACAAGACGGTTGGTTTAATGCGGCGTCACACGCCGCTGACGCCGCGCGCCTGCTGACGGTTGCCGACGGTTCAGCGGCGTCGTCGTTCGAGATTTTCTACGGCGTTGCCTGGAATGCGTCATCCGTTGCCAAGCCGCTCTCCTGGCAACCGCTGCGGTTTGACCGGTAACGGATGAAAATCGCACACGCCGTCGTCCTTGCTTACGCAAAAGTTTGCAAAGTTGGTCAGGATTGACAACATCTGCTCATTAGATAACACTGCTTCTTTCAGGATTGTTTTCCTGTAGCGTCAGGAGTTTTTACATGTTTTCCCTGCGTCGTTTCGCCCTCATCCTTGCTGCCGTCGCAGCAGCAATCGTTCCCGCCATCTCTTTGGCCGACGATGGTTACCCCTCCGGCACGACCACTCCCGAAGGTGCGGCATGTGACTATACTCGGGCGTTTATGCAGCGTGACCTGGCGCTTTTCGAGCAAGCCGTCCTTCCACCCTTTGGAGACGGAGAGATTCGCGCTCAATACGAACAGTATCTTGCTGATATCAAGTCCGCCTTTTTAGAGGCGAGCAAACGCCCGATCGATCCGGGAACTCGGGAAATCAAAAAAGTTTTCGTCGCACGGTCTTTCAGTAAATCCAGTCCGGCGGCGGATGCCCTCGCCGCCTTTAATTTCGCCGACGTGAAATTCGTCGATGTCGGCGCTGCCTACGACGGCAGAGCTGTTAAAAACCGCATCATCGTCGTCAAGGACAAGACGGGGCGCTGGCGCGTACACCCCGCACCCGAAATTCACCCGGCGCTGAATTATGGGATCAACCAGGAGCCTCCATCGACTGCGGAGGTGGCGAGAACACGGACGCCCCCGAATGAACCGCTCGGTTTGTCCGGCGCATACTTGTATAAAGGCGAGGGCAAGGACCAAAACTTCTCCATGAAGTTTGAAGGCGAGCGATGCTTTGTGATGGGCGTACCATCGGGCGAAACAAATGAGGCCAAATGCTTGCGCAAGGGAAACCAGCTCTACATCGCGCCTATCGTCCCGAAAAACGAGAAGATGACAAGAAACGTCTGGGTTGTCTATACCGTTGTCGATAACCGTCTGGAATCAAGTCATCTTGAAGACATGGACGATGGGCAGGTTTTCTACAAAGGGCGGGAACCCAAGATCATTCTTCAAAAACAATCTCCCTGACGCCGCGTTCAGGAAAACGACTTTCGATATAATCCTCTCCTCTCTGGCGAGAAGGCATGTTTCACGCGAGGGCAGGCAGAACGAATTTTATGAAAGTAAGGGATCTCCGCAAGGCCTTTCTTATCATTCTGCGCGTAGCGTAGCAAAGTCGCAGAATCCAGATGTGCGTGTGGCCTGCGACTTCGCGCAGGATGACAGACAATAGATACCGAACCATGCAGAGTCTTCATAACGATACAGACCCATCATTTATTTACAGGGGGAACCTCACATGAATATTGTTGACCCGCAAATCGTTGCGATGTTTTTCATCTATATCCTCGCGATGCTGGCGATTGGTTTTATGGGTTGGCGACAGACGAGCAATCTGTCCGATTACATTCTAGGCGGGCGGCGGCTGGGTGCGCTGGTGACGGCGTTGTCGGCCGGCGCGTCCGATATGAGCGGCTGGTTGTTGATGGGGTTGCCGGGGGCGGTCTTTCTTTCCGGCGTGTCCGAATCGTGGATCGCCATCGGACTGATTATCGGCGCCTGGTGCAACTGGCAATGGGTGGCGGGGCGGCTGCGGGTTTACACCGAAACATCGGGCAACGCGTTGACGTTGCCGGATTATCTCGCCAATCGTTTTGAAGATAGAACACACATGCTGCGCCTGTTTTCAGCGCTGGTGATTCTGGTGTTCTTCACGTTGTATTGCGCGTCGGGCGTTGTGGCCGGAGCGCGGTTGTTTGAACACATGTTCGGACTGTCGTACCAGACCGCCATCTGGATCTCCGCTGTGGCAACGATTTCCTATGTATTGATCGGCGGCTTTCTGGCGGTGAGCTGGACGGATACTGTGCAGGCGTCGTTGATGATCACCGCGTTGTTACTTGTGCCGGTGATGGTGATTGCCGCAGGCAACGGCGTAACACCCAGCGTTGAACTGATTCACGGTTTGAATCCGCTGTACACCGACATGTTGCGCAACCTCGACGTGATTGCGATCATTTCGCTGATGGCCTGGGGTCTGGGTTACTTCGGGCAGCCGCACATTCTGGTGCGCTTCATGGCGGCGCGCTCGCTTGCCGAGATCAAGCCGGCGCGGCGCATCGGCATGACCTGGATGATTCTGTGTCTGGTGGGCGCGGTCGCCGTCGGCTTTTTCGGCATTGCCTATTTTCAGCTTCATCCCGAGCAAGCGACGATGGTGCAAGGCAATCCCGAAACCGTTTTTATTTCGTTATCGCTGTTGTTGTTCAACCCGTGGATCGCCGGAATGCTGTTGGCGGCGATTCTGGCGGCGGTGATGAGCACGCTGTCGTGCCAGTTGTTGGTGTGCTCATCGGCGTTGACCGGCGACATCTACCGCGTTTTCCTGCGGCGCAACGCTTCATCGCGTGAACTGGTCAACGTCGGCCGTTTGATGGTGCTCGCCGTTTCGATTGTCGCTGTCCTGCTGGCTAGTAATCCCGACAGCCGCGTACTGAAAATGGTGAGCTATGCCTGGGCGGGTTTCGGTGCGGCGTTCGGGCCGGTGATTCTGATGTCGCTCTTTTGGTCGCGCATGACGCGTAACGGCGCGCTCGCCGGAATGCTGGTCGGCGCCATCACGGTCATCGTCTGGAAGCAAGGCGGCTACTTCGGGTTGTACGAAATTGTGCCGGGCTTTATCTTCGGCGCGCTCGCCATCGTTGTCTTCAGCTTGCTCGGCCCGGCGCCGACGGCGAGCATGAGGACAACGTTCGGGAAAGTCGAAGCAGCGATGAAAAGGGCGTAGAGAGGTTTTCGGCAGGCGTGCTATTATGGGCAGTGAAGGAACTCATCGCATGGTTCGTGGTGTCGCAATCCGAATTTTGGGCATTTTTTTGAGTGTTGGCGCCGCCGTCTTCGCGCAGGCTCAGGAATGCCCGCGCGAAGACCAGGAGGCCTACCATCCATCCGCCGTTCGCAGCTTGGAGGGAAAGCTGATTTTTCACGACAGCATCCGCAAGTGGTTTGAGCTGAAGCTGGACGAGCCTCAGTGCGGACAACGCTCGATCCAGTTGGCGCGTTGGGATGACGAGGCGCCGCTGCAAGTTCTTAGAGGCTGTCGTGTCCGGTCGAAAGGCATCATTGCTTTATCGCTGACCAACTATTATTCGCTCGACCTCTATCAGGCTGTCGATGAAATCGAAGCCGTCGGCCCATGCAAACGACAGCCGTTGTTTGTCGATAACTCGACGGCGAAGCCCGATTCAGCGATTCGCAAGTACCGGGTTGAAATGTCCGTTGACAGCCGCCCCGGCGACCATCCGCTCATCTTTCGCGTGCGCAGCGCGAGCAAGGAACTGCGCCCCTGGCAGGCGTATGCGAGCTACGAATTGACGGGCTGCTATGTCCTCTACGCGAGTTGCGGCGAGGGTTTCGTTGTGGATCGGGTATACGGGTCTGCGCGGACGGGCGCCAGTAACGAGTACGACAGGGAAGAACCGGGCAGAGCGGTGTTCAATGGCGAATATTTGTTTGACCCGGCGGTTACCTCCGGTCGGCGAAAACCGCGTATGGGGTACACCTGCATACGTGCAGAATAACGCGTTTTACTTATCCGGGCCGCACTTGCCGGGCCAAAATTGACAATGGTCGCAAGTTCGATGATCCGGCTCTCTGAAGCCGTTTGTTTCTATATCATTAGCCGTGATACCCTTCTCCCACTTCATTTCTCTTGCCCTATTTGTACCAGGGCTTGCCGGGAGCTTTTTTGGAGATAGCATGAGATGCCTGATAGCGCTTTTTTCGTTCCTGCTTCTTTCAGCGTCAGGAGCGGCTTTGGCCGAAGCCAGTATTGAAGGAATAAAAATCGGAGATGGTTCGTCGGTCTTGGAAAAGCTGCCTCTTGCCGTTATAGTCTCCGAAAGGAGCGGAGACACAGAAACAAAAAAATACAAAGCTATGGGCAGGAGCGAGCTTTCAGTGACCACGCAGAAAGGTAAGGTCGTATATATCGAATACGATTGGTTGAGCGACAAAAAATCGACCAAGACACCCTTCAACGGTTTTGTTTTTGGAAAGACAACCTTAAGAGACATAAGAAAGCGCTTCGGGAATAATGGCTTTGCGTATAAACAGAACCTTACTGCCGACACTGACGATAACGGACTCGCTTTGTTTAATTGCTACGAGTTGACGGATTCGACGCCTACCATCTTTGTGGCTGTCAGCAAGATCACTCAAAAAACAGGGGCATCTACCGCCAACATAGCGGACCGCGCCAAGCTGGATGCCCTGATCCTTGCTGACCCCGCCTATCTGGACGAGATATGGGGTAAGGAAAAAATCTACGACACCGCATACAAGAAGATCTCTTTATGATGCCCGTGATTGATGGGTATGGGGCGGAGTGAAACCCCGGCTTCAAGTATCACTGGAAAACATGAAAGCCTTTACGGACATTGAGAAAGCGTTGGCGTTTGCGAGGGCGTTTCGTGGCCGCGCGGAAGAGTTCTGTTTGCCTATTGATGATTCATTACAGGACCCCATCGGGGCCAATATGACCCTAGTTCTGGATCACTTGTTGGCGCGAGGATGGATCCCCGCGGGCTACGAGCAAATGGTCGGATACAGGATATACCATTACAAGGAGTAATCTCGATGGGCGATAAAGCCGAAAGAGATGAAACGAAGCAAAACGCCGGTTTCAAGTTTGTCGAAAACAAAAACGCCGGGACTATGCTACGCTTCCTCCCTGCCTTGCGGTTGACCTGTGCCGCCACCTTTTGGCCCAATCGTTGACGAGTAAGCCAAAGAATATTATGGACGCTTCGATGGCAAGCGCCCGTAAATATTCTGCCTGAGTCATTGCCAAGGTGTCAGAGAGCACCAAAAGACTTCCTGGTGCAACCTGATGGGTAGTCACCAAGTACAACTCAGGCAAGGTCGCGAATCCTGCAAAAAAAGCCCCGAAGAGAATGATCATCCAGCCGACTGCTTGCATGAACACTGTTGCCGCTGTGACAAGAACTTTCATAAGCGGTTCCCAAGACTGGGGCTATCAACCCGGCTCGCGTTCTGGAGGCGGCAAGAATGTGGCGTGAACTCACTCCCTGATTTGATCAAGATGTGAGCCCCCCAACGGCTTTAACTTCGCGGCAATAGCGCTCTTTATCCATGATGCCTGATGAGGATTGTGCGAAAGGCCTAACGCCTGAATTTTCCGGCGCGCGCTATTTCCCGGGTTGCTTCTTCGGCGTCGCTTTTCCGTTTTGCTTCTTGCTTGCCAATTCATCGAGCGGTTTGACATTGCCACAATCGCTGCCGAGAAACTTCATTTGCGATTCCTGAACTGTGGTGTGCTTACCGCTCCCGTCGGTCGTCACCATCTTGCCCTTGGTCGTCGCCTGGTCGCCTGCGTTTATGATTTCGCCTTTGCCCTCTATGGTACTGTCGCCATCCTTGCATGTTGTTTCGAAAGTCATGCGATTGCCGTCGCGGTTTACTTTGGGCGGCGCACAGTTCGCGCGTTTTTGTGCGGCCAGCGAAGCCAACCAATCACTCTTGCTCATGGCCTGGCTGACGCAAATGCGCGTCACCGTCGGATCGCCGATCCGCTTGCGCTGTTCAGGCGTCATGAGCGCCATGGATGTTTGCATTGGCGTCAGCAAATCCATGCCGTCCCGCTCCATCTTGGTAAAACGCATTTCCCAAAGGCCCGGCTTCATATCGATACTTGCTTGCGCCCAGATGACACCCGTCGTCAGCGCGATGCACAATCCCAATAGTAAGTTTTTTAATTTCACGAGAGCTCCTTGTCGTGGATAGATTCAAATATTTCTGTGTGTGGTGAGGCGAACACGGCAAGCTCCTGCTGCCTACCTCTCCCGCAAGCGGGCGAGAGAGGCGCAAGCGCGAGCGAGAAACAATCGGATTATGGCACGGTATTGGGCGTGCCCGCGTCGTAGCGCGCCTTGGCGGGCAACACGCGGGTGGCGCCCGTGGCCGGATCGACCCAGGGCCACGGGTTGGCGCCGAAGAAGGCAGG
>WQUA01000057.1 GCA_009786025.1 Pseudomonadota bacterium | reverse complement strand
TGTAGGACGGTCCCTCCGCTTTGGGGGCGATGGAAAGCGATTTGAACGCCGGCGTTGTCTGGGCGCCGGGGTTGGCCCAGTCGTTGGCGGCTACGCCTTTTTTTCCACGCTCGGCCATCCTCGCATCGAATTCTTGATCACCGTACCTTCCGTACGATGGAGTTATTCTGGCAAGCTTGCAACTGTCTGCATTCTGGTTAGAAGTCCCCAATTCCGTTTCGTACTCGTCAGGCAACTGATCGCACCAAAAGTTTTTCTGGCTTAGCGGGTTTTCCGGGTCGTCGCAGTCACTGTCTTTCCGCCCTGACCAAATGCCGCCCGGTCGCCAGTTGTTAGCGATCTGTATATGCCGGAGTTCATGCGCTAGGATCGCTTCGAGCAGGTTGATCCCTTTGACGCCGCCAAAGCTGCCGCCAGGGCAAATATCTGTGGCCTCAATACTGTACGATTCCTCGGTTTCCGCTGCTAACGCCCCAATTTTAATGGCATCAACCCCATATCTTTCTAACGTCGTCGAATAGCCGGCAGTGCCTCTACCATTTTCGTCCTTTTCTTTAGGTAAGGTCTTATCGAATGTAACAAGGTTAGGGTCAAGCAGGGAAACCGCCCCATCCAATGGCCAATACTTAAACCAGTTCGGAGTATCACCGCCATTGTCCTTCGCCGTTTTGTCAAAAAACACCTTGAACTGATATATCTTCGAGACAACCTGTTCACCACTGTCGGTGTCGATTGTTCCGATAAAGACAATCGTTTTCTGCCCGTAGGTCATCGGTGACGCTCCACCTTTAGCGAGATATCGAAAGGTGAGTTTGCATTGGTTGTCCGGGTCTCCGTCCTTGTAGGTCAACTGCCCGGTCGCCGAATCCGGAATGTTCGACCACAGACATTTCTTGAACGGATATGTAACGGCGTTGCCTTGAGAGTCCTTGAGATCGACTGTAACCGTAATATCCTTGCCGGTGACCGGCTCTTTTGATGCGCCGGGACTTGTCGCCGCCTCTGCTTCGAGTTTGATCGTTGCGGAGACATCCGCTTCTGCGAGCTTTACGGAAAAGTTGTCGATTATGAAGTAGTTTTTTGTTGTTATCTTCCAAAAATAAAATTCTTGGTCAGATTGAATGTTTTCGCGATGTATGCTTAATGGGGGGAGGTCGATGATGGTCTCGTAAATCTGCTTGCCGCTTTTATCGTACAGATGCAGGGTCGCCGTATTTGACGTCAGCAAAGGACCGCCGATCCACAGATCGATAGCTTTGGCTCCTATTTTTTTCGTCGGGTCTTTGGGGCTGACAAAAACGCCAGACATAGTGCAGCCCTCGTCTGGACCATAGAAAGAGTCGGTGTATACGCAAAACAGACCGGGATCATAAGTATTGTCGGCATACTGTATGAAGTAAACAAACGGAGAGATAATATACGGGTAATACATGCTGAAATACGGGCTGAAAATAATTCCCCGGCTCTGATACTGGTTAGATATCCAGGTGTGGGCAGGAAACCCACTGAAAGTGATCGGCTCGGTATAACCATCGTAAAGCCCTTTGGGCGCAATCGACTCTTGCGCTTTAATGATTTTGCTGGAAGCATCGTTTGGCGTGATCGTTGCTTTCGCACCGGCTGCGGCAGCAAGGCTGCGCTCGTTGCTCGGGCTGTAGCCGATAACGGTTGTGCTAGAGCTGTCAGCGACGGCACCCGACGCAGATGCAGCGCTTGCGGAGAATATCAGCGCCAGAAAGAACGCCAGAACGATGGACACGATTCGGGAGGTCGCTTTCATGATGGTTCCTTTTTATTAGTGGGGGCAGGGGGTAAAGTGCTTTCGGGGTGATTGCTGGCAGAAAAAACAACGGGAAATGAAGCAAAAAAATTTTGGGGAAAAAGGGTGAGAAGAATGACGCGACGCCTGAGCATCGGTTTTTGTCGAATCCCATTCGACGACGGGCATCTTTTCGTTTCTTAAAGGAACTATTGCAGAACCACTCCTGTCGTTCTGCGCGTAGGCGCAGAATCCAGACATCACGCGAACACTGAACCCTGTGACTTTGCGCAGAATGACAAGCAATGGATGCGGAGTTATGCGGAGGCTTCCCAAAAAGGAAATGGTTACGATAGACGAATCGCAACTTGTGAATGTCTTTTGGTATGACCGCGCCAGCCCTTGCATGGACACGCCTTTCAGTGTGCAAAAGTGTCAATAATCTACAGTAATTTTATCTTGTTGTGTTAATAGTTACGAAAATAATAAATGTTCGTTGGGATTGTAAATTTTGTTTAACAAATTAACCGGTAGGTAGGCAAGATAAAAGGCCAGAGCGGTTTCGGTTCAGGTACGCGCTCTTTTTCTTTCTCACGAAGTCATAAGGCTGGATTCTGTGCCCTGCGGCTTCGCGCAGGAAGACTGGAGGCGTTTATGCAGAGGTTTTCAAAGGGATGGGCGGGCAACCGACGCCCGATTTCGACGCTTTATACCTGATCTCCGCGCTCTGTTATAATTCGCCCCTTCCATGCCGGAAGAAAACCGTTTTTCGGCGGGTCGCCCCGCATTGCACGCTTGCCAACCGGGTCAGGTTCGGAAGAAAGCAGCCCTAACGAGTTTGTGCAAGTGCCGGGGGTTCGGCTCGCCACCCATTTTGATGCTTCTCCTCCAGTCCTTCTTTTCAAAGAAGGCGGTGGGGGAGAGCAGCCCGCAATGGGAGGAGGCTTGATGTAAAATAACTCGTTGCCCGATTCGTTTTTTTTGCCTCCCTTTTCTCCGGAATACCCGACATGAGTTATCAAGCGCTTGCCCGCCAATGGCGCCCCCGAACTTTCGCGGAGCTGGTGGGGCAGTCCCATGTGGTGACGGCGTTGCAGAACGCGCTGACGCGGGGGCGTGTTCACCACGCTTATCTGCTGACCGGCACGCGCGGCGTCGGCAAGACCACGCTGGCGCGGATTCTGGCGAAAAGCCTCAACTGCGAGCAGGGCGTGACGGCGACGCCATGTGGAGTGTGCGCCGCTTGTACGGCGATTGACGAGGGGCGTTTTGTCGATCTGCTCGAACTCGACGCGGCATCGAACACCGGCATCGACAACATGCGCGAGATTCTCGACAATGCCCGCTACGCGCCGACGGTCGGGCGTTACAAGGTTTATCTGATTGACGAAGTACACATGCTGTCGAAGGCGGCGTTCAATTCGATGTTGAAAACGCTCGAAGAGCCACCGGAGCATGTCAAATTCGTTCTGGCGACGACCGATCCGCAGAAAATTCCGGTGACGGTGTTATCGCGCTGCTTGCAGTTTTCATTGAAGCCGCTGCCTGCTGAACAGGTGAAAGCGCGGCTGGCATATATTCTGGAAGCAGAGAAAATCGCTTTCGATGATGGTGCCTTGATGCAGATCGCCCGGGCGGCGCGTGGTTCGTTGCGCGATGCCTTGTCGTTGCTTGATCAGGCGATTGCCTACGGCGCCGGCAGCGTTCAGGAAGCGCAAGTGCGCGCGATGCTGGGAGCGGTTGATCGCGATTATATTTACCGACTGGTCGAGGCGCTGGCGGCGCACGATGGTGTGACGCTGCTGGCGGAAGCCGATGGTCTGGCAGCGCGTGGTCTGGACGCCGGCGCGGTGCTTGATGAATTGATTGCGCTGTTTCACCGGATCGCCGTCGCGCAAGTGGTGCCGGAAGCGATGGGCAGTTTTGAGGACAGTGCCCAAATCGCGACGCTGACGACGCGTTTTTCGGCGGAGGACGTTCAACTCTTTTATCAGATCGCGTTGCAGGGTCGTGCCGATCTGGCGCTGGCGCCCGATGAAACGATGGGAATGAGCATGACGCTTTTGCGTCTGCTGGCGTTTACGCCGGAAGCTAAAAGCTCTCCCCTTCGAGGGGCGGGTTTGGGTGGGGATGGGGGTTCGGCCTCCCGTTCTACCCCTCTCCTGCAGGGAAAGAGGGGCGCTGAAGCAATCCCCCGCTCGCAACCTCCCGCCGCTGGCGGCGGCGCCCCCGTTGAAAAAGGGGCGAACAAAAACCGCCTCCTTAAAGGGGAGGGTTGGAGTGGAGATGAGATTTCGGCCTCCCCCACTCCCCCAACCCCTCTCCCACAAGGGGAGAGGGGTGCTGAAGCGAAAGGGGAGGGATGGGGCGGGGGTGGGACTTCGGCCTTTCCCCAACCCCCAACCCCTCTCCCTCAGGGGAAAGAGACTGCAATTTTCGTGCCGGAACGCAATGAATCCAAACCGCCAACCTCTCTTCCGCAAGGGGGATGGAGCGGCGGAGCAGACTCCCGCACGGCTTGGGCGGAAGCTTCCTTGGGAAAGGGGGCAGAATTTTCCACTTTTCCCGCTTCCGGCGCCGAATGGTCGGACTGGATTGCCGGTCTGGGACTGAAAGGGATGGCGGCGCAACTGGCCTCGCACACTGAATGGCGCGGCTTTGCCGACGGGGTACTGACACTGGCGTTGCCGGAAGCACAGCGTCATTTGGCGAACAAGGCGAACACCGACAAGCTGAAAAAAGCGTTGGAAGAAGCGAGCGGCCAACGTTTGCGCCTGACCTTTGAAATGGCCGGCGCGGGCGCTACCTCGCTGGCAGCCCGGCAGCGGCAGGCCCGCGAACAGATTCAGCGCGATATAGAAGAGGCGTTTCGCAACGACGCTTTTGTGCAAGCGCTGGAGAAAGAGGGTGGGGAAGTGCGTTGGGAGACCGTGCAAGCGGCCTCAGTGCAACCTGCTTCAGAGCAGCCCGTTGAAGCTTTTCCTCCTCCCGCGTAAGCGAGGGAGCCTAAGGAGTAAAGGAATTTCCACTGCGTTGAGGTTAACACAACGCGGCATACCAATCGGAAATATATCAAGAAATAACTTTAAAAATATTTTATAACCTATTGAAAGATATTGATTATGATGAAAGGTCAACTTGGTAATTTGATGAAGCAAGCGCAGAAAATGCAGGAAGATATGATGCGCGCGCAGGAAGAATTGGCGCAGATGGAGGTTGAGGGGCAGTCCGGCGCCGGGCTGGTCAAAATCGTGATGACCGGGCGGCACGAAGTGCGGCGGGTTGCCATTGATCCGTCGTTGCTGGCTGATGATCGCGATATGCTTGAAGACTTGATCGCGGCGGCGTTCAATGACGCGATCCGCAAGGTTGAGGAGGTGTCGAAAGAAAAAATGGCGCCGATGACTGCGGGATTGCCGCCGGGCTTCAAGTTGCCCTTTTGAGTTTTTGGGGCGGTGAGAAGGCGATTCGGACAGCAGCATACTTGATGTTGATCAGCTGAAGAGCCCCTGCTAGACCTTTTCGATCACTCTGCGCGAAATGAGGCGGCATAAAGCAGAGCAGAATGGCAGAGCAGAGCGCCCCATTTCCATCAAACTCCTTGACGGGGCTTTAAAGCGCCGCTCTTCTTCGTACTTTTGCATGCGGCCAAACCGTTGTAGTCCGCCGCGCTCACCCGCGGACTACGACACTTTGCTACGCTCGCAAATCACCTTTCTGATCCATAATTCCCGACATGTGATCCTGAAATGATTGAAAACAAAGGGTCTTTTCATTTATAATCTTCTATTTCGCGTAGCAATTTCTGCGTGGCTATTTGGGTGCTGCTGGGGAAATGGCGCAGATCAAAAAGCGCAGGGTAAAAGTCGGAAACCATGGTAAACAGGACGCCCGGCGAGGTTTCGCCCAAGATTGACGTATTCCGCTTCGTCGAGGCGGGCGATACATGCGCGGGTGAGGCGCCGATTGCGCGGTTGGAGCGGCTTCTTGACCAGTTGCCGACGACGATGAAACCCGCCGACGCCGGAACGCTGTCCTGGCAAATACAGGGTTTGCGCGATGCGATGGGCCGGGCGGCATTGGAGGTTGCTGTTGAGGGGACTTTCCCGCTGGTTTGTCAGCGTTGTCTGCGGCCGTTGCTGTGGCCGGTGGCGCAGCGTACGGTGGTGTTGGTGGCGCGGACGCCAGAAGCGTTGGTGGCATTAGACGATGAGGTAGAGCAGGAAGTGATTTTAGGCTCGAAGGCGCAAGAGGTGTGGGCGCTGGTCGAGGACGAGTTGCTGCTGTCGTTGCCGTTTGCGCCGAAGCATGAAACGGATTGCGAAGCCGGGGTTTAAAGTGGTTTTGATTTGAGCGGATGTGTAAAGAACGCGCTCTGCTTTGCCCCTCGGGGCGCCCTCTTCCGCAAGGGGGAGAGGGGAAAAGGGTATGGGTTTATTTTTGCTTATTTTGGTTTTTAGTCAGGAGAAAGTTATGGCAGTTCAACAAAACAAGAAATCACCGTCCAAGCGCGGTATGCACCGGGCGCACGATTTTTTGACCAATCCGCCGTTATCAACGGATCCGGTGACCGGCGAAACGCATCGCCGTCACCACATCACGCCGACCGGTTTTTACCGTGGCAAAAAAGTGGTCAAGACCAAGGCCGACGAGTAAAACTAAAAAACGCGCAGTATCCGCGCTCGGCGGACGGATAAGCGCAATGGCCATGAAAATACCGAGTCCGCAAAAGAGACGGACGCACAAGGCGCGCGACGGAAAAGTTGCCGCGCCTTTTCCTTTTTCTTCAAAGGGGCAATCAATATGCGTGTGACCATTGCGGTGGACGCCATGGGGGGGGACCACGGTTTGCCGGTGACGGTACCGGCAGTATCGAAATTTCTGGCGGCGACGCCTGAGGCGCAGGTTGTGATGGTAGGGCTTGCCGCGCCGCTGGAAGCGGCGCTGGCGGCGCTGGACAAAACGCTGCGTGCGCGTATTACGGTGCGCGCCACCAGTGAAATTGTTGGAATGGATGAGCCGCCGACCGATGCGTTGCGCCATAAAAAGGATTCGTCGATGCGGGTGGCCATTGATCTGGTCAAAAGCGGCGAAGCACAGGCTTGCGTATCGGCGGGGAATACCGGCGCTTTGATGGCGATCGGAAAGTTCGTATTGAAAACGCTGCGCGGGATCGACCGGCCGGCGATTGCGACGCAGTTGCCGAACACACGTGGCGTTTCGACGGTGCTCGATCTCGGTGCCAATGTGAACTGTTCGGCTGAACAATTGTTGCAATTTGCGATCATGGGCAGCGCGTTGACGACGGCGATCGAGGGCAACGACAATCCGACAGTGGGTCTGCTCAATATCGGCGAAGAAGAAACCAAAGGCAATGAAGTGGTCAAGGAAGCAGCCGAGTTGTTGAAGCATTCGGGACTGAATTTTTATGGCAATGTCGAGGGCAACGACATTTACAAAGGTACGACCGATGTCGTTGTGTGTGACGGTTTCGTCGGCAATGTTGCGCTCAAAACGTCCGAAGGCCTTGTTCAGATGCTTTATAAGTTTCTGAAAGACGAATACACGCGCAACTGGCGATCCCGGCTGGCGGCGCTGATTTCGTACCGGGTGCTGAAATCCTTCAAGTCGCGGCTCGATCCGCGACGCTTCAACGGGGCGACGCTGATAGGCTTGCGTGGCGTTGTCGTCAAAAGCCACGGCTCGGCCGACGAGATGGCGTTTGAATATGCGTTGCATAAAGCGTATCGGGAAGTGGCGCATGGTATGCTAGACCGTATCGCACAGCGTATCGAGGCGGTGTCGGCGCAATTACCGTCGGTGGCTTTGCCGGACGCTGAACGCGCGGATTGAATCGGCAGCGTCGGAACCGGGGGCGGCGCGCTGTGCCGGTGCGTTGCTAACTTTACCCTTTTTCTGACGAGATGATGAGATACAGCCGAATTATTGGGACAGGCGGTTATCTGCCCGAAAAGATCGTCACCAACGACGATCTGTCGAAGACGCTCGACACCAGCGACGAATGGATTCAGACGCGCACCGGCATCCGGCAGCGCCATATCGCAGCGCCCGAACAGGAAACTTCGGATCTGGCGTTGATCGCATCGCAACGGGCGCTGGCGAATGCCGGGCTGGCGGCGAGCGATATTGATTTGATCGTGGTGGCGACGACGACGCCCGATATGGTGTTTCCTTCGACTGCTTGCATCCTGCAAGACAAACTGGGGATTCACAATAGCGGCGCGGCGTTTGATGTGCAGGCGGTGTGCAGCGGCTTCATGTTTGCGCTGGCGACGGCGGATCGGATGGTCGCGTCCGGAATGGCGAAAAACGCGTTGGTCGTCGGCGCTGAAACCATGACCCGCATCCTCGACTGGAACGATCGCGGCACCTGTATCTTGTTCGGCGACGGTGCCGGCGCGCTGGTCTTGCAGGCATCGGAAACGCCAGGGATTTTATCGACACATCTGCATTCTGAAGGACGGCAGCGCCACATCCTGAACGCGCCGGGGCAAGTCCGGGACGGGCGCATCTATGGCACGCCGTTCATCCATATGGACGGCGGCGCGGTGTTCCGTTTTGCGGTGCAGGTATTGGCGGAAAGTACGCAGGAAGCGCTGGCGCACAACGGCTTGCAACCCTCTGACATCGACTGGCTGGTGCCGCATCAGGCCAACGCGCGGATTATGGACGCGACGGCGAAGAAGCTGGGTGTGCCGCCGGAAAGAGTGATTAACACAGTAGCGGGGCAAGCCAACACCTCGGCGGCGTCAATTCCGCTGGCGATGGATCATGGCGTGCGCCACGGTTGTTTCAAATCGGGGCAATTGTTGGCATTGGCCGCCGTCGGCGGCGGTTTTGCCTGGGGCGCGAGCCTGGTGCGCTGGGGATAAGGAGGTCAGATGAAGATCGCGTTTGTTTTTCCGGGACAGGGATCGCAATCCATCGGGATGATGGCCGGTTTCGGCGCGCATCCTGCTGTTCGCAAGACATTTGAAGAGGCTTCAGCGGCGCTGGGCGAAGACCTGTGGGCGCTGGCCGAACGTGGGCCGGAGGAAGCATTGGCGTTGACAGCGAATACGCAACCATTGATGCTGACGGCAGACGTGGCAGTCTGGCGCGCCTGGTGCGAAACCAGCGATGTGCGGCCGACAATCGTGGCTGGACACAGCCTCGGCGAATACGCGGCGCTGGTTGCGGCGGGCGCGCTGACGCTGGAGGACGCCGTACCGTTGGTGCGCTTCCGAGCGCAGGCAATGCAGGAAGCGGTGCCGGAAGGCGTTGGTGCGATGGCGGCGATCCTCGGTCTTGACGACGCGCAAGTCACGGCACTGTGTGCAGCGCAAAGCGCACCGGACGCGATGGTCGAAGCGGTCAACTTCAATTCGCCCGGGCAAGTGGTGGTGGCTGGCCACAAAGGCGCGGTCGAGCAATTCATGGAAACAGCCAAAGAAGCTGGCGCCAAACGGGCTGTGCTGCTGCCGGTATCGGCGCCGTTTCATAGCTCGCTCCTGGTGTCGGCAGCGGCGCGGTTGGCCGAACGATTGAGCAAAACACCGTTTCGCATTCCCGAAATCGCGCTTATCCATAACGTCGATGTTCGCGAGCACGACACGCCGGAAGCGATTCGGCAGGCGCTGGCGATGCAGGCGGCCAAGCCGGTGCGCTGGACACAAACCTTGCAGGAAATGCAGGCGCGTGGTGTGACCCACATTATTGAATGCGGGCCGGGCAAAGTGCTGGCGGCGCTGACCAAGCGGGCGACTGACGGTATCGTGAGTCTGACGCTGACCGACAGCGATGCTATCGCAAAAGCGCGAGAGAGCCTTAGCTAACTGCCATTCGTGGTAATGACTGCGAGACGAGAAGTGGGCAATTTGGCTCGTGTTCCCTTGATTCAGGAGAAATGATGCAGGCACAGGATTTGACAGGACAACGTGCACTGGTGACCGGCGCGACGCGCGGCATCGGCCGGGCGATTGCGCTGGAGTTGGCAGCAGCGGGCGCCGCTGTGGTTGGCACCGCAACGAGCGAGGCGGGCGCAGCCGAAATTACGGCGTACCTGAAAGAGGGTGGCCATACCGGCGTTGGCATGGTGCTGGATGTCAAGGACGAAACCGGTGTCGAGCGGGTGCTGGGCGAGTTTGAAAAAGCGTGCGGCGGGCCGCCGTCGATTCTGGTCAACAATGCTGGCATCACCCGCGACAATCTGTTGATGCGGATGAAGAACGAGGAGTGGGACGCGATTATGGACACCAACTTGAAGGCGGTGTTCCGGTTGTCGCGTGCTGTCTTGCGCGGCATGATGAAGGCGCGTTTCGGCCGTATCATTCAAATCGGCTCAGTGGTTGGTTCGATGGGAAATGCCGGGCAAACGAATTACGCAGCGGCGAAAGCAGCGCTGATCGGCTTTTCCAAGTCGCTGGCGCAGGAAGTGGGCAGCCGTGGGATTACCGTCAATTGTGTGTCCCCCGGCTTTATCGACACTGACATGACGCAGGCGCTGCCGGAAGCCCAGAGAGAGGCCTTGTTGAAGGCCGTGCCAGCGGGGCGGTTGGGTGATGTGGCTGATGTGGCTCATGCGGTCGGTTTTCTGGCCAGCCCGCGCGCCGGTTATATAACCGGCGTGACGCTCCATGTCAACGGCGGTATGTATATGGCGTAAACGGCCAAAAACCATCTGATAGCGTGTTTTTCGGGTAAGTTGAGGGTTGATTGCTGACCGAAAGGACGACGAGGGCAAGACGGTTGGGATTGGCGCGAAAAGATGCGGCGGCAGTAATCAAAAAAACCGGCCGCGAAACCTGAAAAGGTTCTGGTAAAATCTGCACTTTCTTATTCCCGAGAGGGGCAAATCAATGAACATTGAGCAACGTGTAAAGAAAATTGTCGCTGAACAACTTGATGTCAAGGAAGCCGACATCAAGAACGAATCTTCGTTTACCGAAGACCTGGGCGCCGATTCACTGGCGGTCGTTGAACTGGTGATGGCTCTCGAAGAGGAGTTTGAGACGGAAATCCCCGACGAGGATGCCGAGAAGATCACGACGGTTCAGCAGGCGGTCGATTACATCGGCGCTCATCTGAAGCAGTAACGGCGTAGCCGTCGCCCCTGCGGGCAGGCGGCGCTCCGCATTTTGTGGGGGATGACGTTCTCAGGCCGCGTTCTTCGCTTTTGCCGTCAAGCAGGGCGTTGGCGCGGCTTTTGTTTGGTTTCAAGAGGATTAACTCATGTCACACCGTCGTGTTGTCGTGACCGGGATGGGGATTGTGTCCCCGGTAGGGATAGGTCTGGAAGCGGCATGGAGCAATATTCTTGCCGGCCGCTCCGGCATCGTTCCGATCACTCGCTTTGATGCATCCACTTTCCCCACACGTATCGCCGGGGAAGTTAAAGGCTTTGACGTAGAGCCATATCTGGCGCCCAAAGAAGCGCGTCGCTACGATACTTTCGTGCATTACGCGCTGGCGACAGCCATTGAAGCGGTGCGCGATGCCGGTCTGGACAACGACAACGTTGACAAAGAGCGGGTCGGCGTCTGCATCGGCGCCGGTATCGGCGGCCTGCCGTACATCGAAAGAACCGTTGACGCCTTACTGAGCGGCGGCGTCCGTAAGGTGACGCCGTTCTTTGTTCCCGGCTCAATCATCAACATGGCGTCGGGGCTGGTGTCGATCGAATTCGGCTATACGGGGCCGAATCTGTCGATCGTGACGGCTTGTTCAAGCGCCAACCACAGCATCGGCGAAGCGGCGCGGCTGATTGAATACGGCGATGCCGATCTTATGCTTGCTGGCGGAGCGGAATCCACGGTCAGTGAGCTGGGCGTCGGTGGCTTCTGCGCGATGCGGGCGCTGTCCACTCGCAACGATGAGCCGCAGGCGGCGAGCCGCCCCTGGGACAAAGGACGCGATGGTTTTGTACTGGGTGAAGGCGCCGGGATACTGGTGCTCGAAGAGCTGGAACACGCCAAAGCGCGCGGCGCGCGGATCTACTGCGAACTGGCGGGCTACGGCATGAGCGCCGATGCTCACCACATCACGGCGCCGCCGGAAGACGGCGACGGCGCCCGACGCAGCATGCTGGTTGCGCTTAAGAACGCGAAACTCCAGCCTGAAGACATCGGCTATATCAACGCCCACGGCACATCAACGCCGCTGGGCGACCTTGCCGAATGCAGCGCCGTCAAAGCCGCGTTTGGCGCTCATGCAAAAAAACTGGCGGTGAGTTCGACCAAGTCGATGACCGGTCACCTGTTGGGTGCGGCCGGCGGCATCGAAGCGGTCTTCACAATTCTGGCGTTGCGCGATCAGATCGCGCCGCCGACGATCAATCTGACCGACCCCGATCCGCAATGCGACCTGGACTTCGTGCCGAATGTTGCGCGCAAGATGCCGCTGCATGCGGCGATGTCGAATTCGTTCGGATTCGGCGGCACCAATGCGACACTGGTATTCAAAACATTTTGACGTGGTAAGGATGATCCGATCGACGAACGTGTGTCGCATGTTTCATAAATCAAAACGTGACGAACTGATTTTCAATTTTCGCAAAGTGATTCAACTATGGCGTTAATCGTCCAGAAATATGGCGGTAGTTCAGTAGGCTCCATCGAGCGTATCCGTAACGTCGCTCGCCGCGTGGCGCACCACGCTCGGCAGGGGAATCGGGTGGTGGTGGTCGTTTCCGCCATGTCCGGCGAAACCAACCGGCTGTTGGGTTTGGCCAGAGAGTTGTCCAGCCAGCCCGACCCGCGCGAGCTTGACGCCATCGCTTCGACCGGCGAGCAGGTTACCACCGGCCTTTTGGCGATCGCGTTGCAGGAAATGGGGCTTAAAGCGAAAAGCTATACCGGTGGTCAGGTGCGCATCCATACGGACAGCGCCTTTACCAAAGCGCGCATTCTTGAAATCGACCGCAGCAACATCGACCGCGAACTGAATAACGGCGTGATTGTGATTGTCGCTGGTTTTCAGGGCGTTGACAAAAACGGCAATGTTACGACACTCGGTCGTGGCGGTTCCGATACTTCGGCGGTGGCGCTGGCGGCGGCGTTGAAAGCCGACGAGTGCCAGATCTACACCGATGTCGATGGCGTTTATACCACCGATCCGCGCATCGTCTCCGATGCGCGCCGACTCGATACCGTCACGTTTGAAGAAATGCTCGAGATGGCGAGTTTGGGATCCAAAGTTTTGCAGATTCGTTCGGTCGAATTTGCCGGAAAATACAAAGTGAAATTGCGCGTGCTTTCATCGCTCGACGATCCCGAGTCGAACGCTCCCGGCACGCTTATCACCTATGAGGAGAATCAAGGTATGGAAGAAGCCGTCATCTCGGGCATCGCTTACGCACGCGACGAAGCCAAAATATCGATCATGGGCGTCGAAGACCGTCCCGGTATTGCTTATACGCTGCTGGGGCCGGTGGCCGACGCCAATATCGACGTTGATATGATCGTGCAAAATATCGGCGAATCCGGACACACCGATTTCTCATTCACCGTCAACAACACCGAGTTCGATAAAGCGCTTGCCGTTCTCAACCGCGAGCACGACGCCGGGAAATTCAAGGCGCGCACCATTCTCGGCGACAAAAACATCTGTAAGGTGTCCGTCGTTGGCATTGGTATGCGTACTCACGCGGGTATTGCATCGAAAATGTTCCGGACGCTGGCGGAAGAAGGAATTAACATCCAGATGATCTCAACATCGGAAATTAAAATTTCCGTAGTCATCGAGGAGAAATACCTTGAGCTGGCAGTACGCATTCTGCACAAGGCGTTTGACCTTGATAAGACCACGGCGTGAAGGCGTGACGGGTTGGCTGGGAAAGCGGAAGACAGATGAACCGAAAAGACTGGACGCAAGCGAAGCTTGCCAGTAGAATCCAGCCTTCTTTACGGAGACGTGGCCGAGTGGTCGAAGGCACTCCCCTGCTAAGGGAGCATGCGGGCAAAACCTGCATCGAGGGTTCGAATCCCTCCGTCTCCGCCATGACAACGACCTAACCCATCTCGTTGTTTAATTCTTCAAAGAGTATCCTTACCCAGCGCCCCGGAAAATGCGACGCGCCCAATACCCTACTGAAGGGCTATGTTAAAATCCAAAACATAGAGGGGCAATTCTGATAAAGACGGGGGCATAAGCGTGATGATGAATGATCTTTTCAAAAAGATGGTAGAGCACCATCTGTCGCCTTTGGTCTTTAAGGGGCGCCAGTTGTTGCCGATTGTCCAGGGCGGTATGGGCGTCGGCATTTCGGCGCACCGGTTGGCGGGAACGGTAGCCAGCTTGGGGGCGGTAGGGACGATTGCCAGTATCGACTTGCGGCGGCATCACGAAGATTTGATGCAAGTCAGCCAGCACGCCGACAAGGAAACAGTGGATGAGGCCAACTTGACCGCGCTTGACCGCGAAATCAAAGCGGCGCAGGCCATCGCGCAAGGCGCGGGAGTGATCGCGGTCAACGTGATGAAGGCCGTGTCCGAGTACGCGAACTATGTTCGCCAGGCCTGCCGCAGCGGCGCCGACGCCATTGTAATGGGAGCAGGGCTGCCGCTCGATTTGCCCGACTTGGTTGACGAGAAACCGAACATCGGCTTGATCCCGATTCTGTCGGACGCTCGCGGTATTCAAGTGGTGATCAAGAAATGGATGCGCAAAGGACGGTTGCCCGATGCAGTGGTGATTGAACATCCGCGCTACGCTGCCGGGCATCTGGGGGCGGCGAAGGTTGAGGATATCAACGATCCGCGTTTCGATTTCGAACAGGTGTTGCCGGCGGCGCACGAGTTTTTCCGTGCCGAAGGCATCAGCGAGAAAGACGTGCCGCTGGTTGTGGCTGGCGGAATCAATTCACATGAGCGGGTGCGGCAACTGATCGACATGGGTGCATCCGGCGTGCAGTTGGGAACGGCGTTCGCTGTCACGCAGGAAGGCGATGCGGCGGAATCGTTCAAGCGGGTGCTGCTCGACGCCAAGCCGGAGGAGATGGTGGAATTCATCAGCGTCGCCGGTTTGCCGGCGCGGGCGGTGCGCACACCCTGGCTCGACAATTATCTCAAGTTCTTGCCGAAACTGACGGCGGTGGCGCACAAGAAACCGCGCTGCTCAGTGAAGTTCGATTGCCTGTCGCAGTGCGGGTTGCGCGACGGCATTGCCAAGATCGGCCAGTTCTGCATCGACGTGCAGTTGGCAGCGGCTTTGCGCGGTGACCGAATGAAGGGGCTGTTCTTCCGCGGCGCGTCGTCGCTGCCGTTCGGCTCTGAAATGCGGCCGGTGAAAGATTTGATCGAATATTTGTTAACGGGCATCAAACCCGAAGCGCCGAAGCCGACGGAGGCGTAAGTAACTTCCCTCTTCCGGCCTTCGGCCGCCCTCTCCCGCAAGTGGGAGAGGGGTGCATAGCATAGGCCAGGGTTAGCTTGTGAACCCCGGCGTTCGGAAGGAAGAGGCCACATGAAATGCAGCAAGCGCAGCTACTGTAACGAAGGCGACAACGGCAACCGACTCACCCGAATCGACCAAGCGGCCGGAGCGATCAACAACAACGTTCCGCAAAGCATCACCTTCGCCTACGACGCGGCGAACCGTCGAACCCAGATGAAACTGATGAACGGGCAGACCGTTC
>WQUA01000056.1 GCA_009786025.1 Pseudomonadota bacterium | reverse complement strand
TTGGAGTTGCAGATGACAACAACCTGGATCTTGTGTTTCATATTACAGATCATTCCACAAGAACCGTCCAAATCACGGTGGATCCCTTTGTCATGGTGGGCATGGGTCCCAACGGCTTCTACTGGGAAGAATCTTCCATCGGTGGGGGGCCTTCGGCTACCCGCATCATGGACGGTGCAACGGGGCATTCAGCTTTAATGTTCATTGGCGATTTGTGGAGCTCCCCGAAAAGAACTGGAATCGTGCAGACCATCACCATCAGCGTTCCGGGCGATCCGAGCGTGACGCCGCTGGTGATTCATATCTATGTAATATAAGCGATCTGGTGCGGCGGCTCCAGAGTATCTGATTCCTGGCCTTTACTCGCTGATTTCTGATGTTCGCCACGCCATTTGACAGCTATGGAACAATATGTTTTCCTACTGTTTTTGTCAGAATTAACTTATCGCAAGCATCAAGAGCGGTATTTATGCGATACTTATCGGTTTGGTTGAATCAAAGCAACGGATCACTCAATGAAAAAAATACTGGTTCTGGGCGTGGGCAACGTCCTGTGGGCCGACGAAGGTTTCGGGGTGCGCGCGGTCGAAGCACTGCATGCGGCATACCGTTTTGACGAACAAGTCACGGTCATGGACGGTGGCACGCAGGGCTTGGCGCTTTATCCGTATCTGATGGCGGCATCACATGTGCTGGTGCTTGATGCCATCGACTTCCATTTGCCGCCGGCGACACTGAAAGTATTGCGCGATGCCGAGGTTCCTGTTCATTGCTCCACCAAGGTCTCGCCGCACCAGACGACGTTGAGCGAGGTGCTGGCGCACGCCTATCTGCTGGGTGCTGTGCCGGAGAAAATTACCGTGATCGGCGTGCAGCCGGAAGTGCTCGACGATTTCGGCGGCAGTTTGCGCGACAGCGTCAAAAAGCGAATTCCTGAGGCGGTGACGCTGGCGGCCGAAGAACTGGCGAGCTGGGGCGTTTCGGTGGCGAAACGCAAAGACGGCGAACCCGTGTCGCCGCTGAATGCGCAAGCGCTGACGCTCGAAGCTTACGAGAACGAACGCCCGTCTGAGGCGGCAGCCTGCCGGTTTGGCGACGAGCGCGTTCTGGCGATGAGAAAACAATCCTGAAAACGGTCGTTGGCCGCTTGTAAATTTATGGGAAATCATATGGTAATTCGCTTTGGGGGTTTTTCCACCTCTCTTTCGTTGGACGAGAGTACGTCCAACGACCGCTTTTAGGCTCGCCATGTGTGTTGGAATTCCGATGCGGGTAACCGAAACAGGAGAGGCTGCCGTCTGGTGCGAAGCGCGCGACGGCGGCCGGCGCGAGCGAATCAATATGTTGCTGGTCGGCGATCAGGCGCCGGGGACCTGGGTGTTAACGTTTCAAGGCTCGGCATTGCGCGTGATAACGCCGGAAGAAGCGGAGCAAACCAGTGATGCATTACTGGCGCTGGCGCAAACGATGGGCGGCGACACGTCACAACTCGATGCTTTGTTCGCCGATCTGGTAAACCGCGAACCGCTTTTACCGCCGCACTTGCAGGCTGAGCTTGACGCAAATAAGACAAGAAAGGAAATGCCGCAATGATGGAAGGTATCGCCGACGCGGCTACTGGTGTTGTTGCCCCTCCCCCGCTGCTGGTGGCACGGCTTCTCGAACGCCCCGACGCTTTTGAAATTCCGCTCGCGGCGTTTGACGAAGTATTGAAAAAAACGTCCGGCTTGCTGCTGCTTTTTTTCACCGAAGACCCGGTACGCTACCGCGAAACGCTTGATCTGGCAGTGATCGCGCCGGAGCTTCTGGCCACTTCGGCCGAACCGATGCGCCTTGGCGTACTGTTGCCCGCAGCGGCGCGCGCACTTCAACCGCGCTACGGCTTTCGGCGCTGGCCAGCATTCGTGTTGCTACGCGATGGGAAATATTTGGGCACTATCGATGGAATGCGCCCCTGGGAAGAATACCAGCAGGAGATGGCGCGTTTGCAGCAAACGTCGCCAAGCCGGGCGCCGTCGATCGGCGTGACGGTTCGCTCCGCCGACGGCGACGACGATCATTGCCATTGAAGCCGGATTGCGCGCCCTTTCGATTTTTCAAAAACAACAGACGACCAATGAAACCTCTTTCCATTCCCATTCATGCCGCGCCGGCAGATACCCGGCACGAAGACGATGAATTGCAATACCCCGAAATGCCGCGCGGGATGACGACTTTCTCGATGCCGCATGTGCCCGAAGATGCCGACACTCCAGCGTTAGTAGCGGCGCAACGGCTGTTACAATCATTTCTCGATGTATTAAACGATTGGACATTTGACGCGCGGACGACCGGGCCACAGCTCGATCTGCGTCATCAACCAGCGGCGGTGTTGAATGTCCTGAACGATGTGCTGGGCGAAGGCGAAGTCAGCGCCTTGGCTGAGGGGTTACCGGATGGCGATGTGCGGGTGCAGGAATCGGTGTTCACCGGCATCTGGCGGGTACGCCGGTTCAACGCTAAAGGCGAGGAAACAGCTTATTGGATCGAGGCCGGCAGCCTGCCTACCGTGTTGCTTGATGCAGCGCATCAAAGCGCGCAACCGACGTTGCCGGAAGCTGCCTTCCCTGAGGGCGCAATGAACGCGCCGGCATTATTCGCCGAAATTCGCGCGCAACTGGCGCTGCTTGACGCCAACGGGGCCGATAACACGCCGCACGAAATCAATTTGACGTTGCTGCCGTTAACGCCTGCCGATCATCAAGCGTTGCAGGAAGCGCTGCCGGTTGGAGCTGTGGCGATTATTTCGAAAAGTTTCGGTAGCTGCCGGGTTACATCAACGGGAACGCGCCACATCTGGCGCATCCAGCATTTCAACAGTAAAAACACGCTGATTCTGAACACACTGCTGATCGCCGACAGGCCATCGCTGGTTCTGGCTGCTGCCGAAGATATCGAAGATACGCGCGAACGGCTGAAGGAGTTGATCTCCTGGATGCAAGCCGATGCGGAGGAGCGATGACGCTTTTTGAAGGCTCTTATCTCGGCGATAACGCCAAGATTGGCCCGACGACACGACTCGAATGCAAAGTGTGCTGGTATGTGTACGATCCGGTCAACGGCGACCCCGAATGGCAAATTCCGCCGGGTGTGCCGTTTTACGATTTGCCGGAACATTGGGCGTGCCCGCTGTGCGGTGCGACCAAGAATCAGTTTCTCGTATTGAATGACGAGGTATAAGTGACCGACAACGCCTGCACATCAACCAGCGCTGAAACGATGCCGTCAACAATGTTACCTGACCCGTCGGCGCGTCTCGATGCCGTGTTTAAACAGATCGGCGATACCCGGATGCAGGGGTTGCCTTTTCTCAATCCGGCGCTGCGAGTAGAGGCTGTCGGCTTTCGCCCCTGGCAGAATTTCTGGCTGGGCGTACTCGTAACGCCGTGGGTGATGAACCTGATGTTGCTGCCGCGCGAAGCGGAACGCTGGCCGCGCGCCGGGCGCGGCGAACGTTTGCATTATGAGTTCCCGGCCGGCAACTACGATTTTATTTTGGCGCACGATGAAACGCTCGGCGAATACATGATGTGCTCGCTGTTTTCGCCGGTGCAGCAGTTCGGCGATCACGAAACAGCGCGACAAACCGCCGAGTTCGCGTTAAAGGCATTGTTTGAAAACGATGCGTCAGAAGAAACACCGGACGAAGAAACTCCGAACAAAACGCCACGACCGACATTGCAGGAAAAATTGGCGACGCCACTATCGAAACGTGATTTTTTGCGCGGCCGCTTCTTGAACAGGAGTGCAACAGAATGAAGCGTGAACTGACGCTAACGTTGACGATCGACGGCGAACGCGTAAGTGCGCTTGACGCACGTTTGCCGCGTTTCGATGCAACAGCCTTGCTGGCGCAAAAACAGGCATCGGAAGCGGCAATATTGCTCCCCTCGGTTTTCAGCATTTGCGCACAAGCGCAGGCGGCGGCGGCAGCGGGCGCGATCAGCGCGGCGACCGGGCGGCTGTTGTCACCAGCGCTGCTGACGGGGCATGCGCTGGCGGTGCAAATCGAAAGTGTTCAGGAAAGTTTGCGGTCGTTGTGCCTCGGGTTGCCGGAAGCGTTGTTGGCGCGACAGACGGCGTCAGGTGCGGCGTTGATCGCTGATTTCTCGCAGACGTGGCGCAACAGCACAGCGTTTCTGACCCGCCTTCAAAACGAATTGCGCCGCGAAGCGCACGCCGAAGCGCAAACCGGAACACGTGATAAAGCGCCAGCGTTCGCCGTTTTGATTCAGGAGGCGAAATCCATCGCACAGGCGTGGGATCTGTTTTGCGCCCGCCATGTGTACGGCGTCTCAGCTCTGCTCTGGCGAGGGAAAGAAAATGGCGCTGAATCGAACGATGCGTTGCCGGTAATGCGCTGGTTTCAGCAAATGAAAGAGGAAGCTCCAACGCTGGGAAGAGCACCATTATCGCCGTTGCCGCTGGTGATGTTCCGCACCGGCAAGTTGTCCTGGCAGGCGCTGCTGCAAACGCCTTACGACGCCAGCCCCTGGTGGCGCGTCGAACAGGATTCACGGATGATATCGGTAGCGGCGCGCCTCGGCAACAGCATGGCGGCAAGACTGTGGGCGCGCTTGGTCGATGTGGCAAAAACATTAAGCGAATTGCTGGAAACGAAACAATCAGCACAACAACCAGATGCGGCGGCGGCGAAAAAACCGTGGGTTCGCATTCATTCGCTCGGCAACAACGGCGGCATGGCGGAAATCGAATGCGCGCGTGGTGTGCTGGTGCATCGGGCACAGTTGACAGGGGAAAGTGTTGCCTCTTACGACGTGTGCGCGCCGACCGACTGGAATTTGCACCGAGACGGAGCGCTGGCAACATTGATTGGCTTACCCGCGACCGATATCGCCCATTTGCGCGCACACGCCACTTGGCTGGTTCAGGTGCTCGACCCGTGTGTCGCTTTTGATATTGAGGTGATCCATGCATGAAATGTCGCTCGCCGAGAGCATGCTGGAAATCGTCGAAAGCACGGCAAAAAAAAATAATGCGCAGCAGGTAACGTCAGTACAATTTGAATTGGGAGCGCTGTCACATGCCGACCGCGACGCGCTGGCGTTTGCGTTTGACGTGGTGACACGCGGCAGCGTTGCAGAAGGCGCACGTTTTGAAGTGATTGAAGTTCCGGGAGCGGCCTGGTGTATGCTGTGTGCAAAGACGGTGGCGCTGACGAAACTCGGCGAGGCCTGCCCGGAATGTGGACGTTATCAGCTGACGGTGACGCAAGGCGACGCGATGCGGATTGCGTCGATCGAAATCATCTAAAGAACATCTGGCAAATATAAAGGAGACAGTTATGTGTTCAACTTGCGGTTGCGGTCACGGCGAAGTAAGAATTGATGGCTCGCCGATTGAAGCGCACGATAAAGATCAGGGTAGCTCACACTGGCACCAGCACGAAGACGGCACCTGGCACAGTCATACGCACGCCCACGAGCACACGCATACGCATGCGCACGGTAGCGAGCAACACAGTCATTCTCATGCGCACACACATGATCACCCGCACGCGCACGAAGGCGCGCACTCGCATGATCACGCGCACGGCCACGGCGATCATGAACACCCGCACAGCCACGGGTTTTCGCACGATCACGCGCACTCACACGACCGCGCGCCGCTCGGCGCAGTTCATGCGCCAGACGTGCCCACCGCGCGAGTGATTGAAATCGAACGCGATTTGCTTGAAAGAAACGACGCCATTGCACGACAGAATCGGCGACAGTTCGCCGACCGAGGTTTGTTTGCGCTGAACCTGGTCTCCAGTCCCGGATCAGGCAAAACGACGCTATTGGTGCGCACGATTGAAGCACTGCGCAGCGATGTGCCATATGCAGTGATCGAAGGCGATCAACAAACCGAAAACGACGCCGACCGCATACGGGAAACGGGCGCGCCTGCGGTACAAATCAACACAGGCAAAGGCTGTCATCTCGATGCACGAATGGTCGCACAAGCCTTGCCGAGATTGCCGAAGCTCGAAGACGCGCTGTTGTTTATTGAAAATGTCGGCAATCTGGTGTGCCCTGCCGCATTTGATCTCGGCGAAGCACACAAGGTGGCGATTCTCTCCGTAACCGAAGGCGCCGACAAACCGCTGAAGTATCCTGATATGTTTCACGCCGCCGACGTGTTATTGATCAACAAGATCGACCTGCTGCCGCACGTCGATTTCGATGTCGAGCAGGCAATTGCATACGCACGTCGGATTCAGCCGAAATTGGTGGTGATGAAAGTATCAGCAACAACCGGCGAAGGAATGGACGCCTGGCTCGCGTGGTTGAAGCGCGGCGCCGAAGCTGCGCGCAACGCACGGTTGAATGACATTCAAGCGCTGCGGCAGAAGATCGCGGCGCTGGAAGCGCAGTTACAGGCGCGTTAATGTCACCGGTTTTGTCGGACACTCGGCTGCGCCGACGCTTTCAGGTACGCGGTATCGTGCAAGGCGTCGGTTTCAGACCGTTTGTTCACCGGCTGGCGAGTGAAATGACGCTAAGCGGCTGGGTGCAGAACGGCGTCAGTGGCGTTATCATCGAGACCGAAGGCAGTGCGTCGCAACTGGAAACTTTTGCACAGCGACTGCTGGCGGAAGCGCCGCGACTGGCTCGTATCGACGAGGTGTTGCCGCAAGATATTGCCCTCGTTCCGAATACGCATAGTTTTGAAGTAATCAAGAGCGCGCACGATGGCGCGCTCTCTACCATGATCGGCCCGGACAGCGCTATTTGCGACGATTGTCTGCGCGAAATGCTGACGCCGAATGACCGTCGCTACCGTTATCCGTTCATCAATTGTACGCATTGCGGACCTCGCTACACGTTGGTGCGCGGCTTGCCATACGATCGGGCGATGACCAGCATGGTGGCGTTCACACAATGCCCGGCCTGTCTGGCCGAATACACGGATACGACGCACCGCCGTTTCCACGCCGAACCAAACGCCTGCCCGCAATGCGGGCCGCGTCTGCAATGGCGCGACGCACAGAGCCCTCCCCTTCAAGGGGGGGGTTGGGATGGGGATGGTGTTTCAATCGCCCCCTCCTCCAACCCCTCTCCCTCAACACCTCTCCCTCGAGAAGAGAGAGGCGTAAATAGTGATGCGATTGCCGAAACGCTGAAACGACTCCAACGCGGCGAGATCGTGGCGATCAAAGGGCTGGGCGGCTTTCATCTGGTGTGCGATGCGACGCACGCTGAGACAGTATCCGAATTGCGGCGACGTAAAGCGCGCGACGAAAAGCCGTTTGCGTTGATGGTGTTGAACGTAACGTCAGCACGGCGATGGTGCGACGTTTCAGAGGAAGCAGCAGCATTGCTGGAAAGCGTCGAGCGCCCGATCGTTTTGTTACCGAAAAAAGCACACACTGACACCGCACTTGCCGGTATCGCGCCGGACATGAACACACTGGGGCTGATGCTGCCTTATACGCCACTGCATTATTTGTTGTTCCATGAAGCGCAAGGCCGGCCGGCGACACCGGGTTGGCTCAACGAAGCGCAGCCGTTGACGCTGGTAATGACTTCGGCTAATCCAGGCGGCGAGCCGCTGGTGATCGGCAACGAAGAAGCGTTGCAACGGTTACAAGGCATTGCCGACGGCTGGCTGATGCACGACCGCGACATCGTCGCGCGCTGTGACGACAGCGTGGTGCGAACGCCGATAAACAAGCCGAAGCCACAACCGTCGCGGCAATCGACGGCGCCGCAGTCACCACTTCCGTTGCCACAATTCATTCGCCGTGCGCGCGGTTATACGCCACGTGCTATTCGCTTGAGCGGCGCAGTCGATGCACCATCGGTGCTGACGGTGGGCGGTTTTTTCAAAAACACAATCTGCGTAACACGCGGCGATGAAGCGTTTTTGTCGCCGCATATCGGCAGCCTCGACAATGCCGCGACTTGTCGCGCTTTCGATGAAGCGGTTGAGCATCTGCTGAAATTACTCGATGTGACGCCATCACATATTGCGCATGACCGCCATCCCGATTTTTACAGCACACACGCCGCCGCTATACTGGCACGACGTTTCGAAGTGCCGACGATTGGCGTGGCGCACCATCACGCGCACATTGCGGCGGTCGCTGCCGAGCATCGAATCGACGCACCCATATTGGGGTTGGCGTTCGACGGTGTCGGCCTTGGCGATGATGGCACTGCCTGGGGAGGCGAATTGCTGCGCATGAACGGCATACAATGCGAACGTGTCGGTCACTTGACGCCGCTGCACCTCGCCGGTGGCGATCGGGCGGCGCGTGAACCCTGGCGAATGGCAGCAAGTGTGCTGGCGCAATCGGGCCGAGTAAGTGATATTGAAATTTGCTTTCCCCGGCAACCAGCGGCAACAACCGTCGCCAACTTATTGTCGCGTGCGTTGGAAGCGAGCTCGCCGCGCGCGCCGTTGACTACCAGCATGGGGCGCTATTTCGATGCGGCGGCCGGCGCGTTGAAAGTGTGCGAGCAGATGACCTTTGAAGGACAGGCTGCAATGCGGCTCGAAGGTTTGGCGTACCGCTATTTGGAGCGAAAACAAAGCGCTCAGTTGCCGACCGACGCTTCGGCGTACCGAATCAGGCGGGACGGCACGCTCGATCTTTTGCCGCTGCTGCAACGCCTGTTCGAGATCGACGATGCGTCTTATGGCGCGGCGTTGTTTCATGGCTCTTTGATCGCCGCCGTTGTCGAATGGGCCGATGTCGCAGCGCGGCAGTTCGGCCTCGACCAAATCGTGTGCGGCGGCGGTTGCTTTGTGAACGCGCTATTGTCGCGCGGCGTCGGCGACGGGTTGCGTGCGCGTGGCCATACGGTATGGCAAGCGCAAGCGGCGCCAGCCAACGATGGCGGCTTGAGCTTGGGACAAGCCTGGGTGGCGAGGCAGGTGCAAACAGCAGGTTTCGGCAAACGAATTTCAGAATAAGGAGATTGTAGTTATGTGCTTGGCAATACCCGTTCGAGTCATGGAAAAAAAGGACGATGAGACAGCCACTGTTGAATTATCGGGCGTACGCCATCAAGTGTCGCTGGCGCTCGTCGATAATGTAGCGGTGGGCGATTATGTGATCGTTCATGTCGGCTACGCGTTGTCGAAACTCGACCCGGCGGAAGCGGAGGCGACGCTGGCGACAATGCGCGCGTCAGGATTAACCGGAGACGCATCGACAGTGGGGGCGCAGTCGTGAAATACATCGACGAATTTCGCGACGGCGCGCTGGCGCAACAATTGGCGCAGGCCATTGTGCGCGAGGCTGATGCAACGCGCCGTTATCACCTAATGGAATTTTGCGGCGGTCACACGCATGCGATTTCGCGCTACGGATTGGCCGACTTGTTACCGCCGAACGTGCGTATGATTCACGGCCCAGGCTGCCCCGTGTGCGTATTGCCGATTGGTCGGATCGACAGCGCGATTGAACTGGCGCGCGAACATGGCGCGATGGTTTGTACTTACGCCGACACGATGCGAGTGCCAGCGTCGGGCGGCATTTCGCTGTTGAAAGCAAAAGCGCAAGGCGCGGACATCCGAATGCTTTACTCGTGCGCCGATGCGCTGATGCTGGCGCAGAAATATCCGGATCGCCAGGTGGTGTTTTTCGCCATCGGCTTCGAGACGACCACGCCGCCGACGGCGCTGATTCTGAAACAAGCAAAAGCGCTGGGATTGAAAAATTTCAGTGTTTTCTGCAACCATGTACTCACCCCGCCGGCAATCACACATTTGTTGACGCTGGCCGAAGCCAGTGCCGAGGGCGCTCGTCTCGATGGATTCATCGGACCAGCGCACGTTTCAGTGGTCATCGGCAGCGATTCTTACGCGCCGTTCGTTGCGCGCTACCGCAAGCCGGTCGCCATCGCTGGCTTCGAGCCGCTCGATGTGATGCAGGCGATTCTGATGCTGGTGCGGCAGCTAAACGAAGGCCGCGCCGAAGTCGAAAACGAATTCACGCGAGCGGTAACGCCGGAGGGAAACCTCAAAGCGAAAGCATTGATGGCAGAGACTTTCGAGCTGCGCGACAGCTTTGAATGGCGCGGTTTGGGCGAGATGCCGAAAAGCGCATTGCGGATTCACCCGGATTACCACGAATTCGATGCCGAAAGCCGGTTCGGCCTAACGTACCGCAAAGTGCCGGATCACAAGGCCTGCCAATGCGGCGCAATTCTGCGCGGTGTCAAATCGCCGCGCGACTGCAAAGTGTTCGGCACCGCCTGTACGCCAGACAACCCGCTCGGTTCGTGTATGGTGTCGTCTGAAGGCGCATGTGCGGCGCATTACACATACGGGCGCTTCCGCGATGCCGCACAAAACGAGGCGCACGACGCAACACAAAAGGCCAACATATGAGCACAACGAATTCCAAGCATCGCGCCGATTACATTCGGCCACTCGATTTCAAAAACGGGCGCATCGACATGAGCCACGGCAGCGGTGGCCGCGCTTCCGCGCAACTGATCGACGAACTGTTTGCCGAAGCGTTCGACAACGATTACCTGCGCCAGGGCAACGACCAGGCCGCCTTCGATATAGCAGCAGGGCGAATGGTGATGTCCACCGACGCGCATGTGATCTCGCCGCTGTTTTTCCCCGGTGGTGACATCGGTTGTTTGTCGGTACACGGCACGATCAACGACGTCGCAATGGCCGGAGCGCGCCCGCTGTATCTGGCGGCGTCGTTCGTCCTTGAAGAGGGATTGCCGCTGGCTGAACTGAAACGCATCGTCGATTCAATGGCGGCAGCGGCACGTGCCGCGAATGTTCCGATCGTGACCGGCGACACCAAAGTTGTCGAACAAGGCAAGGGCGACGGCGTTTTCATCACAACGACCGGCATCGGCGTCGTGCCGCCAGGCGTCGATATTCGCGGCAACCGCGCCCGCCCCGGCGACAAAATTCTGGTGAGCGGCACGATCGGCGACCACGGCGTTGCGGTGATGGCGCTGCGCGAAGAACTGTCGTTCGAAACAGCGTTGCGTTCCGACACCGCAGCGCTGCATACGCTGGTGGCAGCGATGGTTGCGCAAGCGCCCAACATCCATTGCTTGCGCGATCCGACGCGCGGAGGGCTGGGAACGACGCTCAACGAATTTGCCCGACAATCGGGCTGCGGCATAATTATTCACGAAACGGCATTGCCGGTGCGCCCCGAAGTCAGCGCCGCCTGTGAATTTCTCGGCCTCGATCCGCTGTATGCAACGAACGAAGGCAAACTGGTGGCGATTTGCGCGGCAGAAGACGCCGAGCGTTTGTTGACGACGATGCGTGCGCACCCGCTGGGCGCTCACGCGGCGATGATCGGCGAAGTCATTGAAGACGATCATCACTTTGTGCAGATGAAAACCGCTTTCGGCGGCAGCCGCATCGTTGATTGGCTGACGGGAGAGCAATTGCCGAGGATTTGTTGAGGACAGGGGTCAGAGGCCAGGGATCGGAAGAAATTCGCTGCATAGAACGCAAAGAAAGAACACGTCATTCTGCGCGCGAGGGGTAAATTTGCCCTTTTGCTTCTCTCGCGAAGCCGCGAAGAAGGAAAGCCCCTTTTTAGGGGGCGTCCGCCGAAGGCGAACGGGTCCTGCGCTTCCCTTCTGTTTCCTGGATTACGGGCTTGACACCGTTGTCGGGATTCCTGATATACTTCGAAAATAATCCATGGCCGGAAGCATGCGCTTCCGGTCTTTTCTTTTTTGTTTTTTCATGCCGAGGGTGTGATGAAAAAAGTTCCGATGACTGTTGCGGGCGCAGCCCAACTCAAAGCCGAACTTCAGCGGCTGAAAACGGTGGACCGCCCCCATATCATTCAAGCGATCGCCGATGCCCGTTCCAATGGCGATCTTACGGAAAACGCCGATTATGAAGCGGCGCGCGAGCGTCAAGGCTTCATCGAGGGCCGCATTATCGAAATCGAAAGCAAACTGGCGGTAGCACATGTGATCGACCCGGCGACGCTGCACGCCGAGGGAAGGGTTGTCTTTGGCGCGACGGTCGATGTCGAAGATATCGAGAGCGGCGACCGTCGGACTTACATCATCGTCGGCGATGATGAGGCAGACATGAAGATCGGAAAAATCTCCGTACATTCGCCGGTGTCACGGGCATTGATCGGTAAAAGCGAAGGCGACCATGCAGAAGTTCATGCGCCGGCTGGCGTTCGGACTTACGAAGTGATCAGCGTGCGTTACGAGTAATCAGAGACCGGAAATCAGGCACCAGGAAGCCGTTTCTCGCGAAGAAGCCCCCCTTTTTCCTTTTTGGCGATCACGCCCTTTAAAAAAGGGCCTTTTTCTCTGCGCTTTCGCGTGAGGCAAATTGGGGGGCGCTGAGCTCACCATTGACCTGCGCTTCGCGCGCCTTCACGTAAGACGTTCTTTGCGCCCTGTGCGTTCTTTACGGTTAAAATAACCTGTTCCTCGCCTATCCGACCAAACCGACATGCTCGACATCAATCTTTTCCGTCAGGACCTTGCCGCCGTAGCAGCAGGATTAGCCAAACGTGGTATCACGCTGGATACCGCGACGTTTGAACGTCTCGAAAATGAGCGCAAAACCCTTCAGACGCAAACCCAGGAGTTGCAAGCGAAGCGCAACGCGCTCTCCAAACAAATCGGCATCGCCAAGGGCAAAGGTGAAGACGCTTCGGCGTTGATGGCGGAAGTCGGCGGGCTGGGCGATGCGCTGTCGAGAATGGAAAGCTCATTGGCTGATCTGCAAGAGCTGTTGCGTCGTTATCTGCTGAACCTGCCTAACTTGACGCACGAAACGACACCGGTCGGCGGCTCGGAAACTGACAACGTCGAAGTCCGACGCTGGGGAACGCCGCGTCAGTTTACGTTCACGCCGCGTGACCATACCGACATCGGCGAAGCTCTGGGAGGGCTGGATTTTGAAACGGCGGCGAAATTGTCCGGCTCGCGTTTTGCGTTTCTGCGCGGCGGCGTGGCGCGCTTGCATCGGGCGCTAACGCAGTTCATGCTCGACACACACACGCAACAACACGGTTATACCGAGTGCTACACACCGTACATCGTCAACGCCGAAACACTGATCGGAACAACGCAGTTGCCGAAATTCGAAGCCGACATGTTTTCGGTAAAAAAGGGCGGCGCCGAGGGAGAAGGCGAAGCCTTATACCTCATTTCCACTTCCGAAATCACGTTGACCAATTCGGTGCGCGGCGAAATTCTATCCGCTGACGCGCTGCCGATCAAACTGACTGCGCATACGCCGTGTTTTCGTTCGGAAGCAGGAAGCTATGGCAAGGACACTCGCGGCATGATTCGTCAGCATCAATTCGATAAAGTCGAACTGGTGCAAATCGTTCATCCCGATAAATCGTATGAGGCGCTTGAAGCATTGACCGGTCACGCCGAAGCGATTTTGCAGGCGCTGGAACTTCCGTACCGCGTTGTCGCGTTGTGTTCCGGCGACATCGGTTTTGCGTCGGCAAAAACGTACGATCTCGAAGTGTGGCTGCCAGCGCAAAATACTTACCGCGAAATCTCATCGTGTTCCAACTGCGAGGCTTTTCAGGCACGGCGTTTGCAAGCGCGTTTCCGCAGCGCACAAGGCAAGCCGGAGCTTGTGCACACCCTGAACGGCTCCGGCGTCGCCGTCGGTCGCGCACTGGTCGCTGTGCTGGAGAACTATCAGCAGGAAGACGGTTCAGTGCGGATTCCGAAAGTATTGCAGAAGTACATGGGCGGGATGACCGAGATAGCTTGAAGCAACTGACCGAAAGGTTTTTTGCCCGATAAAAAAGCGGGGCGCTTGTCCTGAACACCGCAAAAGCTTTGCGCCGGTGGCGTTGGCACGCAATCGCGACACGGAAAAATAAATAATTATTAAAGAGTTAACAAAAATTAACAATGTATTCCAGCCAATACATTGACAGTTACAAACAGTGAATTTATCCTCCTCACATCATTAACGGTGGCACCTGTGTTTTTCTTCTGACCACCACATAAGCGTTTCGCAAGTATTTTTGTTTTAAACCGTTGGGGGTTTCTTCGGGGAGAAGCAAAAATGCGCCCATTCCCGAACGAAACCATGTTTGTCGAATCTGTCGGGAGTTCAACATGCGTTTGCCGTTCAAGGGAATCGTCGCGTTTTTAGTAGGGGCCATCGGTATAGGTATTGCCTTATCGGCCCACGCCGCCCCAACTTATACCATCGAGCGGCTCAGCCTGTTTATCTACGATGGCGCCAACACCTATGAAGACCGTCGCCTGCCCACCGTTGCCGGCAACCTGCCGACAGGCCTGACCGTCAACTTCGACGAAGTGATCGACCCCGATCAGAACCGCACCTGGACCTGGACATTCCACAACACCAACACCACCGCGCTGACCAACCTGCGCGTCACCGGCTTCGTTGACCCCGACCTTTCCGCGCCCGTCAACACCTTCTTCAACGAGTACGGTGGACTGCTTGCGCTGTCGGCGCCCGCCGGAAATATTGCCGCCGACAAATGGGAAATCGGCGAACCGGGGTACCTTACCAGCGATCTGTTATTGCGCGCATCCCAAGGTAACCTGCAGAATCTGAGCAGCCTGAGCGCCGCCCATCCCGACGACGCCGCAATGGCGCTATCGTTGCCGGTAGGAACCCTTGAGGCCAACCAAACATTGATCGTCACCGCCATCCTGACGACAACGGGTACCGTCGGGCTGGTTCAAATCGACGCCGACGACAACAGCCAGGTCGTATTCCAGCTTTACGCCCAAAAAATCCTGGCTCCACCATCGCGGGATGAAGCCGATCTGGCGATCACCATGACTTCCGTCACCCCGACATCCGTCTATGTCGGTGACGATATCAACTATCAAATCGTCGTCACCAACAATGGCCCCAACGACGTGACCGGCGCGCTCATCGCCGCCACCCTCTCGTCTCTCATCGCCGACACCACATGGACCTGCGCCGCTTCCTCTACCGCAACCTGTGGCACAGCAAGCGGCAACGGCAACGCCATCAGCCTGACCGCCGACTTACCGACAGGCAAGAGCGTGACGATCAACGTCAGCGGCAAAGCAAATGCCGCAGGCACTGCTTCCAATACCGCGACCGTTGAACCGCCGAGCGGAGTGACTGATCCCGACACCACCAACAACAGTGCCGGGGTCATCACCACGATAGGCGCTCCTGTCAGTGCCCCGCAAGCCGATCTGTCCATCGCCAAGACCACCACCACCCCGACGGTCACCGTCGGAAGTGATGTGAGCTATCAAATCGTCATCACCAACAACGGCCCCGATGACGTGACCGGCGCCGAGATTGCCGATACCGTTCCGCCCAGCATCGGCGACGTTGAATGGACTTGCGCCGCTTCTGCTTCCTCCACTGCTGCTGCCTGCGGTACAACCAGCGGCAACGGCAA
>WQUA01000055.1 GCA_009786025.1 Pseudomonadota bacterium | reverse complement strand
CGGCGCAACTTGAATACCGCTTGACCCATGAGGAGGACGGCTGGAAAATTGACGATATTGTCTATCCTGATGGAGAAACACTCCAGGGGTGGTTTGCGGATGTTGCGCAATAAGGCAAGAGAGGATAAGACCAAAGGGCATATTCACCGTGCAATCTCCGGCGTGAAGCGCGCTGGTTAATTCAGGTGTTAAGTCAAGGAGAGAGGTTCATGGGAGATTGGGGCTTCAAGCCGTGGGAGAACGATGTTGCTGCCGATTGGTATGGCGTTCTTTTTGAAAAGACCCACCTTGCTGTACATGTTGAGGAGGCTCTTAACCGCGATCCTGAGCGCGAGCCGGACGTTATTCGCGCCGCTGCTTTTTTGCTGGTGCGGCTTGGTTATGTGTACATCTGGCCGGTTCATGAAATGGATCGCCATCTCAAACTGGCAATTCAAAAACTGGAAGTCATTCGTGAACTGGAAAATTTTCAAGAGATCGAAGGGTGCGTTACAGAAATCGACAATGAAATTTCAACACTTCGTTCAAGATTACAACCGCCAGGCAGCTCTTACTTTTGAACCCGCCGTATCGAGGAAAAAATGCGTTACCTGATGATTGCTGCTCTGATTCTGCTTGGTTCAGCGTATGTGGCGCCGTTTGCAATCGCCGGGAAGACTGCCGAAAAATCTTTCTCTGTCGAAGTCTTGAAACCGGACGAGCCGCCTATCAAAGGCGCACAGTGTTATTTTGGGCAACAACCGAAGTCGGGAGACATTCTGAAAGGCGATTGGGTCAGCAAGATGTGGATGAAGATTGACGGGCGTCTGATCGAATTCACGGGAAAGCAAAGCGCGGAAGAAACAGTATCCCAGGTTGAAAAGAAAATATGGAAACAAACCTTCAAGGCGTCGAACGCAACACTCCGCATTGATTTTGTCAGGACCGCCGAAGGCGATGACACCAGTGCAATGGAAGGAACGATAAAAGTGCGCATAGGGACGAAAACAAAAGAATTCAAAGTGAAAGGCGGTTGCGCCGCTTGAATAACGCTTGACTGCACTCGTTGGCTAAGCCAACCCCTTAAAGGGGATGGGGCTTGTTCTTCTTCGCAGCTTCGCGTCTCCACGTGAGAATGCTTTGCGCTCTTTGAGGTTGTGTTTTTGTTGGGATTCGCTTCGCTCATCGTCAGCCTGCGTCCCATTCCATCCTTCCCGCAAGCGGGGGAATGTTCTTCTACATTCCGTCCTTTGCAGAGACAACGGCAGGAATGGTTATAATAGACGGATGAACGAAGGCGCGGTTTGACACTCTTTGTGAACCGGTCAAGTTGTTCCCTGATTCCCGATACCTCATTCCTGATCTCTACTATCCATGCTTCCTTCTTCGCGTCTGACGGCGTATGCGGTTCTGGTCATCACGTCGGCGATGTGGGGCAGCAATGCGGTCATCGCACGCGATTTGCTTAACACGTTGTCGCCGACGACACTGGCGGCATTCCGCTGGGTGGTGGCGACGTCGGCGCTGATTCCTTTTGTCTGGAATGAGCGCGGATCGATTTACCGGGCGCTACGAACACAGTTGCCGCTGATGTTGTTGCTGGCGATTGCCGGGTTTGCGCCGAATACGTGGGTCTCGTATCTCGGTTTGCAGGGGACGACGGCCATTTTCGTCGGCTTGATGAACTCGATCGTGCCGGTGATGGTGGTGCTGATTATGGCGGTGTGGAAACGGCGGCGGCCGCGATGGCTGGAGAATGTCGGGTTGACGTTGTCGTTCGTCGGCGTGCTGACAGTGCTGGTGCATGGCGAATTCCGCCATCTTCTGGAGTTGCGAATCAGCGGCTATGATTTTCTGGCATTGCTCGGGCTGGTGATCTGGGCGTTCTATACGGTGCTGCTCCTGTTGCGCCCACGCTATCTGTCGTTGCCGGCGTTTGTATTCACGGCCGGCGTGCTGGGGCTGGCGCTGATCGTTCCGATGCTGATCGGCGAATGGTGGGTTAAGGGTGTTCCGTCGTTCAGCGCCCGGGAGATCGCGCTGGCAACGTACATCGGTCTGGTGCCGACGCTCATTGCGATGCTGCTGTTCGGCTATGGGGTAGCGCAGGTGGGGCCGGTGCAAGCGGGAATTTTTACACATCTGGTGCCGATTTTTGCGGCGCTGTTCGCTACGCTGTTTATCCACGAATCTCTTTATATTTATCATGGGGTTGGGTTCGTTTTGGTGGCCGGCGGCGCGGTTTTGTGTTGTCTCAAACCGGAGCAAGTGTTATTGTCAAGCTCCGGAAAGCCTCGTTAATTTTTGAAAAGTTTTCAGAAAGGATTGAATCATGTCGTACAACCGTCGTTCCCGTTTGATCACCCAGGGCATGGCGCGCTCGCCGAACCGTGCGATGCTGCGAGCCGTGGGCTTTGGCGATGGCGATTTTGAGAAGCCCATCGTCGGCGTGGCGAACGGACACAGCACCATGAACCCCTGCAACGCCGGGATCCAACCGCTGGTGGACCGGGCGATGGCGGCGTTGAAAGAAGTCGGTGCGATGCCGCAGGTGTTCGGCGTGCCGACGGTGACCGACGGCATCGGGATGGGCACCGAAGCGATGAAGTATTCGCTGGTATCGCGCGAAGTCATCGCCGACGCCATCGAAACGTCGGTCAACGGGCAGTGTATGGACGGCGTGTTGATTGTCGGCGGTTGCGATAAAAACATGCCGGCGGCGATGATCGCGCTGGCGCGGATGAATGTGCCGGGCGTGTTCGTTTACGCTGGCACGATCAAGCCTGGCCGCTGGAAGGGCGAGGACTTGACGATTGTCAGTTCGTTCGAAGCAGTGGGCGCATTCGCCGCCGGCAAAATGAAAGAAGAGGACTTCGTCGGCATCGAAAAACATGCCTGCCCATCGACCGGCGCCTGCGGCGGCATGTACACCGCCAACACCATGTCGTCCTCGTTTGAAGCGCTGGGGATGAGTCTGCTCGGCTCGTCGCAGATGGCGTGCCCCGACCCCGAAAAAGCCGATTCGGCAGCACAGTCGGCGCGTGTTGTTTATAACGCCGTGGTTCAAAATATCAAACCGCGCGACATCATCACCCGCAAGTCGATTGAGAACGCCACATCGCTGATCATGGCGACCGGCGGCTCGACCAACGCAGTATTGCATTATCTGGCGATTGCGTCGGCGGCGGACGTCGAATGGTCGATCGACGATGTTGAGCGTATCCGTCGCCGGGTGCCGGTGCTGTGCGATCTGAAACCGTCGGGGCGCTATGTTGCAGTTGACTTTCATCGTGCGGGCGGCGTGCCGCAAGTGCTGAAGATGCTGCTCGATAAAGGATTGCTGCACGGCGATTGCCTGACCATTACCGGCAAAACACTGGCGGAAGAACTGGCGAACGTGCCGTCGCAGCCGCGCACCGATCAGGATGTGATCCGGCCATTCGACAAGCCGTTGTACAAAGAAGGCCATTTGGCGATTCTGAAAGGCAACCTGTCGCCGGAAGGCTGTGTGGCAAAAATCACTGGCCTCAAGAACCCGTCGATCACCGGTCCGGCGCGCGTGTTTGATTCGGAAGCGGCGTGCATGGAAGCGATCATGGCGCGCAAGATCAAAGACGGCGATGTGATCGTAATCCGCTACGAGGGGCCGAAAGGCGGGCCGGGGATGCAAGAGATGCTGGCGCCGACCTCGGCGCTGATTGGACAGGGCCTGGGCGAAACAGTGGGGCTGATTACCGATGGTCGTTTTTCCGGCGGCACCTGGGGCATGGTTGTCGGCCACGTCGCGCCGGAAGCGTATGTTGGTGGCACGATTGCGCTGATCAAAGAAGGCGATTCGATCACCATCGACGCGCATCGTTTGTTGATCCAGTTGAACATCAGCGAAGAAGAGCTGGCGAAACGGCGCGAGCAATGGCGGCAGCCGGCGCCGCGCTACACCGCCGGGTTGTTGGCCAAGTACGCACGATTGGTGTCGAGCGCCAGCCGCGGCGCGGTGACCGACAAAGAGTGAGTGCTTTTTACCGCAAAGAATGCGCAGAGCAAAAAGGGAGATGCCTTTCTGTAAGGGTGCGCTTTGCCCTCCCCCCTGCTCCTCTCCCGCGAGGGGAGAGGGGTTGCGGCGGAATAGAAAACGTGGAATACCTTTCGGTATGTTTACCCGCTTAACTTTTTGCGCTCTATGCGTTCTTCGCGGTTGATGAACCAGCGTTGGTGGTGGCGCCAGCCGCCCGCGCTTTCCGAGCCGCTGTATTCCTGGCTGACGGAGCGGCAGTCTTTGACCGATCGCTTGCGTTCGATCTGCGAAGAATTTCACGTCGTTGTGCATCAAAGCCGATTCGATAAAGTATGCCCCGATGAAACTTTTTTGCTGGTCGGTGATCGTCACCAAAGAGCTACGGCACTGGTGCGGGAAGTCAGTCTGGTTTGCGATGGGCGGCCTCTCGTTTTTGGCCACAGCATTTTGATGACCCGAAAACCGGGGCTTTTGGCGCAGTCATTCAAACGAATGGGCGACCGCTCTTTGGGCTCCATGTTGTTTGCCAACCCCGATATTTGGCGCGGCGTTCTTTACTTCAAGCGTATTGATCGGCGGCATGTGTTGTACGCTAAAAGTGTTGTCGCATTGGGAGAAGAACCGCCGCCGTTTTTTTGGGCGCGACGCTCCGTTTTTTCGTTGCGGTCCGAGTGTGTTTGCGTGACTGAAGTTTTTTCGTCACAGTTGGCGACAGCTCGATCGTTTACTCTATGAAACAGGCCGAGTACAATAAAAACTTGCACTGAAGGAGGAGAGACAACAATGCGTAACTGTCGGAAAATTTTTCATGCGCGAGCAGGAGCGCTCCTGGCGGTAGGCGCGTTGTTGCTGTTGTCTGGTTGCGCAGCGATCTTGGGGCTGGATGGTGATCCTTCGAAGCTGGCCGAAGCGCCGGACTATCGTGTCGGTGATCGCTGGGTCTATCACGTCGAAGAAGGCTATCGCTTACCGCTGGTCTGGAACGAAACCTGGGAGATCATTCGCATCGGTACGGAAGGAATCACGGTGCAAATAACCCTTAAGGGCGAACGTATCGACGAAACGCGCACCGAGCTGTGGCCGCGACCGGGATTGGTGTTGCAAGGCGCGCTGATGAATGTCGAAACGCGCAAGTTCAACACGCCGTATCAACGCTACCGTTTTCCGATACGGGCGGGCGACTCGTGGAACCAGCGGCTTGACACCGTTGACGCGAAAGAGCGATGGGGACAGCGCCCCAATTACATCACTCGCGCCTGGGGTTGGGAAAAAATCAAAACGCCTGTTGGTGAAACCGACGCGCTCAGGCTCAACCAAATCATCACTTTTGACGATGAAGACCCCTGGCGCTGGCCGACGCGCGGCAACTATGATTTCTGGTATGCGCCGGCGGTCAACAACATCGTTTACGCCAAGAGGCTGGCGAACTATATCGAGAAAGGTGATGAACTCGGCGGCATCGAAATATCCGCCCAGCTTGAAACCATCGAACTGCGCTCGTACACGCGCGGGAAGCCGTAGGCAGGGATCAGAGGTCAAAAATCAGAGCGTGGGCTGGCGATGAGCGAAGCGAATCCCGGCAAAAACAATTTAACCGCAGAGAACGCGAAAAGCGCAAAGAAAAAACTCAAATCCCCTTCCCCCGCTTGCGGGGGAAGGTTGGGATGGGGGCGTACAAGGGACGGCAACCTGCCGTCCGTAACACATTCCCGGATGGCGCTTCGCTTATTCGGGCTTGCTTTTCTTCTTCGCGGCATCGCGGCTTCGCGCGAGAAACAAGAGCGGATTTGAAAACAGTATCTACACGCGCAGATGTTTTTTCTTTGCGATCCAAGCGTTCTTTGCGGTAACTTTTCTGGATTGCTTCGTCACTTCGCTCCTCGCAATGACGCATTCCTGATACCTGATATCTGACCTCTGTCATCTGATCCCTGACACCCATATTCCCAACTTCATCAACTGCCGCGCCGCTTCTTCTACCCAACCACGATTGGCGGCAAAGCCGCCCGGGATGAGCGCAATGTTAGGCAACATCTGAAGGAGTCAATAACACCTGGGCTACAGGTGAAACCAAACGATTGAGGCTTGCAACTTGAACCGGAGCAGTGACCCACTGCCACATCCTGCTGTGTGGGTCGAACGTAAAGTTGATTCGGCCCCTGCTTCCATTGGTGATTATTGAAGCCCATGGTTTATCATTTTCGTAGTTATACCCGCGCAGCAGATCCGCCACTACCAGTGCAGAATCCAGACCCTCAAGCGCGACGAATGATGGCTCCCGCCTGTAGAGTCGGCGAAGCTCTTGAAAGGCATCCATTGCGACTGAGGATTGGTTTGTCGGTACGTAACGCAGAAATGGAACACCAGTTCCAAACAGACCGAGGTTCCGATGCCACTGAGCGAATTCGGGCTGACCAGCAGGAGCGCCAAGCAACACATGGTCGAAGTTTCTGTTGTTCCGGACTGTGCGCACTATTGACGTCACAGGCTCCGGGAAACCCAACAGCAAAAGAAGGGAGCTGGCGCCAATGGCTCCCAAAGAATCAATGATTTGAGTCGGATTGGATTCCTGGAAAGGTAACTCTGTCAGCTGGCCACCGCGTTCTAGTAGACGATTACGAAGAATTTCGACACCTTTAGACCAATATGCACTCTGTGTCGTAATAGCGGCGATATTGGAATGCCCCTGATTTGATAGAAAATCTGCAAATAGGGTCCAGCCGGTGGATTGCGGAGGCGAGAGTCTTGCTATCCAATCGGACGGCTGGTCGACAAGTTGGTCGATGACGGCCGACGAGCAGAGATAGGGTAGATGTAATTCGTGCGCTATTCGTGCTGCGGAACGGGCCACGACACTATGGTATTCGCCTGCCAAAGCCACAACGCCCAGATTCTTCATCTCGCGGACAGCCTCTTCGGCCCGTTCTGGACTTCCGGCCGTATCTCGAATGACTACTTCGATTTGGCGGTCTGAAAAATCATCATGCGCGTTGACTCTTTTGATTCCAAGCAGGAATCCTGAAAGCAACTGCTCTCCAGCCTCTTGCCAGCCGGGTTCAGAAAGCGGTGCGATAAATCCGATTTTATGCGTCTGGCTTTGAGTCATGGAGGGACTGCTCTTTTCAAGTTGCAGAGGAATTGTTTTAGCTAATAACGGCAATCTGACGCAATCGGCGTTTTGTACGCTGCTTGTTGATGCGGATATGCCGGCAGTCGTTTGAAGTACTGTTGTTATTGACCATATCAACAGCTTTTGTTTCGGTTGTCGGTGCGTTTTCGCTCACCGGTGTTTTCACTCGTTGAAAACCAATTCTTGGAAGTGTACACCAACAGGCCTGAAGGTTCCGGCTTTGGAGAGTCGCTCGCTGGAGTGGCGAAATCAGGCATCAGAGGCCTGATGCCTGATTTCTGATCGCTGATAACCCTATCCCCACCCAACCCGTCCCTTGAAGGGGGGTTGGTTTCCAGCCCTGAATCAAACCGCCGGACGCTTATATCCTCCGGGAACGCCGCTTTTTGAAAGTACCCACTGCCAGAGCTGGGTATCACGCGCGCGGAACGCGCCCGCGCACGACAGCAGGTAGTAGCGCCACATTCGATAGAAGCGTTGCCCCATTTTCGCGGCGAAGCGCGGCCATGCGCTCTCGAAATTCGCGTGCCAGGCCATCAGGGTGCGATCGTAATCAGCGCCGAAGTTGTGCAGGTCTTCGACGACGAACAGCTTGCTCGCCGCGTTTGCGATTTCGCCGATAACGGGAATCACGCCATTCGGGAAGATGTATTTGTCGATCCACGGATCGGCGGCGGCGCTCGGGTGGTTTTTGCCGATGGTGTGCAATAGAAACAGACCACCGTCGGCAAGGCAGCGGCGCGCGACTTCCATATAGGTTCGATAGTTCTTCGGGCCGACGTGTTCAAACATGCCGACGCTGGCAATGCAATCAAACTGCTCGTTGAGGTTGCGGTAATCCATCAGGCGAAATTCGATCGGCTGATCTTTATAACGCGCTGCGCCCAGCTTCGCCTGTTCTTTTGAAACCGTTACGCCGACGCAGGAAACGCCGTAACGTTCGGCTGCGAAACCCATCAGGCTGCCCCAGCCGCAACCGATGTCGAGCAGACGCATGCCCGGCTTTAAAGCGAGCTTGCGGCAAATCATGTCGAGCTTGGCTTCTTGCGCTTCGTCGAGTGTTTTCGAGCCACCTGACCAGTAACCGCAGGAGTAGGCCATGCGTTTGCCGAGCATGGCTTCGTAGAATTCGTTGTTAAGATCGTAATGTTGTTCGCCGACTTGCCAGGCGCGCTTTACGTTTTGACGGTTTAACCATTTTGCTTTCAGCACGTAAAAAAACAGGCGTGTTGGTTCGATTTGCTGATCCAGTTTTGCGCGCAGAACGCGGGTGAAGAATTCGTCGAGCCGGTCACAATCCCATTGGCCATCCATGTAAGCTTCGCCCAACCCCAGATTGACCGTCGCCAGTACGCGCTCCAGCGCGCGCGGGTCGTGCAACCGCATATCCCACGGGCGCGTGCCATTCAGAGTAATGTCGGCCTTTGCGAGCAGGTCGGCGACCAGCCGATACGTCGGCGAATCCGGCGCCTTGCGCGCCGAAGAATCCATTTCAGTATTAACATTTGCCATTCTGTTGCTCCGCGATAAATCTGCGGCCAACGGGGAAATACGCACGACGCGACTTTTTCGAGTGGAGGCGAAACGCCTGGCGACGTTTCCCATTTGGCCAAGCGCCGACCCCGATGGGACTGCGGACTGTAGCCGCATATCCTTGATGACGGGCGCGCCGCCGGGTAAGTGTACACCTAAACTAAATATTATGACTCAAGCAGGCCAAAGCCGGGGAGCGCTGTTTTCGTTTATGGTTCGTGATCACGCTTTCCAGATTCCCAAGGCGGCCAGTTGCCGCGTCGCTTCTTCTGCCCAACCGCGGTTGGCGGCGGGGCTGGCGGGGCTGGGGTGAAGGACTCGGCCTATCCGGACTTCGGACTGGTCGGCGAGCGCTGAGTGAGCGCGCGCTTCCGCCCAAGCGCCGACGCCGATGACCCATTGCGGTTGCAAAAGGTCGATTAGCGCGCGCAGGTGGGTATCGCAGGCGGTGAGCAGGGGCGCTTGTTCGGTGGCAGGGAGTTTGTCCGGTGTGAGGTTGCGGCCATTATCGAAGAACGCCAGCGGGCAATAGTTGGCGACAAAATGATTCTGGAAAAAAGCCTCGGCGCTGCCGAATCGTCGCGCGAACAGTCCCCATAAACGGCGGCCGCTGACTTCGGAGCGCGTGCAGGCGAAACCTTCGATCGGTCGCTTTGGGTTTTCATGTTCCGGTTTTTCGATAGGCTCCACGATGCCCATCCAGCCACGAACGGTATCCACTTCGCCGAACGGCACGCCGGTCTGCACCATTCCGAACGGCCCCGGATTCATGCCGACGAACACCACTTTTTTTTTCGAGGAGGCGAAGCGGCGAAGGTAAGTTTCGTGCGCCGCCCAGGCGTAGGTGAGCGGGTTATAGACATGCGTCACCGGCGAAGCGAAGCGCATCGCCTCGACGTGTTGCGATAAATGTTGCGCCGCAGCAATGGCGGCGAGGGCAAGGGAAGAAGCGGTCATCGGGTTCAGAGGCCAGGTATCAGAGGTCAGAGTCATCTCACGCAACAGCGCAAAGCCGCGAAGGAAAATCTCCCCTCTCCCCCACCCTTCCTCCGCAAGCGGGAGAGGGGACGCAGTGAAGGGGGACAAAGCGAGGCAACGCAAAAATATGCGTAGCTAAACAGAAGCTGCTCTGGTAGAGATGAATTTGGCGCCATAAAATTTTCGTGTTCTTCGTATCTTTCGTGGTTAAAAAGGTTTTTTCTATTTTGTTGAGGAATTATCAGTGGGCGTAACAGGCGGCGCGCCGCTCCAGGGAGCGACTTTGAGCAACAACAACATGCCGGGTATCGCCAACACAAAACACAGCCAGAAGAAATTGACCCAGCCGAGCTCCAAATCTTCCACCAGCCAACCGGCGGTGGCGTTGATGAAGGTTCGCGGAATCGCCGTCAGACTGGTGAGCAGCGCGAATTGGGTGGCGACATACATCGGATGCGTGGTACGCGCGATAAACGAAACGGAGGCGGCTGTACCCAAGCCGATGCCCAGCGCCTCGAAGCCGATCACGCCGGCGAGAATCCATAAACGCGTGGCGTCGGCAGGCGCGGCGCCGATGCGGGCAAGTTCGACAAAGCCCAGAATTGCAATGGCTTGCAAAACGCCGAACACCCATAACGCCCGATTGAGGCCGATCTTCATCATCAACATGCCGCCGAGAATGCCGCCGATCACGCTGGGCCACAGCCCGGCATGTTTGGCGACCAGGCCGATTTGCGTGCGGGTGTAGCCCATATCCATGTAGAACGGCGTAGCAAGCGCAGTGCACAACGAATCACCGAGCTTGTAGAGCAGCACGAAGGCAAGAATGATCAGCGCCGGTTTCCAGCCGTGACGCGACATGAATTCGTGAAACGGTTCGATGATCGCTTCGCGCAAGGTTTTCGGCGCGCGGATGGAGGCGCGCGGCTCGTTGACGAGCAAGGTCATGATCAGGCCAGGTAGCATGAACAGCGCGGTGATCAGAAAAACCTGTGTCCACGGCAACCAATCGGAAAGCACGAGTGATAATGAACCGGGCACCAGACTGGCGACTTTATAAGCATTGACGTGGATGGTGTTGCCCAATTCCTGCTCAATGTCAGGCAGCAGGTTGCGACGAAACGCGTCGATTACGATGTCGAGCGAGGACGACAGAAACGCCAGCGATGTCGTCAACACGACGATCAGCAACAAATCCTGCTGTGGCGACAGACAACCCAACCAGGCGATTACGCCGAGTAACACAAGATGAAGAACCGCCATCCAGCCGCGGCGGCGGCCAAGCCAGGGCAACGCATAGCGGTCAAGCAACGGCGCCCACAAAAATTTCCAGGTGTAAGGAAACTGGATCAACGCGAAAGCGCCGATGGTGCGCAGGGTCAAACCTTCGGTCATGAGCCAGGCGGGAAGGAGATTGAACAGCAGGTACAGCGGCATCCCCGACGAAAAGCCGGTGAAAACGCAGATCAACATGCGCCGCGAGAAAAGGGTGCGTAAGACAGAGGCGGTCATGAGCAAGCGGGATGGTGGCCAAGGGCGGAATTGAACCACCGACACAAGGATTTTCAGTCCTCTGCTCTACCAACTGAGCTACTTGGCCACGAACTTTTTATTATAGCATGACCCGCTTTTGTCTGAAAAGAGGCGGTTTCGTCGTGAATAGCCAGGGAGGTAAAAATGTTCAAGCGCAGTCGTGGCGGGTTGGTTAGGCCGACGGTGAGAACGGACGCTTTGGGATACGGTAGAATGCGGCAGGAATTTGTGCGGCCTGATGCAAAACCGCATGCGTAACCTTGTCGCCTGTTTAAAAATAACTGTTATGGCCGAAATTTCTTCCTACCCGCCCGCGGTGTATCTCGCTTCCCAAAGCCCGCGTCGGCAGGCGTTGCTGGCGCAGATTGATGTGCCGTTTGAGATGTTCGTGCTCGAAGAGGGCGTCATCGCAGAGGTTCCTTCGCTGGGCGAAGCGCCGGTTGCTTATGTTCAGCGAATGGCGCGTACCAAAGCGGTGATCGGTATGCGGAAGTTGCGTCAACGGCAGTTGCTGGAGAAGTTGCTGGGGCAGTTACCGATGCATGCCGTGCTGGGGGCGGATACGGAGGTGGTGCTGGACGGTCGCATTTTCGGCAAGCCGCAAGATCGGCAGGACGCCACCGCCATGTTGCGTGCGCTTTCCGGAAAAACGCACGAGGTGATCAGTGCGGTGGCGCTGTGCCTTCCCGTTCGGAAGGGCGGCGCGGCGAAGGTTATGGATCGCGTCGTGGTCTCGCGGGTAAGCTTCAAAACATTGCGCGATGAGGAAATTGAGCGCTATCTTGACAGCGGTGAACCGTTCGGCAAAGCGGGCGCTTATGCGATTCAGGGGCGCGCCGGTGCGTTTGTAGCGCATCTCGAAGGGAGTTATTCGGGTGTTGTCGGGCTGCCGTTGTTTGAAACAACGCAGTTATTGGAATGTTTGAATTTCTGTGTTTAACTTTTTGTATTTTATCTTTTGCGCTTGAATCTTTGCGTTTTCGCCCGTATCCTGTCGCTTCCTCTTGAAAGCAAATCCGATGTCCCGCGAAATTCTGGTTAACGTCACCCCGCAAGAAGTCCGCGTTGCCGTGCTTGAACAGGGCATCGTCGAAGAGCTGCATGTCGAACGGACGTACACGCACGGCTTTGTCGGCAACATTTATCTCGGCAAAGTGGTGCGTGTGTTGCCTGGGATGCAAAGCGCTTTCGTCGATATCGGCTTGGAGCGCGCTGCTTTTCTGCATGTCGCCGATATTTATGAGAACCGGGGCAAATACGAGGATGACGCCAAGCCGATCGAGCGGCTTCTGCACGAAGGACAGTCGCTGATGGTGCAGGTGATCAAGGATCCGATCAATACCAAAGGTGCGCGGTTGTCCACGCAAGTCAGTCTCGCCGGGCGTTTACTGGTGTTTTTGCCGCAAGATGTGCACATCGGCATTTCGCAACGGATTGAAGATGAAAGCGAGCGCGAAACGTTGCGCGAGCGATTGCAGGCGTTGCTGCCGGAAGAGCCGCCGGGCGGTTTCATCATCCGTACGATGGCAGAAACGGCCACCGAACACGAACTGAAAACCGATATCGAATATTTGACGCGCTTGTGGCGAGATGTATCGCTGCGCTCCAACGAACTTCCCGTTCCGTCTTTGTTGTATCAGGATTTGTTACTGCCGCAACGGATGTTGCGCGATATTGCCTCCGAAGATACGGCGACGATTTACGTTGACGATAAAGCGGCGTTGACCGCGATGCAGGATTTCTCGCAGAAGTACACGATCGGAATGACCGAAAAATTATCGTTGTACACCGGCGAACGCGCGCTGTTTGATCGCTATGGCGTCGAAGAAGAATTGAACAAAGCGCTGTCGCGTCGTGTCGATTTAAAATCTGGCGGCTATTTGATTTTTGATCAAACTGAAGCGTTAACCAGTATTGATGTCAACACCGGCGCGTTTGTCGATGGCCGCAATTTTGAGGATACCGTTTTCAAAACCAACCTCGAAGCGGCGCACACCATTGCTCGACAGCTGAGATTACGTAATCTGGGCGGTATCATCATCATCGACTTTATCGATATGGAACGGCCCGAGCATCAGGGAATCGTCCTTGAAGAACTGAACCGGGCGCTGGAAAAGGACCGCACGCGTTTGAGTGTCAACGGCTTCACTCGCCTGGGACTGATCGAGATGACGCGTAAACGAACCCGTGAATCGCTGGCGCAGATGTTGTGCGAGCCGTGTCCGACCTGTCTGGGGCGCGGCCAAATGAAAACCGCACAAACCGTGTGCCATGAAATTCTCCGCGAGATCCAGCGCGAGGCGCGGCAATACAGCGCGCGCGAATACCGGATATTGGCATCGCAGGCAGTGATCGACTGTTTTCTTGACGAAGAATCGCAAAGCCTGGTATGGCTCGCCGATTTGATTGGCAAGACCATTTCGCTGCAAGTGGAAACGCTTTATACGCAGGAGCAATACGATATCGTGCTTGTGTAAAGAAACCCTTCAGGCATCGAATAAACAAGGGTGATCGGAACATAAAAAATGAAACTCTTCAAGCACCTTTTCAACGCTTTTCTCTATTCTTCAGCCGGGCTTGTCGCAGCCTGGCGTGGCGAGAAAAGCTTCCGACTGATTGTGTTGTTGGTTGTGGTTGCTGTTCCTGCGGCCTGCTTTCTGCCTCTGAGTACTGTGGCGCGTGTGTTGTTGATCGGCGCTCATGGTTTGACGCTGGTGGTTGAGCTGCTAAACACGGCTATTGAAGCAGCGATTGACCGTATCGGTGAAGAACGCCATCCGCTGTCGAAAAAAGCCAAAGATTGCGGCAGCGCCGCGCAGATGGTGATGCTGGTATTGATCGCCGCGCTGTGGGGGGCAGCGCTGTGGGGCTGCGTGTAGGATCTCAGGTGTCAAGAACCAGAAAAGTGCCTTATCGCGGGCGCAACGAAGCGATCCATAAAAACATCTTCCGCGAAGTACGAAGGCGCGAAGAAAAATTCTCCCTCTCCCGCGGACGGGAGAGGGGGAAGGAAGGGGGAAAGGTATTACAGCGAATGTCGGCCTTCGGCCTTGTCTATCCTATGTCGGAAAGCCAGCCCTGCCAGCACGAGCGCCAGCATCGCCAACATCGCCGGATTCAGTGGAATGGCTTGGGCAAAGGTTCGTGTCGGTGGGAAGGCGAATTTCACCGTGACCGTTGTGCCGCTGGTAAAGGTCACATTTGCGCCTTGTCCGTTGATGGTGACAGTCAGCCCTGAATCGAAGGTGTTACTGCCGACTGCTGTAAGTGTGATCGTGGCTTCATACGATACGCCGGCCTGGAACGGGTTATCGCTCGGCTGCCACGATACGTTGCAGGTAAAGCTCATGCCGCATCCGCCCGCTGTTGTCGATGGCGTTGCACCAGCCAACGGCTCGGCGATCGTGATGGGCGCAGCCGCGATTCGGGTTGATATCGGCGAGACCGCTTCGTAGCCGATGATGATAAAGGCGCTGGCGTTTGTGCTGTCTTTCACGGTGATGGTCGCTATCCCTGCTGCGCTTGCCGCGGTCGGAGTGCCGGAGACAACGCCTGCTGCGCTGATGGTTATTCCGGCAGGTAAACCCAACGCGCTGAACGTGTAAGGTGGGACGCCGCCCGAAACGCCACCCGATACGTTGATATTGGTGATCGGCGTGCCGACGGTGGATGCAGGAATGTTATAGGAGGTATTGTTCGCGAAGGTCAGCGGAATCACGGCGGTTACCGTCATGAAGCCATGGCTGTTGTCCAGGGCCATGGTGTTGCCCGCGACATCCTTGAAGCCGGAGATGTTGACGATGTACGCCGTGCTGTTTGCAAGGTTGTTGTACGCAATGGTGAACACCTTGTCGCCGCTAGACCATGTACCGCCGGTCAGCGGAGCAAGGCCATTGAGTTTCACCGTACCGGCTGTTGTGTTCATCGGCTCACTGAATGTGATGGCGATGTTGCCGCTGACGGGCGCATCCGTGCCGCTGGGCGTGACGCTGGTGACCGTGGGCGGCGTGGTATCCGACGCTGCCGCTGTCGTGAAGACGTGGCTGCTGTCATCGGCCATCGTGGCACCCGCGAGGCTCTCGAAACCGGAGATATTCACCGTGTAAGCCGTGCTGTTCGCAAGGTTGCTGTACGCGATGGTGAACACCGTGTCGCCGTTGGACCACGTGCCGCCGGTCAGTGCGGGAAGGCCGTTGAGTCGCACCGCGCCGCCCGCCGCCGTGTCCATCGCCTCGCTGAACGTGATGACGATGGTGCCGCTGATGGGTTCGCTCGCGCCGTCGGGTTTCACCGAAGCTACCGTCGGCGTGTCCCTGGTCACAAAGTAAACGTGCACGACGGGGTCGTAGTACATGTTGTTCGGGCTCAACTTCAGCGCCTTCATCGAGTAGACGTACAGCAGCCGGGTTTCCGGGTCGAAGGCGGAACCGGTGATGTACTGAT
>WQUA01000054.1 GCA_009786025.1 Pseudomonadota bacterium | reverse complement strand
GATATGGCTTACTTTAACTTACCGCTGCAACCCACCGCAGCTTGACCACGGAGTTCCACTTATCTTTTGTGAAAACTGTCTGAACAAACGGAGCCACTTCTCAGCAACGAAGCCATCCAGGTTGAGCGCAATATCAGATCAACAACACAATGCCCCATGTTCATAATGATGATGTTCCAAAGAGGCAGAACTAAAACGCTGAATGAACTCCGCACTGCGCTGGTCATCTCGCTTGGGGGTGAAGTAACCCTTGCTGATTGCCCAATCATAAATGCCGACATCCATGGGGTACGCAGTGAGCGTTCCGCTCAAGCCATGTCGCTGAATCCAACGCTCGGCAAGCTCACGCTGTGTGAAAACGCCAGAGGGGAACTGCGCTTTTTCCCCGTTAAAAACCCAAACAATATTCATGATATATAAACAGCCTAGCACTCAAGTGAGCCGGCAGTGGGGGCATCCGGGCTGAACGTGATGTCAGACCGCACATGAACTCACCGTTGTTCCCATGGTGAACGGTATGCGACCTGTTTGCTCAAAGAAATCAAAAGAAGGATCGAGCTCGTAAACGCCTTTAACGACAAGGCTAACATCACCGTCGCGAGACCTGTTGAAACTCAGCGATGTAACATCCACAGGATGATGCTCGCCGATACAAATGGATCCATCAATGTAGCCATCCATCGGGTTGATCGGAAATTCAAATGATTTTCCGACCAGATCCCTGAGCATATTCGACGGCAGGTCGATGCCGTCCAGACGGATAGAAGTGTTCACTATCTCTTGATTCCACAGAAACGGGGTTATCAGGATTTCTATCGACACACATTCAGGATCGCCGGAGAGAATGGCGTGTCTGGGTTTGAGCGATTTGAGCTGTAACTTTTCCATGATTGCCCGGCCTGGATCATGTGGATAGTTTAACACCTTACCTTTTGCGGCATAGGTTAACAAGCATTTCAGGGCGTTTTTCACCATTGAGCTCTTTTAGCACGTCCTCCGGATATTCTCGACGCCACGCTCCCCACCAACGGCTCAATTTTCTGTCCCAAACCCTCCAGCCTTTGGAGGGTTCTGATTTCGCCACATAGCGGAAGTTCGGTTTGCCCATGTGAAACCTAATTTTTACGCTGCCCGGTACGTTTTTAACACGTCTTGAGCGAAGCGCAATGGCCGACTGGCCAAAAGATTAGGTTTCGACAGAGACAAGCTCGAATTGACCATTGAGCGTTCCGATACATGGAAAGGCGCTTGGGCAGAGGTGTGATTCAAACCCAATTTGCGAATACACCGCACCGCCCCATTCTTTACTTTCCTTCTCAACCTCGATCATTCCGGGAGTTAGATACGACCATATGACTTCGGGCTTCTCTTTTGGGTCTATCCCGAACCCTCCTTCTTCAAACAGGTTGAACATTGGAACAGTCGCTGCAATTTTAATAGCGATGCAATTCCGAATCAAATTCTGAACGGCCAAAATTTGTGCTTCGGTTGGGCCTTCATGGTTTCCGCGCAGCCTGAGCAGAAAACAAGACTCTCCCTCGACAAAAGGCAAACTCAACTCACCCTCCCACACAGAACTTTGCCCTTCGGCGACAAGCTGCCCGAGAACTGGAACAAGCAGCTTTCTTTCAAACATGGGCATAGATCAGTTCAACGCTCGAATGAACCGGCGCGCCTTAGCGCGTCCGGGCTGAATGAAATGTCAGGCACAGCATTTCATTCAGCCCCGACTATTTGCAATCAGATTTGTCGCGCCGTCGCTCCGAAACTGAGACGACGTTGCCTTGTGAAACATGCAACTTGAGCTCCAACTCATAGACGCCACGGTATTCCTTGTCGTGGCACAACCAATTGAGCTTGGCGATATAGTCACCGGTCAACCAAACCGCAACCGCCGGACTCGGAAGGTCGGGAAAAACTTCCCGTAGTGGAACTGTTCCTCCGCAGCGACGAAGTTCGATCAACCATAGTTTGCCCTCTTGATAACGGTATTCACCCACCGGGCCGCCGATGGCAGAACAATTCTCCGCACGCCGCATGGAAGTCAAAGCCTCCGAGTCAGGCAGTTTAAGCCAGCAACACTCCGCCGGAAAGATAGAGCCTTTTTTGTCACCGTAAATCAACCCATCGTGAAGCGGTTCGGTAGCCCAGGCACAAGCGCCGAGAGTGTTGATTGCTACGGCGGCCACAAATACAAAAAGGTAACGCATGTGAAGCCTCACGTGGTTGTGTTGAACAGCTCTATGCTCATGCTCTTCGATACGTCAAAACGTCGCTTTGGCGCACCCTGCGAGCAAAGCAGGCGGCGTTGAGCATGTTGTCAGAACGCCCGGAGAAACCGGACAACAGCCCAACCGAACGCTTGATCTGTAAAGAATACCACTTTCACGTGCCGGAGTGGAGTAGAAACGGACGATTGAAAACAGGACGGACTTGGGCACGAAAGCAGCGCCTTTAACGCTCAGTCGCGCTGTTCTGTCGTATCGGTCGTAGCGTGCTGTTGCACGGCATCATCGTCGTAGTAAATAACTGCTGGCCATGAATAAGCGCGCCCTTTTGTTTTGCACCACTGTGGGAACGTGCCCGTTGGCGACTGGTTATAGGCCTCCCAGTCATCAACCATCTGCTCGTATTCGTTGGCTTCTACGGACAGACCGGCAAAGGGTTTTATGTCAGGCGCGGAGGCGATATATTGTCTGGCTGTAGCAATCGCTGCGCGCACTTCTTCAACGCTCGAGAGAAGCACCGATTCGCTGAGGTGATGGGTTGCAAAATCAGCGTAATCAATCGCAAAATGGATCAGCCTGCGGCGAACCGGGATGTCGTCTGGCGATAAAGAGAGCGCGCGCCGAAGGGCATCAGCATCTGATTGCAACAGGCCGAACCATCGCAACGGCTCAACCGCGGATGGTTCATCAACCATCCATTGATCCAAAGTCGGATAGATCAAACGCGCCAGAAGTGGATGCGCCATGAATGGGTGGGCTTCAGAGGTGCGCGCGCCCGCCTCAAGAATGGTCAAGACGTTGCGTCGCGCGAGGCCGGTATCCCACAAAGCGGCCTCAGCGAGGAAATCGTTCAGCCGCGCCAGCGCTTGGGACCTCAAGCCTTTTTCCCTGAGAACGCAATACTCCGCTAACCTGCCAAGCTCGGGCGTTTTTCTGAGTTCGTGCGCCAACTCAAGAAGCCCTTCAAAATTGTCCTTGTTCCAGTAATACATTTGTTCTTGACTTTCTCATGCACAAGTTAATCGGTACGCTTGAGCGCGTCCGGGTTGAATGACCTGTCAGGTTGCATTGTCGGGTGGAAGCATGGGTTCCATCACACTGGCGCCGCAGTTGCGGCACCTGTCGGTGAAGGTGCGGGGCTGGTAAAACGACTGGCCGCACACCATGCACGGATGTTGCGTCGGGAACCGCTCGCCGGTGTTCGGCAAATCTCGAACCAAGCGGAGGTCAAAGCGTGCCACCCATTCGCCCTGGCGACCAGCCGGATCGGTCCTTGACATATCAAAGTGAACCGTAACTTCGCATTCGATATCATTCGGCTCGCACAGGATCAGCGCCATGTTTTCAGACAAGCGCAGGCCTTGCCTGGCAAGACTCGACAAAGTGCCGAACCCGGTGAGCGGCATCTCCGCGAAGGGCTTGTCAGCCGAATACTCGAGAGCATTGAAGTCAGCATAAACGCGGGGTAGAGGCATATGTGTGTGTTTCAGCAAATTATATAGCTTACCATTTGGATTCCCTGGCGCGCTTCGGCCCAAAACCGGGATTCCGTTTCACTGCATCCCAGCCGCGCTATGTGCGCGCACAAGCGAACTCTGAAAACTTTTTGTGTTTGATGGCTTGCGGATACTCGACACGTTCGATCCGGTACGCTTCGCCCGGCAAATAAAACGCATCCTCCCACGGCCGCGCGCCCAGCCTTGCAAGCAACTGAAGCATCCCATGTTCGTTGAGGCGATCGCGTTTTCGCCGGGTCGAGTAGGCAGCCAGGTCTTCTTGCGCGAGCGGTTCTCCCTTCGCATAAAACTCCCAATGCGCATCGTCTTTGCAGCAGTAAACCGATCGCTCGATCAATCCCGCATCTGTGCGTTGGCGAAAGTTGAACAGACTCCCCGCTTGAAACACGGCATCGTTGTCAGAGGATTGCCAGTGCAGGGTGTCAAGGCCATGGTTCTTCGTGAGGCACCAGCACAGCGAGTCGTAGCCATCGCAAAGGAAGCTGTTGTTCCAGAGAACCGTCCATTCGGATCGGGTCGGAAGCACGAAATACACCGTTGGAACATTCGTAAATACGGCGACAGAACCAAACACCTGATCCAGGGAAGAAAACGGCGCCCATGCTGCTGAAAGGCGTTGACCAGCCACAAACCGGGTGACCTCGGCAAGAACCGCCGCCGCCGTCACCTTGACCGGAGCACGCACCAAGTCGAGCGAGCTTGGCAAAGGCCACCATCGTTGCACGGCTTCACTGATCAGCATGACCAGAGCTCCGGGTTGGGCGCAATGCCCGCCATAAGGCTATGGCAGATATGGTTAATCTTCATGCCAGATTATAAATGGTGGGCGTTGATGCTCGCTCTCGAAGTACGCCAGGGCCTGACGAATTGTCGATACAGGCAAGGCCCATGATGCCGGGTAAAAATCGTGCTGCCCGTTATTCAGGCGGTATTCAATGGCGGCATCGCTTGGGCCAACGTAGTCAGGATTGCGCGATGAGAAACCGGAGTCGCCGCTCTCGCGGAGATACATGAGCCAACCGCGATTGCCGTTGATGAGGGCGCAGAGGGATTGACCATCTGGAGACTCAACCCATATTTCGGAGAACGGCGATTCCACTGCGGATGCTCCTGAATAGTCTAACGTCCAAGCTCATTAGCGGCGAAACCGTTCGCTTTGAGCAATGTTAGGCGCTCAGTCAGCCAAGCGCACATGGTTAGCCTTGGCTATTGATGAGGTGCTCATAAATGGGCTCGGCTCGGCTTGAGATTTCTCCTGAAAGATTCCAAAACTCCTCATCGAGGCCGCTAATGCGTTTATCTTCAATTTCTGTCAAAAGCTTGGGAACATCCCAGTATTCTTTTAGGTCTGGGTGCCCATTCAATCTCTCAACTATATTTCGTTGTTCCTCAACCACATTAAGCGTGCTTGTCGCGCCAATACGCCGGAGCGCATTCAATGCAGTTGCGCAATGAGCTTCTCCCCAATTACAGAAAAACTGAATGAACCCGCCATTCCAGACATCTGCCTCAAGCCGCCATAGAGCAACCACTTCAGCCTCATCCCGGGTTAAGCGATCCATATCGTAATTCTCGGCCTTGGCGCGCTCCAGACAAAGGGAGCATATGGCCTCCCACTTATCGTCAATCGACTGATGGTTCATGATTTCCTGACTTGGGCATACGCTACTTCTGCCAGATAACCTCAAGATCGCCGTCAACAAAACCAACGCCGATGGCTTTCTTTGATCGCAAAATTTTAGCGGCTTCCACGTCTGATTGAATCAAGTTTAGCAGAAGGCTTGTTACCTTCTTAAGGCAGATTACCCACTCCGCGCCGGAGTATTCTAAGGGGATGCCGATCCATCGTTGCGATGGCTCCCAAACTTCATCGGCAGCCCAATCCGGATCATCCTCGTCGAATGAACCTGCGCCGATCAGCTCAATCCCGAATTTAACATTGTCGATATCCGCAGGCTCGAACAAGTTAAAGGAAAACGCCTTAACTTTTGCCGGCACTTTCTCTTCGAGCACTTGCGCTAACCAAGTATTGAAATCTGACTCAAACGACATAGCATCTCTATCCCGGTTACTTGATACGCGGTTTCATTCTACTCCGATTTTTACCGTCTGCTGTAGCAATTGAGTTGCCTTGGATAGAACCGGCCCCGCCATAGCATCTTGTTGCATGGCGGCGAATGCCCCTTCGCCGAAATACAGACCATCAGAAACAAGAAAAGTGATCCGGACGTTTCCCGCTTTTGGCGGTGGAAGTCGATTTTTGTCCCACGGGCCGATCTCGTTGATGACCGGCTGAGCGACGGCAATCAATTCTTTCGCCAGACCTTCGACCGGATTTCCTCGGCCTTCAAAGATCACCACCTTTCCGGATTGGTTCAGATAGCGCACGTCGCCCTCCGAAAAGGCCGCCAATACATCGAGGCCTTGCTCAAGCGGAACTTCCACGATGACCCCGAGCAAACGCTTGGACGGTACGGTTTCGCCCAGTGTGCGTAACCGGTTGAAGGCGAGAGCGCGAACTCTGCCCTCGTTAGCTTCATCATCAGCCACTTTGCGAAGAGCTCCTTTATCCGGTTGCTCTGCGAACAGCGCGCTCCAGAGGCCAACCTCTTTTCCGGTGATGTGGGTCTTAAAGAGATGGATGTCGTCGCAAAAGAGAAGGTTGTAGAGAAAATTGATGCGCTCTTCGGGATACGGTTTGTAGAACTCCGTAACGATCGCTGAGCTGTTCGTCGCCGGCGTTGCGCCCATTGCAGTCAAAAGTTTTCTCAACATGTGCAGTTCCTAACGCAAAAAATAAGCGGCGGCGAAATCATCCGGGTTGGGCGCGATGCCGGGCATTCTATTGCCAATCTTCGGCCTGCTCAACATCAATGAAGCCCAAGGCGACGACCTTCCTGACAAATTTTTCGTAGATCACTTCAGGGATGCCCTCAATTTCAAAAATCATCACGTGATACCACGGGTTTTGATGCGTGTGATCTTCGTCGAAACGATAGTTGTATTGATCGGAATGGTCAGACACTGCTCGCAGGGCGGCAATGAGGAGATCGCCGAGATCATCGCTGTCGTAAGCGTTCTCGAAGAGGCGATACGGGATGCGAAGGGCGCGCCAGGGGCGTTCCATTCCCAGCCGCACCGAATACGCGCGTTTTTTAATGTTTCTTCCACTCATATCGGATCACGCATCATATCGAATGTTTGAATGATCCGGCGCGCGTCAGCGCGCCCGAGATGAACACAATGTCAGGTACTTCAAACATGGGAGGGGCGGGGAGCAAGCAAAAATTTTTTGACGATAGGTTCCATATAAACGGATGCCAACCCACCTGAAATTTTCAATTCTTCCACTCGCTCTACACCGCATTCGTACCACAGTACGATTGTGCTGCCATCTGTACGTGACTCCCAAATTGAACTCTCATGGGTAAAGTTCATGTAAAGCCACTGCTCATGTGTAAGCCCCTCCCAGATAGCCTCTGATAGCTCCTGATGTTTGTCGAACGCTCGCCATCCGCACTCCGGCTCATATGCGATACCCCATTCGTTCATGCGCTTTTTCCTAACTGAGCGCCCAAGATAACCGGCGCGCGTCAGCACATCCGGCGAACACAAAGCCAGGCGCAAGGCTAACTTTGCTACCTGATTTTCTTGCGCGGGTCATCGAATGTTCCTATGAAGATCATATCGTTATACCGGCAATTGGCGTCAGTCTCAGTAAAGGTCGCGTTGCCATAATAGCAGCCCACATTACCTTCATGGATGCCCATTTCGTGACACTTTTCGATGATCGCGTTTTCTGTCTTTCGGCTGCTACAGCCGACTTCCTCGCAGAGCTTCTCGATGGGCACGATCTCATTGTTCGCTGTGCCGAAGGTGAAGAAAAAATCCGTATCTATGAATGCGCAGCCAAAGTCCCGATGAATGCCGCAGTTGGAATTTGAGTCTTCAAGCCCCTCAAAGTAGGCGTTGAACTCATCGCGGCTCTTGTGGGTTGTTCCTACCCAAACCGAGATCTTTTCCGGTGTTCTGTCATCGATTTTACGCATACGCTCGACAGGTTACGTGAACGGCCTAACGCCTGAATTAACCGGTAACGAAACTGTCCGGGTTGAATGTAATGTTAGATTCCATACTAAACGATGTACGGCATTGAACCAGAGACATAAATTTGGAGTGACTCATATTGATCGGAGTTATCCAAGATGTGAAGTTCTAAGCCGTTGTTCAATGCGATACAAAGGCGGCGCTCATTGTCTATAATGCAAACCGAAGTAACAGCAGCACAGAGAGCTTTATAAAACTCGGCGCTTGGCCACTCTCCGCTCTGCCATGTAGCGATTATGGGGCTATTACGCCATAACTCTACTTGGGATTGTACCGCAAAGCTGACTTCTCCAAATGAAAATTGCAGGTCATATGGGCCGATACGAAACTGAGTGGTCTCCTGCCCTATGGCGGCGGATAAATCTAAATTTTTGGGAAATCCGTGCATAGCCTAGCGTCCCAATGAACCGACAGTGACGTCGTCCAGGTTGAATGCAATGCCAGGCCTGAGAAATGCAACGTCTTTTAGCGGAGGGCGAAATCGTAACACAGCGCCGCTTGTAGAAAGAACGAGAACCCTGCTGCCCTTGATTTCAATTTGATCGAAAGGGTTTGTCTCGCTTGAAGCAAAAGACCAAATGGGCTCGCCACTCGCCAGCGACTCCAATACGATAATACCAACGGAGCCATGCGCAAATGCTTCGCCACACTTCACCACGTACTCGCCTCCGTATAGATTGCGCGTAGCCAACACACCAACACTTACCCACTCACAATCATCACTCGCCGCAAGGCTTACTAATCGGTTGTGCTCGAAGCTGAATATCTTGCCGGATGAGCATGCGAGGCTGTTCAGCCCATTGAATAATGGCGCCTCTTCATTTTTCCAGTGAGCAGCGAGCATTGGTTGGTTCCTGATGTAGATAGCCTGACGCCCGAATTAACCGGCAGTGGCGCCGCCCGTCTTAAGTGCAATATCAGCCGCGGCGCTGGTTGAATACGCGATGATTTTCCGATTCATATTTCCTCCACCGGCAGCGTAAAGACGCCCGCTTCGCCCTTGTCGAAAGCTGTTTTCCAGATTGAGTACCCTTCGAGATCGTCCTCGCTGACAGACATATTTCCAATAATGCGAGGCTTACACTCAAGGACTTGTTTTTCACAAATCGGGAAGTGGCCTTGCAATGGCAAGCCCTTCAGTTCTTCCACATCATCTATGTACTCCTTGAGCACCTCTTCATCTGTGTATGCATCGAATTTTTTGAGCGAAAAAATCTTTTCTCCATCCGGCGCTTTATCCATTTTGAGAACCCAGAAAAACCCCCAGGCTCCGTTGCTTTGTTGAAAAGTACAAATGTCGCCTTCGGCGAGAGCATTGGTGCTTACCATACAACCTCCATAGATTTTGCCTGACGACAAATAGGCGAACTGCCTCTAACTGATCAGTGTCACCTAACTTGTAAATGTCGTCAAGATTTGCCGAAGCCGATGACGGTGCCTTTACGAACTCCCGCCACGCGGCACATCCGCCGAAGCCGCTCACCGTTCGGGGAATGGGGCGGGTGAGCCGGATTGCCTTGCTTTACTCGCCGATTTTTCTTTGCGTTCTTTGCAGTTAAATAAAGTTTTTTGATTTCTGGACTTGCTGATCCCTGCTACACCCACTGCTGATCCGGGCGTTTCGTCGGAGCTTTGACTCGAACGACTTTATGGCGGCTGTTTTGTCCATGCTTCAGCGTCACGGCGTGCAGCCCCACGCCAAAAGCGTCAGCAAGAAAGCGCCGCAATGCCTGATTGGCCTTGCCGTCCACCGGCGGCGCTGCCAGCCGTATTTTCAACGCGCCGTCGTGGACGCCTTGAATTTCCGTCTTCTTCGCACCCGGCTGAACATGCAAGGTCAGCACCAAATCGTCGCCATCTTCGCGTCGCCAGGGAACCGTCTGCTCATTCATCCGCTTTAGCGCCGCCCTTATCCGGCGCTGGCTTCCGGATGATCATCATTCCCCAATTCGTCGCCTAATTCCGCCGCTCGTTGCCAGGCGGCATGTACGGCTTCCTGAATGGCTTTATCCACCCCGGCGTGGTCGAAGACCTGTATGGCCCTCTCGGTGGTTCCCCCTTTCGATGTGACCCGAGCACGCAGCTCGGCAAATGGCGTGTTACCACGCTGCGCCAACGCCAAGCCGCCGGACAGGATGTTCAGCGCAATGGCGCGGGCGCTCCCCTCTCTAAGTCCCAGCGAATGCGCCGCCGCCTCCAGATTTTCCAGAAAATAGAATACATACGCCGGACCGCTGCCGGACAACGCCGTCACCACGTCGAGCATCTCCTCATGATTCAACCAAAACACGTTGCCGACGCTTTCCAGCAATTCGTGGACATGGTTACGCGCTGCTTCGTTGGCTTCGGGCGCAGCATAGACACCAGTGTAACCGGCGCCGACCTGTGCCGGCGTATTCGGCATCGCCCGAATCACCGCCGGATAGCCGCCCAGCCAGCGCGAAATATCTTTGACACGAACACCCGCCGCGACCGACAGTACCGCCGGAATGGCCGGCGTGAACGGCGCCAATTGCCGGGCGGCCATTTGCAACAACTGCGGTTTGACCGCCAGCACGACCACATCAACCTCTTCAAAAAGGGTGTCTTCGAGGCGTGAATAGCTCTGCACTTGCGGAAAAACGGTTGTCAGCCGTATCTGTTGGGCATCATTGGGATCGACGACTCTGATATCGGCAGCGCCCTTGCCGCTACCCACCACCCCGCCGATCAATGCGGTGGCCATAGCGCCGCCGCCGATAAAAACGTATTTCATGACCATCCTTTCCAATTGAGTTCCGAGGCCTGTCCTCCCTCATCAAGCCAAGTTGTTTACCCTGTCGGTCGCGGGCCGAACAGGGCGCTGCCGATACGCAATTCCGTCGAGCCCTCGGCGACGGCGGCATCGAGATCGGCGCTCATGCCCATTGACAGCACTTCGGCGGGCAAACCCGCCGCCCGCGCTTGCGCCTGACATTGGCGCAGCAACGCAAATTGCCGACGTTGTTCCGTCACATCGTCGGTCTCCGCCGCAATTCCCATGAAACCACACCATCGAAGGCGCGGCAAGCGGGCAATCTGGTCGGCAAGAACAACCGCCATTGCCGCCATGACACCGCTTTTCTGTAGCTCGGCACTGATATTAACCTGTATCAGAACTTCCAGCGGCGGGCGGTCAGCGGAACGCGCCGCCGACAAGCGTTCCGCCAGCGCCAGAGAATCGACCGTTTCCACGCGATCGAAGATCCGGGCGGCCAGCGCCGCTTTGTTGCGCTGCAACGGGCCGATCAGCGTCCATGAGAGGTCAGGCAGATCGGCCAGCGCTTGTTGCTTGTCGCGGGCTTCCTGGACATAGTTTTCGCCAAACCGGCGCTGCCCCAGCGCATACAATGGGCGCACCACCTCCGGCGGAAACCGCTTCGAGACCGCCAGAAGCGAGATTTCACCGACTTTTCTTCCACATCGGGCAACTGATTCGTCAATTCGCCGCCAAACCGCTTGCCATGCTTTTTGATACTGCTCCATAATCGAGTCCTTGAGAGCTATGCCGCTTTACAGAAAAGTTAACGTCATGGCACGCTTATGGGAAAGGGTTAAAAATGGATATTACCGAACTTCTGGCCTTTGCCGTCAAAAATAACGCTTCCGACCTGCACCTGTCGTCAAGCCTGCCGCCGATGATCCGGGTTCACGGCGACATTCGGCGGGTCAACGTGCCACCGCTGGCGCATGAAGAAGTCTATGCGATGGTCTATGACATCATGAGCGACGCCGTCCGCAAGGAATACGAAGAGCGGCTCGAATGCGACTTCTCGTTTGAGATCCCCAATCTGGCGCGTTTCCGGGTCAATGCCTATACCCAGTTGCACGGCGCCAGTGTGGCGTTCCGGCCGATCCCTACAAAAGTGCAGACCATCGAGCAGCTATTCGCGCCCAAAGTGCTCCACGAAATCATCAAGCGCCCACGCGGCCTGGTTCTGGTGACCGGGCCGACCGGCTGCGGAAAATCGACGACGCTGGCGGCAATGATCAACCAGATCAATGAACAGGAAAACGGCCACATCCTGACCATTGAGGACCCGATCGAATTCGTTCACGAATCGAAGAAATGCCTGATCAACCAGCGCGAAGTCAATCACCACACCCATTCGTTCGAAGCCGCATTGCGCAGCGCCGTACGCGAGGACCCCGACTACATTCTGGTCGGTGAAATGCGTGACCTCGAAACCATCCGGCTGGCGCTGACCGCGGCGGAAACCGGTCACCTGGTCTTTGCGACGCTGCACACCAGTTCAGCGCCCAAGACGATCGACCGGATCATCGACGTGTTCCCGGCGTCCGAAAAAGAGATGGTGCGGGCGATGCTTTCCGAATCGCTGGTGGCAGTCATCGCCCAGCAGTTGCTGAAAACCAAAGACGGGCTGGGGCGTATCGCCTCGTTTGAAGTGCTGGTCGGCACCCCGGCGATCCGCAACCTGATCCGCGAAAACAAAATCGCGCAGATGTACTCGTCGATCCAGACCGGCCAGGCGCTCGGTATGCAGACAATGGATCAGGCGCTGCTTGAGCTGGTCCGGCGCAACAAGATTACCGTGCAAGCGGCTACCTATATCGCCGTCAACAAAGAATTGTTCAACGCATAGTTAACGCAACAAGATAAAACCGCATTCACCTTTTTACGACAACTATGGAAAATAAACGCGCTGTTCAATTCGTTCACGACCTGTTGGAATTGCTGGTACAGCAAAAAGGGTCTGATCTTTTTATCACGGTCGGCTTTCCGCCGGCGATCAAAGTCAACGGCAAAATCTCGCCGGTCTCGAAATCGCCACTGGAGCCGCAACATACCGCCGAGCTTGTTCGCTGCATCATGAACGAACGGCAGAAAGAAGCATTCGATCAGACCAAGGAATGCAATTACGCGCTGAGCCTGCAAGGCATCGGACGCTTCCGCGTCAGCGTTTTTCTGCAACAGGGCTGGCCGGGAATGGTATTGCGTTCAATCAATACCAAGATTCCCACCTACGAAGACCTGGGAATGCCGGTTGTACTGAAAGATGTCATTCTCGCCAAGCGCGGCATTGTGATTTTCATCGGCGCCACCGGCGCCGGCAAATCGACAACGATGGCGTCACTGCTCGCTCATCGCAACAAGCACAGCTACGGCCACATCATCACCATCGAAGATCCGATCGAGTTCATCCACGAACACGGTAACTGCATTTTCACGCAGCGCGAAATCGGCGTCGATACCGATTCCTGGGACATCGCGCTGCAAAATTCGCTGCGGCAGGCGCCCGACGTGATCATGATCGGCGAGATTCGCTCGCGCGAAAACATGGATTTCGCCATCGCTTTCGCCGAAACCGGCCATTTGTGTCTGGCCACACTGCACGCCAACAGCACCAATCAGGCGCTCGACCGGATCATCAACTTCTTCCCGGAAGAACGACGCGCGCAAGTACTGATGGATTTATCGCTCAACATTCGCGCTTTCGTCGCGCAGCGCCTCATCCTGCGCGCCGATGGCCGCGGCCGCGTTCCGGCCGCCGAAGTCATGCTCAACACGCCGCTGACTTCTGATCTCATTTTCAAGGGCGACATCCCCGGCATCAAGGACATCATGAAGCGTTCGCGCGAACAGGGAATGCAGACCTTCGACCAATCGTTGTTCGATCTGTACGAGCGTGGCCTGATCACTTATGAAGACGCGCTGCGCAACGCTGACTCGATCAACGACCTGCGGCTCGACATCAAACTGCGCGGCAAAGAAGCGCGCAGCCGCGACGCCTTCACCGGGACCGAACATCTGAGCGTCGTCGATAGCGTTGCGCCCGAAATCGACCCCGAATTTGCTGCGCTGGCTCGTTGACATGCCCGACGATGCTTTGATCCGACCGGTTGAAATTACCCTGCACAGCGCCTCCCGACAATTGGAATTGCGTTACGCCGATGGCCGGGAAGTTCGTTTTTCGCATGAATTTTTACGGGTGTTTTCGCCATCAGCAGAAGTGCGCGGCCACGGTCCCGGACAGGAAACCTTACAGACCGGAAAAAAAGACATTCAACTTATCCGTATCGAACCGGTCGGTCTTTACGCGCTGCGTTTGGTGTTTTCCGACGGCCATGACTCCGGTTTATATTCATGGGCCTATCTGGCCGAGCTGGGCGCACGTCAGGAGGCCTTATGGCAAGATTACCTGACGCGCCTGCAAGCAGCCGGCGGCAGCCGCGAAGTTTCGCCGCCTGACCCAGTCTGATCGCTTTAAAAACACCGCAATGAAAAAAACCGCCGACTTCGGCTTCGAAACCGTCGCTGCCGACGATAAAAAAAAACGCGTCGCCGACGTCTTTGATTCCGTCGCTTCAAAATACAACCTGATGAACGATCTGTTGTCGGTTGGATTGCATCGCCATTGGAAAAACGCTACCGTAGCGCTGGCGCACTTGCCTGCGCATCTTCCCGAACCCCCCGTTATCCTCGATCTGGCGGGCGGCACCGGCGACCTGACCCGCCGGTTTCTGAAAAAATATCCGCAAGCGACCGCCATTCTGTCCGACATCAACAGCGCGATGCTGCAAGAAGGCCGCAAAATCCTGCTGAACCGCGGCCTTGTGGCGCCGGTCGTCCAGTGCAACGCTGAAGCGCTGCCGTTCCCTGATAAGAGCGTTCACGTTGTGTCGATCGGCTTCGGACTGCGCAACGTCACCAACAAAGAAAAAGCGTTGAGCGAAATGTGCCGGGTGCTGAAACCGGGCGGCATGGCGCTGGTGCTGGAATTCTCCCGCGTGCAAAAATCGCTGGCGCCGTTTTACGATTGCTACAGCTTCAAAATTCTTCCGAAACTCGGCCGCCTCATCGCCAACGATGAAGCCAGCTATCGCTACCTTGCCGAATCCATCCGAATGCACCCTGACCAAGAAACGCTGAGATCCATGATGTTGAATGCCGGCTTCGACCGCGCCGATTATCACAACCTGACCGCCGGCGTCGCCGCCGTTCATATCGGCCAGGTTCGTTGAGAATTTTCTTCATTCAATAGCAAACACGTCGTCACCATCGGGCGATTGGGCATGGGTAAGCTGACCATTGCTGTTGTAGGTGTTCGTCCAGGTGCGCAGCGCGCCGGCGGGGTTGCGCTGAAGTCGAGGTTGCCATTGACAGAAAGTATTACTATCTGGTAAGATATGACGCATAACGTAATACTCGGAGCTTCGCCGTGANAACCAGCCAGATGACATCAAAAGGGCAAGTCACCATTCCTGTGGAAATTCGTTCTGCTTTGAGCTTGAAACAAGGAGATCGGGTCGGTTTTGTTGCAGTCGGAAAAGACAAGTTCGCTATCGTTTCCGCCAATCTTCCGGTTCAGCAATTGAAAGGACTCGTCAAGAAGCCTCGAAAATCTGTAAGCATCGAAAGCATGAACGCTGCTATCGCCGCCAGAGGTGCTGGAAGATGATGATTGGTCTCGACACCAATGTTCTGGTTCGCTATATCGCGCAGGACGACAAAAAACAGTCTGCTCAAGCAACAAATCTCATTGAAGCGTTTACTTCTGACGATCCCGGTTTTGTCAGCTTGATCGGTATCGTCGAACTTGTCTGGGTTCTGGAAAGTTGCTACGGCTCTGGTAAGGAAGAAATCATCAACGTGATCGACGCCTTGCTGAAAACCAAAGAACTCGTTGTTGAGAACGCTNCTGTTGTTCAGCAGGCTCTTAGCATTTTTTCCATAACGAACGTCGATTTTCCCGATTGNCTGATTGAGCGTAGCGGATATCATGCCGGATGCGGTTATACGGCAACCTTTGATCGCAAAGCCTCAAGAATTGAAGGAACGGTACTCGTCAGTTGACAAAG
>WQUA01000053.1 GCA_009786025.1 Pseudomonadota bacterium | reverse complement strand
CCGATGAGGAGCTTTGGGAAGAACTCGATCTTGGTCAAAAGGAGTACTATTCTTATGCACATGCAACACTACAGTGTCTCAATAATTTTGTTCCTTAGCCCAATATCAAGCGTGCCAAACATTGCGCTCAACCCGGGCGGCTACGCCGCCGGTTAGCTTGGGCGTAGGCTATCCACACAACCACCACCAGGTATCAAACCCATATGAGTAACGTGAATTTCACTGAAACCGAGAGAAGCCTCACAGACAACGACTTCACACTGGTTGAGCAAAAACTTGGGGTAAAGCTACCGCATGATTTTGTAGCTTTTTATAAATTAAATAATGGAGGGACTCCAGACAAACCAGTCACTCATGATTTTTATGAAAAAATGGAGGACATAGAAATTAGAGATTTCATCCCAATCTTGTATGCCGAAGAATTTCAAGACGATCCTGACTTTACTTTAGAGGGCCGCGCAAAAGAGCATTGGCACAAAAAAGAAGTTCCAGAAAATTTATTGCCCTTCGCATTTGATTGGGGTGGTAATTACATTTGCCTGGGCTTGCCTGATGGACTGATCTATTATTATGTCAGAGATGTTTGGAGTGAAAATTTATCCACAGAGCAAAATTTTCTTAGAAATTCAACTCCCATAGCCCCCTCTTTCAGGCATTTTATTGAGCATCTATCTGAGTTGGTTGAAGAATAAAAATCGTGCACTTATCTGTCATTCGGCTTGACATTGCGCTTACCCCGGACTGGCCTACGGCCAGCCGGTTAGCTTAGGCGTTAGGCGTACTCCCGTGAGCATTGCCGACATTCCACAAACCCTTGATGGCGCGCGCGTGCTTTCCGTGGCGCCTGCCTGCCCCGGCCAGGTTGGCTTTGACTACGAGACCGAGTCGTGTGCTCCAATAGCGGTTAGCTACTACGCCATTGCCCAGTATGCGGGTGACGAACCGCGGGCGTATCTCTTTGCTGTCAGTTCCGCCCATCGGGTCATCGGAGACACATTATGGGAGTCATCTGAGGAGGCCGAGCAGGTGGCCTTGAACTCCGGCAAGGTATCCAGTTGCTTTGAGCCAATCGCTCATGGTCGGGGTGAGCTTGCGAACATCGGCGGTCAGGCAGAGGATCATTGAAACAATCTTGTGTGATATAAAGGTGAAAACGGAAAGTCACAAACAGGGCAGCAAACGTAGGGCGGATAGGGTCAAAGGCCGTAATCCGCCACGCGTTCTCTGCCGCGAAACGCACCGATTTATTCAAATGTCGGAACGAGAATGGTTATGTATTCATCCCGAACCTATGAAGTCCGTGTACTTCTCGCATCCCCATCGGCTCCGGCTCTTTGGGATTATCCGGTTTGGCAGCGGCTGACGCCAGCCCTGACGCCGCTGCTCTCGTCCGTACGCGGGCGAACCTCGTTGCGTATGATGCAGTTCGATACCCGTCAACATGGGTCGCCCAATCAAGCCTATGTCCGTTTCGGACCAATCGGCTGGAATGATAAAGCACACCACAAATGGACGCATCACTCGCCTGATACCGAACAGGAGTCCGAACACTGGGAGTTCTACAGCTTTTCCGCCTGGTCGCCGGGCCCCGGAAAATGCCGGGATTGCCCGCCCGATGGTTTTATGGCGGTCGTTAATCAAATCGGCGCGGACAGCGGCCTGAGTCGTGAAAGCTGCCGGTTTTCGTACACTGTGCTTGTCGCCATCGCCTGCGAAATCCCCGACGCGGCCACCATTATGGAAAAAGCGTTTGCCGCGCTTGCGGCGGAGATTCCCTCCGTATTGAAAGCGCAAACGCGCCGCCTATGGATTCCGACTTCCCACTGTACACGCACAGGCGAGTTCATCCATTCGCTGACCGACATGGATGCCTATGGCGCGCCTTTTATTGCAGGGCCTCAACATAACTTTCCGCCCACCATCGATATATTGACGGGCGAATGGCAGGAGTTGACCTAATCACCCTTCGCTTGCTCAGACGCGCCGGGTAACTCAAACCGGAGAAGGTGCCCATGTTCAGCACCCCAAACGACATCCGCACCAGCCTGATCGAGGCCGGCATCGACGAGGTCGATGCCGGTCTGCTTGTGCAACAGGCCAAACCCGCTGTCTGCTTTGTTCATCGCGATCTATGAAATCTACAAAAAGCGGTCAGCTGTTGAGCCAGATCGGTTTGCGCTGTTTGCTGTTTCACCCAATCGTGTGCCAGTTTTCTAAATGTCGGTAATTGCTTGGCGAGAAGAGGCCAAGTATCAGCAACGCGGTTTGTTTGTTGCTCGTCGTTCCAGGCGCGGGCGAAGTCGGGCAAGGCGGTTTTCAGGTTGTCGGGCGCATCAGCGAGGTAGCGTTTCAGGAAGGCATCGACTTTGGTCAGATGCGCTAGTTCGTTTTGTCGGTACGCTTGCCAGACGAATGGCAGGGCAGCCCACTGCGCGCGCACGAAGGAATCTTCGCCGCGTACGAAGTTGAGATCGCAGCTCCACAGCAGGCGGTCGTAATCGTCTTGTTGAAGAAACGGGAAAGTGTGCAGTGTCAGGGCACCGTGCTTTGTTGGTGTGGTGCTGGCTTCGATGCGGTAGTGACGTCGCCAATGCTGCAAAGTTTCCGGCGCGACGGTTTCGGGGATCAGGCAGACGATGGGCGAGGGTGATGCCGCCCAGGCATCGAGAAGCGTCGGTAACGCGGGGGTGTCGTAGCAAAAGAGGCTGACGAGTAGCGCGTCGGGCGGCAACGTGTCGATGCCGAGACGCTCGAGGAAAGCGCGTCGCGCATCGGGGAAAGCGTGTTGAAAAACATCGCGTTCGCTAATCAATGTTTTTTCGCGCAGCAGGCCACCGGTGGCCTCGGTGAAGCCGGGGAAGAAGAAGTGGCGCGGCAGGTTAATCGACGGCGGTGGTGAGGCGAGACCGTGCATGGTTTCGACCCACGGTTCTGCCGACAGGTATTCGAGAATGATCCAGTGGGGTGCAAGCCCCTCTCCCCTCGCGGGAGAGGGGAGAGGGAAATCGCGCTCTAACGCAGCTAACCAGGAAGAAGGCAAGCCGCCGCCGAAGGCGTCGATGATGACCTCAGGCCAGAAAGCAGGCGGCGGAAGTGTATTGGTCAACGGTTGTACGGTGACGCGGTCAATGCGCTGGTGGCTCTGTGTTGTGTCGAGCGTTGGCGCCAAACGTTGTAAGGTGGCGATATCGTCAATGAACAGGGTGACATCAATGTCGTATTCGCGCGCCAGTTGGCGGGCGAGCCGCCAGCACACTCCCGCGTCGCCGTAGTGATCGACGACGCGGCAGAGGATGAACCAGGAGGCGGGCATGAGCAGTCAGCGGCGCACTGGAATGATCCGGCTCAGCGCGAAGAGCAGTGTTGCGCAGGTGACGACCGAAGCGGCGGCGGGAGTGTCGAGCGTGAGTGATGCTGCAATGCCGCCGAAGAGCGCGACGATTCCGATGGCGCTGGCCAGTACCGCCATTTGTTCAGGCGACCGTGCCAGTCGTTGAGCGGCGGCGGCGGGGATGATGAGCAGTGCAGTGATCAGCAGCACGCCGACGATTTTGATTGCGCAGGCAATGACCATCGCGACAAGCAACGTGAAGATCGCTTGTGTGCGGGCGGTCGGCACGCCTTCGGCGCGCGCCAATGCTTCATCGACGGTGGCGGCGAGCAGCGGTTTCCAGATCGCGATCAACACAAGCAATGCGATGCCACCGCCGCTCCATACCCACAAGAGGTCGAGGTTGTCGATGGCCAGCAAATCGCCGAATAAAAATGCCGCGAGGTCGAAGCGGAGCGTTTCGAGAAAGGTCAACGCTACCAATCCGAGCGCTAACGCGGTGTGACCGAGCAGGCCGAGCAGGGTGTCGGCAGCGAGTCGTTCGCGCGCTTGCAGGAAGGCGAGCAGGGCGGCGAGCGCCAGACAGACGAGAAGTACGCCGGTCGTCGGCGACAAGCCAAGCAAAAAGCCGAGGCAGACGCCGAGCAGTCCCGAATGCGCGAGGGTGTCGCCGAAGTACGCCATCCGACGCCAGACGATGAACACGCCGAGCGGGCCGGTGACGAGCGCAATCGCCAGCCCGCCGAGCAGCGCGCGCCAGATGAACGGTGTTTGTAATGTTTCGATCAGGCTCATGGGTGTTGACTCTGCGAAGGGTGATGATGTTCGTGGTCACACAACGGATGTTCGTGATCGTGGTGGTGTTGATAAAGCGCCAGATGTTGCAGGTCGGCGCCTCCGAAGAGCGATTGATAGGCGGGGTCGTGGCGAATTTCTTCGGGATGACCGGTGCAGCAGATGTGATGGTTCAGACAGAGCACGCGATTGGACGACGCCATGACTAGATGCAAGTCGTGCGACACCAGCAAGATGCCGCAGTCGGTCGTGTCGCGGATGCGGCGGATCAGCGCATAGATCGCGTCTTGCCCGGAGATATCGAGGCCCTGCGCCGGCTCGTCGAGAAACAACAACGTCGGTTTGTGCAGCAACGCCCGCGCCAACAATACGCGCTGCCATTCGCCGCCGGAAAGTGTGTGCACCGAAGCGTCGATCAGGAACGGAATGCCGGTATCGATCAGTGCATTTTTGACTTCGTTCGCGATGTCGCCGCAGTGGGCGGCGGCGCTTAACGTGATGAAGCGGCGCACCGTTAACGGCAACGCCGGATTGATGCTGAGTTTTTGCGGCACATAGCCGATGCGAACATTGGGCGCGCGCCAGACTTCGCCGCTGTCGGGCGTCAGCAAGCCCAGCGCGATTTTCAGCAAAGTCGATTTGCCCGCGCCGTTGGGGCCTATCAACGTAACGATTTCTTCGCGGCGTAACGTCAAATCGACCGCGTCGAGAATCGTCAAGCCCTGTCGCCGGAAGCTGATCGCAGAAGCGTACAGCAGGGTTTCGGGCGATGAGGGAGCGGTCATGATGAGCAGCGGAATCGAAGAATAAGGGATAATATAATATCCGACGACAGGTTTCACAGGGAACGGGCGAATGAATTTCAGAAGGATGCGGTTTTTTGCGGCAGCTTTTGTGTCAACAGTGGTTTTGTGGGGGATGTCCAGTAGCCTTTTCGCGGCGGCGCCGAAGGTTGTTGTCAGTATTGCACCGCTGCATTCATTGGTCGCTGGGGTGATGGAGGGCATTGGGGCGCCGACGTTGTTGCTCAAGGGGATGGCTTCGCCGCACGATTATGCGCTGCGCCCGTCTGATGCGGCGATGCTGGCGGATGCAGATATCGTTTTCTGGATCGGCACGCCGTTGGAGGGTTTTCTCGAAAAACCGTTGTGGGCGAGCAAAACGCGAAATGTGGCGCTGATCGGAGCTCCTGATGTACGTTTTTATCCGGCGCGTGAGGGGGGTGTTTGGAAAGGTGACGACCATGCGCACGAAGAACATTGCCGTGGTGAAACCTCGATCAACCCTTGTGTTTGGGCTGACCCGCATATCTGGCTCGACCCTGCCAATGCGGCCAACATGACGGACGCCATCGCCCGCGAACTGTCGAAGTTTGACGCCGAAAACAGCAAGCGTTATGCGGCCAACGCGGCGGCGCTGCGTCAACGGTTAACGACGCTGGATCACGAAATTGAGCAAATGTTGGCGCCGGTCAAGCGCGCGCCGTTCATCGTTTTTCACGACGGCTATCAGTATTTTGAAAAACGCTATGGTTTGAACGGCGTCGGCGCGATTACGGTGAATCCTGAGCAGAAGCCGTCAGCGCAGCGCTTACGGGCATTGCGCGATAAGGTTCGGCAAAGCGGAGTGGTTTGCGTATTTGCCGAGCCGCAGTACAGCGATGGCTTGGTGAAAAGTATTGTTGAAGGGACGACAGCCCGGTACAGCATTTGGGACCCGCTCGGCAGCCGTATCGCGCCGGGTAGAGACGCCTACTTTTTGATGATGCGCCAGCTCGCCGAAAGCGGACGGCGTTGTCTGAATGATAAATCGGCAGATTAACCGCAAAGAACGCAGAGAGTGCAAAGAAAAGCACTGAATTTTTTGCTTAAAGCAAATCGTCGGAAGCAGAGAAATCCCATCCCTGCCCGCCCTCTTGAAGGAGAGCGGGCTTTCTGTTTCTTCGTGGGTTCGCGCGAAACGCAAAGGCGGGTTTGAAGTCTGTCCCACATCTTTTTCGTTCTATGCGTTCTTTGCGGTTAAAATAAACGAATGGAAACAGTCGAAGCTTTACGAAAGCAGGTGCGAGCATTGCACGGTTTCGATCTGCGGCAAGCGTTTGCCGCAGATCCGATGCGGGCGCAGGCGCTGGCGCTGACCTGGGAAGACTGGCGCGTCGATGTGTCTCGGCAACATGTGACAACGGAAACGCTGGCGTTGTTGCGGGCGCACGCCGAAGCGGTTGGTTTGAGGGGGTGGATCGAGGCGCTGTTCGCCGGCGAAAAACTGAACGATTCCGAAGGCCGGGCTGCGTTGCATACGGCGTTGCGACAACGTGACGATACGCCGTTGTTGACGGGAGGGCGCCATGAGCGTCGCAATATCATTGCCGACATTCGCGCCGCGCAAGCGGCGATGCGCGTGTTGGCTGAAGCTTTGCGCGGTGGCCATTATCGCGGCGCTGGTGGAGCGCCCATTCGCGCCGTTGTGCATATCGGTATCGGCGGGTCGGTGCTCGGCCCGCATTTGGCGTGCGATGCGTTATCGGCGGCGGGTGATTTTGACGTGCGCTTTGTCGCCAATCTTGATCCCGAAGCGTTGCATCGCGCGTTGCGCGGACTTGATCCGGCAACGACGCTGTTCGTGATTGTTTCGAAAACGTTTACAACGGAAGAGACGATGGCGAACGCGCGCGCCGCACAAGCGTGGTTGCAGCGAGACGAGCACGTCGCACCGCATTGGGAACGCCACTGCATCGCGGTAACCGCCAACAGCGAGGCGGCGCGCGTTTTCGGGGTGTCGGAAGCGCAGATTCTTCCGTTCTGGGATTGGGTCGGCGGGCGTTTTTCGTTGTGGTCGGCGGTCGGCGTGGCACTGGCGATTCAATCAGGCTGGCAAGTTTTCGAACAGTTGCTGGACGGTGCGGCAACGATGGATCGCCATTTTCGAGAAGCGCCGCTATCCGGCAATGCACCGATTACGCTGGCGCTGATTGATTGGTGGAACACTTGTTTTTTGTGGCGACGGGAACGGGTAGTGGCGCCGTATGCTGAAGCGCTGCGTTTGTTGCCGATGTATTTGCAGCAACTCTTGATGGAAAGCAACGGCAAGCGGGTGCGCCGGGATGGCGAAGTCGTCGATGTGCCAACGGTGACATCGGTATGGGGTGGAATCGGCACCGATAGCCAGCACGCTTTTTTTCAATGGCTGCATCAGGGAACGCATGCGGCAACGGTCGAATTCATTGTACCGGTACGCACCGGCGACACGCCTTGTCCGGGATTGGTGGCGAACGCATTGGCGCAGGCGCAGGCGCTGATGCGCGGCGCAGAAGACAAAGCGCCGACCGATGTACGCTTTTGCCCCGGCAATGTTGCGTCAACCATGTTGCTGTTGCCGCGACTCGATGCTTGGCAACTGGGTGCGCTGTTGGCGTTGTACGAACACCGGACGTTTATGGAAGGCGTGCTTTACGGCATCAATCCGTTTGATCAGTTTGGCGTCGAACTCGGCAAGCGGTTGGCGCAACCGTTACGGGCGGCGCTGGAACAAGAGCAGCCGCTACCGCCGGATACTGACGCTGCGACACTGGCGCAACTCGATTACGCGCGGCGACGCCAGTAGTAGGGGTAAAAGCAAAAGCCATTTTGGGCGGCGGGAATGGTTTACAATTCATATTTTTAACGTGCAACAATTCAAGCCATTTCAGGAACGCTCATGAAACTCGAAACCATCGCTGTTCACGCCGGTTATCGTCCGGAGGCAACCACCAAATCGGTTGCGGTGCCGGTTTATCAGACCAGCAGCTATGCATTTGATAACACACAGCATGGCGCCGATCTATTCAATCTGGCGGTGCCGGGCAACATCTACACGCGGATCATGAATCCGACCAACGACGTGCTGGAACAGCGCCTCGCTGCACTGGAGGGCGGAGTGGGGGCGCTGGCGCTGGCGTCCGGGATGGCGGCGATCAGCTATGCGATCCAAACGATTGCCGAAACGGGCGACAACATCATCGCTACGCGGACGTTGTACGGCGGCACTTACAACTTGTTTGCGCACACGCTGCCGCAACTCGGCATCGAGGTGCGGTTCGTCGATTACCGGAAGCCGGCGGATGTTGCGATGCTGGCTGACGCGCGAACGAAGGCGGTGTACTGCGAGAGCATCGGTAACCCGCTCGGTAATGTTGTCGATTTCAGTGCTTTCGCGGCGCAAGCGCACGCTGTCGGTGTGCCGCTGATCGTTGATAATACGGTGCCGTCGCCGATGTTGTGCCGCCCGATTGAGCATGGCGTCGATATTGTTGTGCATTCACTTACCAAATATCTCGGCGGTCACGGAACGACGATCGGCGGCGCGGTGATCGATAGCGGCCGTTTTCCGTGGAAAGAATACGCTGATCGTTTTCCGCGTCTTAGCACGCCGGATGTTGGCTATCACGGCGTGGTATTCACCGAATCGTTCGGCCAGGCGGCGTACATCGCACGGACGCGGTGTGTGATGCTGCGCAGTATGGGTGCGGCGTTGTCGCCGTTCAATGCGTTTCTGATTCTGCAAGGCGTCGAAACGCTGGCGCTGCGGATGGACAGGATTTGTGAAAACGCGCAGGCGGTGGCGCGACACTTGCAGAAACATCCGGCGGTTGAATGGGTCGAATATGCGGGACTGGCAAACCACCCCGATCAGCCCTTGGTGAAAAAGTATTTCGGCGGGCGTTCTTCTGGAGTGTTGTCGTTCGGAATCAAAGGCGGCGCAGCGGCGGGAGGCCGGTTCATCGACGCGCTGCAACTGATTGTGCGGCTGGTCAATATCGGCGATGCCAAATCGCTGGCGTGCCATCCGGCTTCGACGACGCACCGGCAGTTGTCGCCCGAGGAACAGTTGTCCGCCGGCGTGCGACCGGAGATGGTGCGGTTGTCGATCGGCATCGAGCACATCGACGATATTCTGGCGGATATCGACCAGGCATTGAAGGCGGCAAGCGTCTGATCAAGCGTTTTCGGTTGTTTCGCAAGGCTGGTGGCATTGGCGAAGACCCCCCGTTTCCGCTATACTTATCGGCTTCGCCAGCGACAGCTGGAGGGCAATAGCCGCATGGCAACTGCCGAAGTATGGCAAAAGCGAAAGTGGCGGAATTGGTAGACGCACTGGATTTAGGTTCCAGCGGGTAACCCCCGTGGGGGTTCGAGTCCCCCCTTTCGCACCACAGGCGCCATCAAACATGAAACGACAACAGGATAACCGCATAAGGGAAACTCATGCCATCCACGATTGAAACGATAAGCCAGCTTGAGCGCCGGGTGGCGCTTTCGGTACCGCTGGAGGCGGTCGAAAAAGAAGTACAAAAACGGCTGACGCAGCTGTCGAAGACGGTGAAAATCGCCGGTTTTCGTCCGGGCAAAGTGCCGATGAAAATGGTGACGCAGCAGTACGGTCCGCAGGTCAGGAACGAAGTGATCACCGATCAGGTGCAGACGGGTTTTGATGAGGTTGTACGCGAGCACGGACTGCGCGTCGCCGGTTATCCGCGGGTCGAGCCGAAAACGGCCAACGAAAATCAGGGGAATCAGCTCGAATTTCAGGCGACATTTGAAGTATTTCCCGAAGTGACGCTCGGTGATTTGACGAAGGTCGAGTTGACGCGCCCACAAGTCGAGATCACCGATGCTGATATTGAGCGCACGCTGAATGTATTGCGTAAACAACGCGCGACGTTCAAGAAAGCGGAGCGAGCGGCACAGAAGGAAGATCGGGTGATTTGCGATTTTACCGGCCGGTTGAATGGTGAGACTTTCGCTGGCGGACAAGGGTACGATTTTGCGATTACTCTCGGCGAGGGCCGGATGTTGCCTGAGTTTGAAGCGGCGTTGCCCGGAATGAAGGTCGGGGAGACCAAACATTTCCCGCTGACGTTTCCGGCTGATTATCACGGCAGGGAAGTCGCCGGCAAAACGGCGGAGTTTGAGTTGACGGTCAAGGAAGTGGCTGAGCCGCAGTTGCCGCCGCTTGACGAATCTTTCGCACGTTTGCTGGGAATCGTCGATGGCAGCATCGAATCGCTGCGCAAGGAAGTGAGAAGCAATCTGCAATTACAGCTTAAGAACCGCATTGAAGGATTGATGCGCGAGCAAGTGATGGCGGCGATGCGTCGGCATGCCGAGATGGCGCTGCCCAAATCGCTGGTCGAAATGGAAATGGTGTCAATGACGCAGCGGATGGCCGGAGAACTGCAAAAGCAGGGCATGAAGCCGGAAGACATCAAGCTGTCGCCGGAGATGTTCCGCAAACAGGCCGAGGAGCGCGTCAAGTTGTCTTTGGCGCTGTCGGAGGTCGTCCGCAAGAACCAGTTGCAGCCGAAGATTGAGCAGGTGCGGGCGTTGGTGGCGGAAGTGGCGCAAACGTATGAAGAGCCGGAAGCGGTGGTGCGTTGGCATTTTGAGAAGCCGGAACGGTTGGCGAATTACGAAGCGATGGCGACGGAACACAACCTGATCGAATGGATGCAAACTTCAGCGCGGGTGATTGATAAGCCGATGACGCTGGAGGAAGTGATGGCGCCGACGTTGTTGCTGGCGCCGTCGCAAACGACGGCGTAAATTTATTTCCCTCCCCCCGTTATTCCTGCGAAAGCGGGAATTCAGTGTCGGGCAAAGGGGCAAGGGAGGGGGGTAAACCCCCGTCGGCCTCGCCGACACCCCTTTGGAAAGGGGGAGGTAATCAGGAAACGACGAAGGAGGACAGTATGGATGATGTGCGAAATCTGGGGCTGGTGCCGATGGTGATCGAGCAGAGCGGTCGCGGTGAGCGCGCTTACGACATTTATTCGCGCCTGCTGAAAGACCGGCTGATTTTTCTGGTCGGGCCGGTCGAAGAAAATACGGCCAATCTGATCGTCGCGCAAATGTTATTTCTCGAATCAGAAAACCCCGAAAAGGACATTCATTTCTATATCAATTCGCCAGGTGGTTCGGTGTCGGCGGGTTTGGCGATTTACGACACGATGCAATTCATCAAGCCGGATGTTTCGACGTTGTGTACCGGTATGGCGGCTTCGATGGGGGCGTTTCTGCTGGCGGCGGGCGCGAAGGGCAAGCGTTTCGCGTTGCCCAATTCGACGGTGATGATTCATCAGCCGCTGGGCGGCTTTCGTGGGCAGGCGTCTGATATTGAAATTCACGCCAAGCACATTTTGAGCCTGCGTGAGCGCCTGAACAAACTGTTGTCCGAGCACACCGGCAAGCCGCTCGAAGATATTGCCCGCGATACCGATCGCGACAATTTTTTAGACGCTCAACAGGCATGCGATTACGGGTTGATCGACAAGGTCTTGCATAAACGTGCTTAAGGTGGGTACAGTAGAAAGGTGATTGTCCTACAGGAAGAGACAGAATGACTCAGAAGAAAAACAGCGGAAGCGCTTCGCATTGCTCGTTCTGTGGCGTCAGCCAGGATGAGCATCGTCTGATTTCGGGCGAACATGCGGGCAAGAAAGTTTTTATCTGTGACGAGTGCGTCCGGATGTGTAGCGACATTCTGGTCGAAGGAGAAGCCGTCGAGAAAAAAGACGACCCAAAAAAGGGCAAGCTGCTGACGCCGCAGGAAATCCGTCAGGTGCTTGACAATTATGTGATCGGACAAGATTCGGCAAAGAAGCATTTGTCGGTAGCGGTGTACAACCACTACAAACGGCTGCAATCAACCACAGGCGACGATGGCGTCGAACTATCGAAATCGAATATCCTGCTGATCGGGCCGACCGGTTCCGGTAAAACGCTGCTGGCGCAGACGTTGGCGCGTGTACTCGATGTGCCTTTCGTGATCGCCGATGCGACGACGCTAACGGAAGCGGGCTATGTCGGCGAAGATGTCGAAAATGTTATTCACAAGTTGCTGCAAAACTGCGACAACGATGTGGAAAAGGCCCAGCGCGGTATCATTTACATCGACGAGATCGACAAAATTTCGCGTAAGAGCGAAAGCCCGTCAATCACCCGCGACGTATCCGGTGAGGGCGTGCAACAGGCGTTGTTGAAGTTGGTGGAAGGAACGATTGCGGCAGTGCCGCCGCAAGGCGGCCGCAAGCATCCGAATCAGGAGTTAATTGCGGTCGATACCAGCAATATTCTATTTATTTGCGGCGGCGCGTTTGATGGTCTGGAAAAAATCGTACAGCAACGCACGGTCAAGGTCGGCATTGGTTTCGGCGCCGAGATTGCTACGGCGAAGAGCGAAGCTGGTAAGCAATTGCTGCACGATGTTGAGCCGGAGGATTTGATTCGTTTCGGGCTGATCCCGGAATTTGTCGGCCGCCTGCCGGTGGTGGCGGTGCTTGATGAACTGGACGAGCAGGGGCTTGTCCAGATTCTGACTGAGCCGAAGAACGCGCTGATCAAGCAATATCAGAAACTTTTCAAGATGGAAGGTGTTGAACTGGAAGTGCGTGAGCCGGCGCTGCTGGCGATAGCGCGGCGGGCGCTGGAGCGGAAAACCGGTGCGCGCGGATTACGCTCGATTCTGGAACAGACTTTGCTTGACACGATGTATGAATTGCCGGGTCTGACCGGCCTCATCCGGGTGGTGGTTGACGAAGCGGCGGTCAACGGCTCAGGCAAGCCGTTGCGGGTTTATGCCGACGCTGCTCGCGGCCGGAGCAACCGAACCGCATAATTTGACTGATGCCCCGCTCTTCCGGGCATAATGTGCCTCAAAGTAGTTTGTGGGACGGGTTGATAAAACCCAAACACGCCCCCATGTGCTTTTCTGCCTTTTCCTTTTGATGTGAGACTTTAATGCCCTCCGATATTTCTGCTGTTCAAGACCATGACAAAAAGCAGTCAACGCGGCTGCCGTTGTTGCCGTTGCGTGATGTCGTGGTTTTTCCGCATATGGTGATTCCGCTGTTCGTCGGTCGCCCCAAGTCGATCAAAGCACTGGATGTGGCGATGAAGCACAACCAGCCGATTTTGCTGGTGGCGCAAAAAGACGCGGCCAAAGACGACCCCGCGGTTGAAGATCTCTACGACGTTGGGGCGATTGCGGCCGTGTTGCAAATGCTGAAACTGCCGGACGGAACGGTCAAAGTGCTGGTCGAGGGACGCGAGCGGGTGCGTTTGCATGAAGTGATCGAGCAGGACGATTACCTGAGCGCGCTTTGTCAATCTGTGCCGGTGAAAGGCGCCGAGCCCAGTGAAGTCGAAGCCATGCGACGAACGCTTTTAGCGCAACTCGATCAATATGTGAAGCTCAACAAAAAGATTCCGCCGGAGTTGCTGACATCAATGAGCAGCATCGAGGACGGTGACCGTTTGGCCGACGCCATTGCGGCGCATCTGCCGGTGAAGCTCGAACAAAAACAGAAAGTGCTCGAAATGGACGAGATCATGCCGCGTCTGGAGCACTTGTTGGGCTTACTTGAGGGCGAAGTCGATATTCTTCAGGTAGAAAAGCGGATTCGCGGTCGCGTCAAGCGGCAGATGGAAAAAAGCCAGCGCGAATACTATCTGAACGAACAAGTCAAGGCGATTCAGAAAGAACTCGGCGAGGGCGATGAGTCGGTCGATCTCGACGAAATCGGTAAGAAAATCAAAAATGCGCACATGACGAAAGAGGGCGAGCAGAAGGCGCAAGGCGAGTTGAAAAAATTGCGTTTGATGGCGCCGATGTCGGCGGAGGCTACAGTCGTACGTAACTATATCGACACGCTGGTCAACTTGCCCTGGAAGAAAAAAACCAAAATCAACAAAGCGCTTTCAAAAGCCATCGAAACGCTCGACGCCGACCATTACGGGTTGGAGAAAGTGAAAGAGCGAATCGTTGAATATCTGGCGGTACAGCAGCGCGTTGACCGCTTGCGCGGACCTATCCTGTGTCTGGTCGGACCGCCGGGCGTCGGCAAAACGTCGCTTGGGCAATCCATCGCGCGGGCGACGGGGCGGAAGTTCGTTCGGATGAGTCTGGGCGGCGTGCGCGATGAGGCGGAAATTCGCGGCCATCGCAGGACTTATATCGGCTCGATGCCGGGTAAAATTTTGCAGAACATGACCAAGGTCGGCGTCCGCAACCCTCTCTTCCTGCTCGACGAAGTTGATAAGATGGGCATGGACTTTCGCGGTGATCCGTCGTCGGCGCTGCTCGAAGTGCTCGATCCTGAACAGAACAGCACGTTCACCGATCACTATGTCGAAGTCGAATACGATTTGTCGGATGTGATGTTCGTGGCGACAGCCAATACGTTGAACATCCCATCGCCGTTGCTCGACCGGATGGAAGTGATTCGCTTGTCCGGTTATACCGAAGACGAGAAGATCGCTATCGCTAAACAGTATTTGTTGAAAAAACAGATGGAAGCCAACGGTGTCAAGCCGGAAGAGTTGATCGTGACCGACGACGCCTTGCGCGACATCGTTCGTTATTACACGAGCGAGGCCGGCGTGCGTGGGCTGGAGCGCGAGATCAGCAAGATTTGCCGGAAAGTGGTGAAGACGCTGCAACTGGAAGAAAAGAAAGGCAAGCAGGCGCTCGCCATTGAACCGGAAACGCTGGACAAATATCTGGGTGTGCGTCGCTATACTTACGGGATCGCCGAGAAGAAAAATCAGATCGGGCAAGTGACGGGGCTGGCGTGGACCGAAGTCGGCGGCGATTTGCTGACCATTGAAGCGGTGACTTTGCCGGGGAAAGGCAAAACCACGACAACAGGGAAACTCGGCGAGGTCATGCAAGAGTCGATTCAGGCGGCATTGTCGGTCGTGCGTTATCGCAGCCGCGATCTGGGGATCGACCCCGACTTTTACCAGAAGAGCGATCTGCATATTCATTTACCGGAAGGCGCGACGCCGAAGGATGGGCCGTCAGCGGGCGTGGCGATTTGCACAGCGCTGGTCTCGATCCTGACCGGCATCCCGGTGCGTTGCGATATTGCGATGACCGGTGAAATCACACTGCGTGGCGAAGTGTTGCCGATTGGAGGGCTGAAGGAAAAACTTTTGGCAGCGGGGCGCGGCGGGGTCAAAACAGTACTTATCCCCGAAGAAAACATGAAAGACCTCGTTGAAATTCCGGATGAAATCAAAGCGCGTATTGAGATTCGCCCGGTGCGCTGGATCGAGCAAGTACTGGATATGGCGCTGGAGCGGGCGCCGATTCCGCTGCCGCCGGAAGATAAAACGAATGAAAAGAAGGCAGAAGCGCCCGAGATGCCGAAAACTCAAGAAGTTTCGACGGAAAAGGCGATACAGCTCAAACATTGAGAAAAATTTACAAACAAACGTGGTTGAATCAGGGATAATAGGCGCCTTAAGGGTCGGCAAAAGTGTGACCGAATTCATAGGGATGGGGTGCACGGAGCGCCCATCCTGTTTTTTGATCTTGATAAAGGAAAGGGCTGAACATGAAGAAATCTGAACTGATAGAAGCGATTGCGAAGCAGACGGATTTGTCGAAAGCGGCGGCAGAGCGCGCGCTGGATGCGACGGTGGAGGCGATTACCGAAGCGCTGCAAAGAGGGGACACGGTGACCCTTGTCGGCTTTGGCGCGTTTTATGTCAGTGAACGCAAGGCGCGTGTGGGATTTAATCCGCGCACCAAGGAGCCCCAAAATATTGAGGCGGCAAAAGTACCGCGTTTCAGGGCTGGTAAAGTATTAAAAGACGCGGTAAAATAATCGACTTTCCGCTCGGGGAAGTGCCCGTATCCCGAAGCCATGAACGATGCGAGGGTGCTTAGCTCAGTTGGTAGAGCGTCGCCCTTACAAGGCGAATGTCGGGAGTTCGAGCCTCTCAGCACCCACCAGACGCATCAGGCCAAGAGGCGGGCGCCCAAACGGAAAACCAGGAATTCTGGAGCGGTAGTTCAGTTGGTTAGAATACCGGCCTGTCACGCCGGGGGTCGCGGGTTCGAGCCCCGTCCGCTCCGCCAGAAAAAAAAAAAGACGAACCGAGGGTCGTCTTTTTTTT
>WQUA01000052.1 GCA_009786025.1 Pseudomonadota bacterium | reverse complement strand
GGGCGGCGCGCAATGCGCCAACCGTAAAGTTCCGGCGCGAGCCAGCGCGATGCGTCAATTCCACCCGCTCGCCGTCGCCGCAGAAGAGGACGGTATGTTCGCCGACGACATCACCGCCGCGCAATGTCGCAAAGCCGATCGTTCCCGGCCGACGTTCGCCACACACGCCTTCGCGCGCATACACCGCTGCGTCAGCGAGCGTCACCCCGGCGCCTTCGGCCGCGGCCTCGCCGAGGCACAGCGCCGTTCCCGACGGCGCGTCGACTTTGTGTTTGTGATGGATTTCAACGATTTCAATATCGTAACCGCTCAGGCGCTGCGCCACCAGTCGCACCAGCTTCAACATCACATTGACGCCAACGCTCATATTCGGCGCCACCACCATCGGCACGCGACGCGCCAGCAGCGCCAATTCAGCTTTGTCCGCTTCGCTCAGTCCCGTTGTTCCGACCACCATCGCGCAACGATGATCGGCGCAGCAGCGCGCGTATCGCAATGTTCCTTCCGGTCGCGTAAAGTCGATCAACACTTCCGATTGCCGCACCGCCGCCTCGACGTCGTTCGAAATCAGAACGCCCGACGACTGCCCAATCGCAGCACCCGCATCACGCCCCAAAAGCGGCGAAGCCTCCTGTTCAAGCGCGGCTGCCAGCGCAAACGATGTCGGCGACGCCAACACCCCTTCGAGCAGCATCTGCCCCATTCGCCCGCCCGCACCGGCAATCGCCACCCGCACTGCGGCTGCTGACACTACACTCATCAATTGTCCCCAAACCAATGGAACAACCAACTGAAAAAACCTTCGTCGTCAGCCGACGGGTCACCCGGCAACGTTCGCGTTCCGGCGATCCGGTTCAATTCAGCCTGTGATACAGGAGCCTCGTCTCCCTCCCAGCGCTCCAGCTTATCGTCCTTGAAAAAAACAGCGAACTGCCGACGCTCGGTTTCCTTGCCGTTCTTGGTGTAGGAATAAACATAGTCCCAGCGATCAGCGTGAAAGGCGCTGGCCATCAACGGCGTGCCCAGCGCCGTTCGCACCTGCTGACGCGTCTGCCCGACTTTCAGTTTCTCGACCATGTCCTGAGTCAGGTAATTGCCCTGGTTGATGTCCAGCTTATAGACCCCAAGTTGGCGGACATCCGGCAGGTAGGCGCTCATCGTCGAGCATCCCGCCAAACAGAAAAACAAGGCGAACCCGCAAATGCGCATCAGCGATATAGAAAGAAGAGGCGGCTGTTTCATGCGGCTCTCGATAGGAATGGGACTAAAGAACGGTTATTATAGCCGTACTCCGTGCCGCACCCGCTTTTTTCAGATGACGACGACACCGCAAGACCTCAACGACCGGGGTTTCAAGGCCACGCTGCCGCGGCTGCGCATTATTCGGCTTTTCGAGACCTCGCGCGATCGTCATATGACGGCAGAGGAGGTCTATCGCCGCCTGAAAGAGGACGGCCTCGACATCGGCCTGGCAACCATCTACCGCGTGTTAACCCAGTTCGAACAAGCCGGGTTGCTGCTGCGTCACCACTTTGAATCCGATAAAGCCGTTTACGAAATCAATCACGGCCATCACCACGACCATATCGTCTGCCTGCACTGCGGCAAAGTCGAAGAATTCTTCGACGCCGAAATCGAGAAGCGGCAAAACGAAATTGCCCAGGGAAAAAACTTTGAAGTCGTCGATCATGCGCTCTGCCTCTACGGCTACTGCGCTACCGGCGTCTGCGCCGAACAGCGTAGCGCTGATGCTGAGGCAGAAGAAAGTGAAAAAGCTAAGGGAGCGCGCTTTTAAGGGTGGCCTTGCCACGAGTCAATAAACGCGTAGATTCAGACAAGGCGCTTGCACAACCAGCATCCGGCCAAACGGGGTGCGGTGTACATCGGGAAAAATACGATCTTTATGGGGTCAATGGTGCCGACAGAGAGATTCGAACTCCCGACCAACGGTTTACAAAACCGCTGCTCTACCAGCTGAGCTATGTCGGCATGGGTGCATGCAAGTGCGCGCGGGTGTGTATTGTAGCGTAAAACCAGCGCGCCCAGCGAAAGGCGTTCGCTATTTCACCAGTTTCAAGTGCGAAGAGCGTGTCGGCGGCGCGCTTTCTTTTCTCGCCGCCGATGAAGCAGAAAGCGCATTGCCGTCTGCTGTTTCGCCGAAGGCTGCCGCGTTGAAGAATAGCCCGTAGCCGGTTTCCTTGGCAAAAATCGCAGCCACTGCCGAAAAGGGAATCGCTACATCTTGCGATACGCCGCCGAAGCGTGCCGAAAACATGATCCAGTCGTTGTCGATCTTCAGTTGATGCGTCGTCCGCGCGCTCAGGTTGAAAACAATTTCGCCATTATTCACATACGCTTTTGGCACACGGGTATCGTCGTTGACTTTGACAACGAGGTACGGCGTCAAATCCTTATCGGCGCACCACTCGCATAACGCGCGCACGAGGTAGGGCTTGGCGGAGGCTTCGGATGTATTCATATACCCCAGCAGTCTTGCCCGACAACTGCCCTGCTTACTTGCGCATTCCGCGTTCAGCCGAAGTCAATGCTTCGGAAAATGCCGGGCGTGTGAATAGCCGCTCAGCGTATTTCATCAATGGCATCGCCTGTTTGGGCAGTTCGATTTCGTAATACTCAAGCCGCCACAATAATGGCGTCAGCGCCACGTCGAGCATCGAGTATTCTTCGCCCAGCAAATATTTATGCTTGGCGAACATCGGAATCATTTGCAGCAACACGTCGCGCACATGCGCGCGCGCCTTCTCCTGATTTTTGGCGCTCTTGCCCTCAAGATCAGCGATGTACGAAAAAATTTCTTTTTCAAAGCGAAACAGGAAATAGCGAGCACGAGCGCGCATCACCGGATCGGGCGGCATCAATTGCGGATGCGGAAAACGCTCGTCGATATATTCGTTGATGATGTTTGATTCGTGCAGGATCAAATCGCGCTCGACCAGTACCGGTACCTCGTTGTAAGGGTTCATCAGCGCGATGTCTTCAGACTTTTTCTCAAGATCGACATCAACAACCTGAAAGTCCATTCCTTTTTCATAGAGCACGATGCGGCAACGCTGACTGAACGGGTCGGTAGTCCCGGAATAAAGGGTCATCATTTGCAGGTTATCTCCAGATAGGGCCGACAGACGCGTCAGTCATTATTGTTAACTGACGCGCAAAGGAGTTATTTTACCCGTTACGTCGCGGGAAAGCCACTCTGTTTCAGGAATCGAAGGTCAGGAATCGGGCGTCAAAACAGCATCATTTCATACGGCAGTACGGAGAAAACCCCACATGCCATGTCATACCCTTGATTCCTGGTTCTTGGCCTCCGCCCCCCCGGCTCCTTCCGCCGCCCCTTCTCGCGGACTGGCGCTGCGACTCGTGATGAACCGCGACAAGAACATCCCGAACTCGTAAAGCAGCCAAAGCGGGATTGCCAGGAAAAATTGCGAAAATACATCCGGCGGCGCGAAGATTGCCGCAACGACAAACGCGCCAACAATGATGTAGGGACGAGCGCGCCTGAACTGTTCCAGAGTGACGATATTCATGTAAATCAACACCATCACGACCACCGGCGTTTCAAACGTCAGCCCGAACGCCAGAAACATCGTCAACGCAAAGCCGACATACTTACCGATGTCGGTCATCATGTTGACGCCTTCCGGCGTCACATGCGTGAAAAATTTAAAAGCTACCGGGAAAAAAATATAATAGGCAAACGCCATTCCAAGCAGGAACAGAATCACACTCGACAACAGAACGGGGATCGCCAGTTTTTTCTCGCGCTGGTACAAACCGGGAGCGACAAACGCCCATACCTGCCAAAGAATATACGGCAGCGCGATCAGAAACGCCACCATCAGCGTCACTTTTACCGGAACAAAAAACGACGCCGTCACTTCCGTTGCAATCATTGATGAACCTTGCGGCAATGCCGAAACCAGAGGATGCGCCAGAAAGGTATAAATTTCGCGCTGCCCCGGAAATAGAATCAACACCACAAATATAACAAGAACGGCGGCCATCGCTCGCAACAAGCGGCTGCGCAACTCGATCAGGTGCGAAATGAAAGTTTCCTGCCGCGCGTTCCGTTCCTGTTCGTTCATCACGCGCCCGGTTTCCGGTCAGAAGTCGGTGGCGTTTCGGGAATACTCAGCGCGACCTCGCCTTGCAAAAAAACCGGAACCGTCGCCGACGGTTCCGCCTTGTTGTTCTTCGCCTCCACCCCCGCAACAACGGAAGCGGCCACCGTATCAGCGGCAATGGTCGGCGCCGACATTTCTCCCACTCCTGCTGTCTGCGCCACCGCCTGCGTCTCCATCTGCGTCGCCGGTTTGTCGTCGGCGATACGGTTCAATTCCGCCCCCATATCGCGCACGCTGCCTTCGGCCTGCTTCACTGCTTTTTCGGTTTCCTGCACGGCAGATTTCACCGATTGTTCAATATCTTTACCGATGTCCTGTAGTGACTTTCGGGCTTTTTGCAGCTCCTCCAGCTCCATCTCGCGCTGAATGTCGGCTTTGACTTCACTTACGTAACGTTGCGCCCGTCCCATCAAAAGGCCGATCGTGCGCACCGTCTTCGGCAAACGTTCGGGGCCGATCACAATCATCGCCACAACGGCGATAACGGCGATTTCCGAAAAGCTGATGTCAAACATAAAACCGCGCTCAGCACGCACCCCCGGCAACCCCGGGCGCTCGTCCGCTGCTTCGCCTTTCCCTGTTTCTACGCGCGCGTTTTATCGCTTTCTTTGGTCGCTTCAGCATCAAACGTCTGGCCAGCGATTTTTTCAGTCGCTTTCGCTTCCTCTTCGCTCGCTTCCTTCATGCCTTCCTTGAAGCCCTTGACGGCCTTGCCGAGGTCGCTGCCCATGCTGCTCAATTTTTTGGTGCCGAACACCAGCACCACCACCAACAGCACAATTAACCAGTGCCAAATACTCAAAGAGCCCATTGATTTCTCCTTAATGCTCCGACGCTTTCGCGTCCTTTGCCTATTACTTCGCCCGTTACTTTGCTTGTTACCGCGCCAACATCGGCCCTAACGGATGAGGCCCACCGATAATATGAATGTGCAGATGCGGCACTTCCTGCATTCCTACCCGTCCGGCGTTGACGATGATCCGAAAACCATCGTCGGCTCCCTGAGCAGTCGCCAGCGTGGGCGCTAAAGCCAGCATTTTGCCCAAAAGCGGCGCGTCTGTCTTGTCCACCTGCGCCAATGACGCGATATGCTTTTTAGGAATCAGCAGAACATGAACCGGCGCCACCGGCTTGATGTCGAGAAACGCCAACACGTCGTCATCCTCGAAAACCTTTTGGGCCGGGACTTCCCCGCGAACGATCTTGCAGAAAATACAATCGTCTTGAGCATTCATTGTGTTTTCCTTTCGCTGAATCAACCTGACATAGCCGCCAGTGTACCGCAATCAGATGTCAGATGTCAGACCTGGTTCCTGGCCTCTGACAGCTGACATCTAATCTCTGGATTCTGGCACCCGCCGGATCGACGCCCCCAGCCCCGACAACTTCTCCTCGATCTTCTCGTAACCGCGATCGAGGTGGTAAATCCGGTCGATGGTGGTTTCACCATCCGCCATCAAGCCGGCGATCACCAGACACGCCGACGCGCGCAAATCGGTCGCCATCACCGTCGCGCCGGACAGCTTTGAAACACCATGCACGCGTGCCGTATTACCGTCAACGTCGATGTCGGCGCCCAGGCGCTTCAGTTCCTGAACGTGCATCATCCGGCTCTCGAAAATCGTTTCGATCAGCGTCGATGTTCCGCTGGCGCAGGTAGCCAGCGCCATCATCTGCGCCTGCATGTCGGTTGGAAAGCCCGGATACGGAGCAGTAACGAGATCGAAGGCTTTACCAATACCATTGCTCCGCAATACGATGATGTTTTCTGCCGCTTCGATCAGCGCGCCAGCCCGACGCAACACGTCGAGTACACTGTCCAGAATCGTCGCGTCGGCATCGCGCAGCACGACCTCGCCGCGCGTCGCCGCCGCCGCTGTCAAAAATGTACCGCTCTCGATACGATCAGGCATGATCCGGTGTTCAGCGCCGTGTAACGCCGCCACGCCTTCAATTTCAATACGCGGCGACCCCGCGCCGCGAATTTTTGCACCCATCGCCGTCAGACAACGCGCCAGATCGACGATTTCCGGCTCGCGGGCAGCGTTATCCAGCACCGTCACGCCGTCGGCCAGCGTCGCCGCCATCAATAAATTTTCGGTGCCGGTGACCGACACTACATCAAACGTGAAATGCGCGCCCCTGAGCTTCGGCGCACGGGCAGCGATGTAACCGTGTTCCAGATCAATCACCGCGCCCATCGCCCGCAAACCTTTGATGTGTTGATCGACCGGTCGCAAACCGATCGCGCAGCCGCCGGGCATCGACACCCGCGCTTCGCCGCAGCGCGCCAGTAACGGCCCCAGCGCCAGAATCGACGCACGCATCGTCTTCACCAACTCATACGGCGCCAGCGGCCAGTCAATCGTCGCCGCGTCAAGCGTGACACCGCCGTCGTGGTACGCAACCTTCACGCCCATTTGCGACAACAACGTTTCCATCGTCCGTACATCGTTCAGTTGCGGCCGGTTGTGCAACACCAACGGCGTCGTGCTCAACAACGCCGCGCACAATTCGGGTAACGCCGCGTTCTTCGCACCAGAAATGCGAACTTCCCCCTCAAGCGGTTGTCCGCCCCTGATTTGTAACTTATCCATTGAGAGCTCTTATAGTGCTGGCCACATCATTTTTCTCTGCGGTCAATCTGTTTATTATGACTTTGGCGCTTGTCGTGCACGAATTTCCCGCTGCGCCGCTTTCCATTCGGCAGGCGTCAGCACCGTCATCGACAACGCATGAACTTCCTCGTCCATCCGGCTGCCAAGCGCCTTGTACACCAACTGATGACGCTTGACGCGCGACAAACCTTCAAAAGCCGCCGCCACAATCAGCGCTTCGAAATGCCGACCATCGCCGCGCACTTGCACATCACTACATTCCAGTCCCGCCATAATCGACTGACGGATGGATTCCGGTGTTACCTCCATCGTTTCCCTCCTCGCTTCCTTATTTCCCGCGTTTCTCGCACAACCCATTTCAACCTCGTCCTAAATTCTTAACTTCCACCCGCGCGCAATCAGCGCCCAAGCGCCCCACATCAATATCACACATACTGTCCCGACAAACGCCAGATTCAGCCAGGGCGAAATGTCCGACACGCCGAAAAAGCCGTAGCGGAATCCGTCAATCATGTAAAAGAACGGATTCAGGTGCGATACCTTAAACCAAAAATCCGGCAGTGAACGCACCGAATAAAAAACGCCGGACAAAAAAGTCATCGGCATGATAATGAAATTCTGGAATGTCGCCAGTTGATCGAACTTCTCCGACCACAGTCCTGCGATCATACCAAGCATCGCCAGAATCGCTCCGCCCAGAAAGCCGAACGTGATAACCCACATCGGTGCTACCGGTCGCCACAAATCCGGCACGAAATACAACGCCGCCAGCCAGACACCGAGGCCAACAACGATTCCGCGCAGCACCCCGGCCAGCACATACGCCAGAAAAAATCCCCAGGGCGTGATCGGCGCTAATAGAAAGAAAATCATATTGCCGGCCATTTTCGACTGAATCAGTGACGACGATGTGTTCGCAAAAGCGTTTTGCAGCACTGACATCATGATCAGTCCGGGCACCAGAAACGCCGTGTACGACACGCGGCCATCAAACACCGATACCCGCGATTCCAGCACATGCGAAAAAATCAGCAGATACAAAAGCGCCATGATTACCGGCGCCGCCACCGTCTGAAAGCTGACACGCCGGAAGCGCAGCACTTCCTTGTAAAACAACATGTGCCAGGGCTTTCGCCAGGATTTTTGTTGCGGCTCTCCGGCGCTTACCGTTCCGGAATCCATGCGCTCACCCACCATGAACTTCCTCCCGGATTTCCGCCGGAGGCTGTTTCTGACCGCTGCCGGTCAGGCGCAGGAAAACCTGTTCCAGATCGGTTTGCTCTATCTGTAAATCCTTGATCGCAATACCGTCAGCGCGCAATGCTGATAACAGCGTTTCCAGTTCTTCGAAATCTTGCAACTCGATAAGAGTGCTCTGCCCTTCCCTGCGCCGTATCCGCGCCTGCCAGGCATCGGGCACCCGCTCTGCCGTCAACCGCACCACGATCATCTCGAACGATGCTAACAGCCGATGTTTGTGCTCGAGCGCCACCACCCGACCCGATTTCAGCATTGCAATCCGGTCGCACAAAGTTTCCGCTTCCTGAAGGTAATGTGTCGTCAGTAAAACCGTATGACCTTCCCTGTTCAATCGGGAAATAAACGCCCACAACGCGTGACGCAACTCGACATCAACGCCGGCCGTCGGCTCATCGAGCACGATCACCGGCGGCTTGTGCACCAGCGCCTGCCCGACCAACACGCGGCGTTTCATGCCTCCCGACAAGGTGCGCATGTTGCTGTCGGCCTTGTCGCCCAAGCCAAGATAGTGCAGTATTTCGTCGATCCAATCGTCAACGCGGTATAAGCCGAAATACCCCGCCTGAAAACGCAAGGTTTCGCGCACCGTCAGAAACGGATCGAACACGACTTCCTGCGGCACCATACCAAGTTGGCGGCGGCTGTTCAGATAATCAACCGCTACATCGTGCCCCATTACGAACGCGCGACCGCTGTCCGGTCGCACCAAACCGCCCAGAACCGAAATCAACGTCGTCTTGCCAGCGCCGTTGGGGCCAAGAAGTCCGAAGAACTCGCCAGGCTCCACTTTGAACGAAATATCATCCAGCGCCTGCAATTCACCGAAACGACGCGAGACCGCCTGGAACTCAACGGCGCTGGCCATGAATGGAAATAACCCTGGTAAAAAATTTCAAGTTTCGGCCGGCGCCCGCAACGCCAGCAACGAATCGACGCCATAAACATGCGCCAGTGTGTACAACGCCTCGGGCGCCGCTTCAAACCGCAAGGTCTTTCCCTCGCGCCCGGCGCGCCGCATCAGCGACAGAAAAACCGCCAGCGCCGCCGAATCGGCCTCATTCAATTCGGACAAACCGATCACGCCTGAAGTCGGCAACGGCAGGCTTTCGCTTTCCTTCAGCACACTGGCGCTGTTGTCAACCGTCAGCGCGCCCCGGCAACGCCAGCACGCACCATCAACATAAAATCCGTTCGCCGCCGTCACGATGGCCGTCACGACTTCGCGCCCCCATTCTTGGCGGCCAGCACTTTCAACAAGCCTTCGACGCCACCGGTCTTGACCTGCTGATTGAACTCATCGCGATAATTGGTCACCAACGACACACCGCCGACAATCACATCGTAGCAACGCCATTTCCCGTCCGACGACAGTATCAGGCTGTAATCAACCGGCACCGGCGTCCCGCCCGGTCGGATCACTTCAGAGTACACCGTGACTTCCTTGGCGTCCGCCGCCGCCCGCAGCGGCTTGACGTTGATGGTGTCGTCGCGGAATTGCGCGAGCGCGCCGGAATAAGTGCGCACCAGCAGCGTGCGAAACTGTTCGACCAGCTCTTTCTGTTGTTCCTCCGTCGCCAGCCGCCAGTTTCTGCCCATCGTCAACATCACCATCCGGCGAAAGTCGAAATGCGGCAACAGTTTTTCATCAAGCACTTCGCGTACCCGCGCCGGATCGCCCGCCTGGACTTTGGCATCAGAGCGAACAATGGCCAACACTTCATCGGCCACCCGTTTGACCTGTACGTCCGGCGCCTCGGTGGTTTGCGCCGACGCCATCAACGGCAAAGCCATTAACGCCGCGATCAGCGACAGGGCGGCTGTGAATAAAGAACGTCTGTTCATGGTGTTGCGTCTTTCTTGTCTTGAGAGGTTTCAGGAGACGGCGTCGAATAGCCGTCGTCGTAATCTTCGTCCAGCTCGATACGACCAAATTTCGTATCGCCGGACAAATAAGCGCGACGCTGTAGATAAGCGCCACGAATGAACGTGTAACGATCCAGCCCGAGGTTGCCCAATGCGTTGGAAGCGCGAACGCCGACATCCATCGTATTGACCGCTCCCGCGCCCCACAACGAATTGCGTAGCGCAACGCTTTCACGGTCGGCCAGATTGATCGGCGAGGCGTAGGATTGAACCGCCAGGCCGACGCCGTCGCGCGCCGTCATCGGCCCCAACAACGGGATAAACAGATACGGTCGTGGCCCGACGCCCCAGTGCGCCAGTAATAGTCCGAAATCCTGGCCGCCACGCGGGATATTGGCGTCCGACGCAAAGTCGATCAAGCCGCCCAGCCCGAAGCTCGTATTGATCACCACCCGACCGAGATCGTCGCCAGCCTGATCGAACTTGCCTTGCAGCAACCCGGAAATGCCCGAGAAAAGGTCCTCGATATTTCTGAAAAAATTACCGACGATGTCGCGCCCGACCTTCGGCACGATCGTCTCATAAACCTCGACCACCGGCCTCGCCACATAGTTTTCCAGCGGCTCATGGATCGCGTACATCGTCCGGTTGAACGGTTCCAGCGGATCGTCGCCCTCGGCGGTGCCGGTCGTCGCGCAACCGCCGAGCATCACCAGCGCGGTTAACGCAAAACATCGCAAAAACACGGTCAAAATCACGTGTTTCATTTTTTATCATCCGCCAGCGATGAGGCCTGATTCAGCATGAACTGCCCGATCAGTTTCTCCAGAACGATGGCCGATTGCGTTTTACCGATCCGGCCACCGTCGGCCAGCATTTCTTCGTCGCCGCCAACATCCAGCCCGATATACACTTCCCCCAGCAATCCGGAGGTCAGGATCGACGCTATCGTATCCCGGGTGAACTCATAGCGCTTGTCGATGCGCAACGTCGCCACCGCCTGATACGTCACCGGATCGAGCGTGATGCTCTCAACTCTCCCGATGGTCACGCCCGCCGCTTTGACCGGCGCCCGCGTCTTCAGCCCGCCGATATTATCGAACGCCGCCTCCACCCGGTACCCCGGCGCATTTGAAGTCGTCAGCAGATTGCCCGCCTTCAGCGACAAAAACACCATCGCGCCCAATCCGATCGCAACGAAAACGCCTACCCACACATCAATGGCTGTACGGTTCATAGGCTCACACTCCGCGAAACATGAAAACAGTCAAAATAAAGTCCGCCGCCAGCACCGCCAGCGACGCTTCCACCACCGTCCGGGTCGTCGCCGCCGAAACGCCTTCAGCGGTCGGCTTGGTATCATACCCTTCAAAAACGGCGATCCATACCACAATTATGCCAAACACCAGGCTCTTGATGAAACCGTTCACAATGTCGATTCGAAAATCGACCGCCGCCTGCATATTGCTCCAGAAAGCGCCGTTGTCCAACCCGATCAACTGAACGCCAACCAGATAACCGCCGAAGACGCCGGCGGCGGAAAACAGCGCCGCCAGAAACGGCATCGAAATGATGCCGCCCCAAAACTTCGGCGCCACCACCCGCGCCAGCGGATCGACCGCCATCATCTCCATCGCCAGCAATTGCTCGGTCGTCTTCATCAGACCGATTTCGGCGGTCACCGCACTCCCGGCGCGACCGGCGAACAACAACGCCGCCACCACCGGCCCCAATTCGCGCACCAGCGACAACGTCACCATCGTGCCGAGCGCCTCGCTGGAACCGTAACGATTCAGAATATCGTACCCCTGCAAACCCAACACCATCCCGACGAACAGTCCGGACAGCACAATGATCACCAGCGACAACACCCCGGCGAAATAAATCTCGCGCAACGTCAGCGGCAAGCGCAAAAACGCCGCCGGTGTATGGCGCAACACCGCAACGAAAAAGCGTGACGCAAAACCTAGCCGCGTCACCGCCTTGCGCGTCGCCGCCCCCAATCGCTCCAGCAGCCTGAGCAATCCGTCGGCCATCTCAGCCCTCCGCTCCCAGAAAGTCCTCGGCGAGCGGCGGCGCTTTCATGTGCAGCGGCACCGGTCCGTCGTCCTCCCCGTTGACGAACTGTTTGACGAACGGATCGGTGGACGCGCGTATCGCCTCCGGCGTTCCTTCAGCGACGATCCCGCCCGCCGCCACAAAATAAATGTAATCAACGATATGGAGCGACTGATAAATATCGTGCGTCACCACGACCGAAGTGATCCCAAGCGCGTCGTTCAGCCGCCGGATCAGCCGGCTCACCNCCCCCAGCGAAATTGGATCAAGCCCGGTGAACGGCTCGTCGTACATCATCAGCATCGGATCGAGCGCGATCGCCCGCGCCAGCGCCACCCGCCGCGCCATCCCGCCCGACAATTCACTCGTCTCCAGATGTGCCGCCCCGCGCAAACCAACCGCGTTGAGCTTCATCAGCACCAGATCGCGGATCAGCGGCTCCGGCAAATCCGTATGCTCACGCAGTGGAAACGCCACATTGTCGAACACCGACATATCAGTAAACAGCGCACCGAACTGAAACAGAAACCCCAGCCGCCGCCGCAGCGCGTAAAGCCCCGCCTTATTCAGATCCGGCACCGATTGGCCGTTCATCACAACCCGCCCGGATGATGGCCTCACCTGCCCCGCCAGCAACCGCAGAATCGTCGTCTTGCCGCAACCTGAACCGCCCATGATCGCCACGACCTTGCCGCGCGGAATCCGCATCGAGATACCGGACAAAATCGGCCGCGACAGCGTATAACCGAACGTCACATCGGTCAGCGACACCGCTTCGTCGGATACGGGGGAAGAAACAGAAAACACCAGAAAGAAATCCCAAGAGAAAAAGTAATTGTAGCCGCCCCCTTCCTTTAGGGCAAATCACAACCCAGTTTCCGCCCAGCGAGCATCGCAAAGAAAGTCCCTTTTGAAAGGGAGTGCCCACCGAAAGCGTGGGGTGAGGCTCCTTCCCCCGCGTGCGGAGGGAAGGCTTCCTTCGGCGCTTCTTCCGTGGTTTTGAGGTCCTCCTTCCCCCGCGTGCGGGGGGAAGGCCGCCTCACTGCTGCCCGGGTTCGGCTGTTTTGCCTCCTTCCCCCGCGTGCGGGGGGAAGGCTGGGATGGGGGCGCCAGGGGAAAGGAGCGCCCGACGTTGGCGAAGCCAGTTGCAGCTTTCCGTTTTCACATTCTCATTTTGCTTACTTGCCCGCCGCTGATGATGCCGGTGATCGGGATGCCACCGGCCGACGCAAAGTCCCAGGCGGCGTCGATGTCGGCAAAGTCTCCGGCCATGTTCATGAATCGGTCGGCGGGAATGTCAACGGAACCGTAGGCGTATCTGGCGCGAATGTCGGCGGCGCGCTTGTCTCCCCTCGCCCACTTGCGGGAGAAGGGCCGGGGGAGAGGGCGCATTGGATGTTGGCGCGACCCGTTGCAGATTTCCGCTTTCACCGTTGCATTGAACAAAGTTGTTCCAGTTTCTGGATTGTTTCGCTTCGCTCGCAATGACGCCGGGGGCGCTTCGCGTCGGAAGGTTTTGTTCCCGGACGGCGCTTCGCTTGTCCAGGCTACGCTTGCTGCCAAGTAGAAAGAAGCTGGGATTGGCATCCCAGCCTACGGGTTGCAATTTATTCCAGCTTACGGGTTATGAAAACCGCAATGGCCCGGACCCCAACCTATGGCCCTTACGGGTTAGTTCGCAATGCGAATCGTCATTTAAAATTTTGTTTTATGAGCCACAACATAAAAACATATAATCCGTACGAGAAAAATAAAAATATTAACTTGAATACAAGCCATCTATTGTTGCTGCTATTTATATCTTTTCTCTCTAGAAATAACGATGCTCGATTAAAAGTTATTAGATGGTACGCACCTATGGCACACAAAAAAGCTATTTCTAGACGGAATTCTGCCAACCAATAAAATACAAAAAATAAGAACAAAAGCCCGCATACAGCGGATAAAAAATATCCGAATTTATTCATGGACCAATTCCACAGTCACGAGGATTCACAAGATACCATGAGCCAATGGTAATTGGAATTCCGAGAATAGCGAGCACTTTTCCAAGCGTGCCCAATTGCGGTATGAATGCAGATTCAACACCTAAAGTCGCAGTGAAGCCAAATACGACACCTGCCAAGAAACAGTTTAGCGTATTCACAGGCCCCTTAATTCCTTGTATTGCATCTCGTATCATTAAGCCAGCCAGAAATCCTGCGGAGCCAGCAAGCACAACCAAAAGAGCATCCTCAAATACAGCAGAAATAGCAACAGCACTCATGCCATTTACTACAATATTTGCAATAAGACTTGCTGCCAGAGATCCGACGGCTATTCCCATATAGCCACCATTCTTCCCGCCACTAATTTTATATATACCATCTCCTGTTATAGCATCTGTAATCGCATAGCCACTTCCCCTGAACCCTGGAACCGTTAATTGGTCTGTATGCGTCGTCACCTCTTTTCCTGACGCCAAAGCATCACTTATCTCGCTTGCTGCCAAGCTGTCCAAGTGCAGCGCTGGCAATGCGGCCGCCCGATTCTGTTGCGTGATGGTATAGACCCTTTGCCCTTGCTGCATGGCCATCGACAATGCTTTTGCTGTTGAGAACCCTTCGGGCCTAATTCCAGTGTTAGGATCAGTAAACATCTGCTCCGGTACGCCGTTTTCAAGTGCAGAACCCAACATCCCGACTTGGAGCATCAGTTGTTTAACATTGTCATTATTTCCATTTCTGTCTTTGATGACTTGGACTGTTCGCACGTTCATGTATAGCCCGTGCTCCTCAATACCACGATTCAACCCAAATAGAGTTCGCTGGTAGGGCTCATAGCCAAACGTGCCGGCCATTGGAACAGGTTGATGCAAGGCTGAAGATTTCAAACTTGTCATCTTACTTTGTGAAATATATTGCGCGTAATACCCTTGTACTCCCATGACATACATATCGCCAAGCAATTTTTCTCGCGTCAGCGCCTTCTTTTGCGCATCCGTTCCAGTCTCCAGTATCTGCTTCGTCTGCGTCAGGCTGGCTTTCAGACTGTCAAACGTCTTTTGCGACGGATTACTCCCCACAATCCCCAACGCCAGATAGCTGCCCGCAATGACGCTATCCGTCCTGTCAAGGTAGCTCTGCGTCGGCGTCTGGAAGCTGTAGCCTGCTCCGATTTCTTCGCCCAGCGCCATTGATCCTGCTGATAGCAGCACTTCATTGTCACGCTTGATTTCAGGGATGACATAGATGCTCGATGGCAGGAAGCTCGGCAACTGGCTCGGGTCGGTGATGTTTGGCGGAATGAGCGACGCAATCGCGTTTTCGTCCGTGGCCCTGAAGCTGATCGTGATGCTGCGCTGGTTCAACTGGTACAGCGGCAGCGTTTTGCTTTGCTGGTAGCTCTGGTCGTATTTGTCCCAGCCCAAGCCCAGCGTGACTTTTGTTTGCAAGCTGGCCGGCAGTTGGGCGTAGGTGTTGCCTCTGACTGATCCCGGATACGGCAGTGTGCCGGCCAGGTAGGGGAAGGTTTGTTGCTTGATGGTTCGCCCACCGATGACGTCGCCCACGGTGGGGTTGGTCATGCCATTGATGTGGTCTTTGAGTTTCTGTTGGGCTTGATTCTGGGCGTTGGCGATGATGTCGCTGTTCAAGCCCTGCACCCAGTCTTCTTGTTCGTTGACGGTGCCGCTGTTGGTAAAGCTGGTGGCCAGTTGCTGGCCATCGATGTTGGCGATGGCGGCTACGTCTAGGCCGCTGAGGTAGTTGTAGAGCTTGTAGCTGGGGTCGATGAGTATCCAGGCATCGATCGGGTTGTTGGCGGATACGGGTTTGGCGCCTCTGCCGGGGGTGTAGGGCACGGCTACTTCGACCCACACGTGTTCCATGCGCAGCTTGGTGATTTTGCCGCCACTGGTGATGCCGGTGATGGGGATGCCGCCGGCGGAGGCAAAGTCCCACGCGGCATCGAGGTTGGTGAAGTTGCCGGCCATGTTCAAAAATTGGTCGGCGGGCACGTCCACGGTGCCGTAGGCGTATCTTGCCGGGATGCCCGCGGCGCGCAGCAGGGCGATGGTCAACGTGGCAAGGTCCATCGCGTTGCCGCGCTTGACGTCCAGCGTCATGTCCGCCGTTTGCTGGCCGCCCCAGGTCGGTTGCCATTCGATGTTGTTTTTGACCCACTCGTAGATGGCTAGGGGGTTGTTGTTCAGGCGCGCGTTGCGCCGTGGCTGGTGAAGATGTGGCTTTCTCCGGTTTCTTCGCTTACTATAGAATTGATAGCTGCACGCCGAAGTTCTGCATGCATTTGTAGCCATAAAGTGCGGAAAATGCATAATAGCTCCTGGGGAGC
>WQUA01000051.1 GCA_009786025.1 Pseudomonadota bacterium | reverse complement strand
TCGATCTGGTCGTAACCTTTCGCTTCGCCACCAAATTGTTTCGACAGCACGGTCGTGATCGCCGCCGTCAGCGTCGTCTTCCCGTGGTCAACGTGTCCTATCGTCCCTACGTTCACGTGCGGCTTCGTCCGCTCAAATTTGCCCTTGGCCATGATCGTCTCCTGATCTTTCGTCCATTACTTCTTGTTGATAACCGCTTCCGCTACTTGCTTCGGCGCCTCTGTATAGTGCTTGAATTCCATCGTGTACGTCGCCCGGCCCTGTGTCAACGACCGCAGCGTCGTCGCATAACCGAACATTTCAGCCAACGGCACTTCGGCACGAACCGCTTTACCACCGCCGACCATATCTTCCATTCCCTGAATGATGCCGCGCCGCGACGACAGATCCCCCATCACGTCACCCATTTTTTCTTCAGGCGTTTCAATTTCCACTGCCATCATTGGCTCCAGCAGCACCGGGCTGGCTTTGCGCATCGCGTCCTTGAAGCCCATTGACGCGGCCATCCGGAAGGCGTTTTCGTTCGAGTCAACATCGTGGTACGAGCCGTCGAACAATGTCACTTTGACATCAACCACCGGGAAACCGGCCAACACACCAGCCGGCAGCGTTTCGACAAGGCCGCGCTGTACGGCAGGAATGTATTCGCGCGGGACCGCGCCGCCTTTGATTTCATCAATGAACTCAAAGCCCTTACCCGCTTCGTTCGGCTCGACGCGAAGCCAGACGTGGCCGTATTGACCGCGGCCGCCGGACTGTTTGACGAATTTTCCTTCGGTGTCGCCTGACGGCTTGCGAATGGTTTCGCGGTACGCCACCTGCGGCGCACCAACATTGGCATCAACCGAAAATTCGCGTTTCATCCGGTCAACGATGATTTCGAGGTGCAATTCACCCATGCCGGAGATGATGGTCTCGCCCGATTCTTCATCAGTGCGAACACGGAATGACGGATCTTCCTGTGCCAACCGGTTGAGCGCCAGCCCCATTTTTTCCTGGTCGGCTTTGGTTTTCGGCTCGACGGCAACGTGAATCACCGGCTCCGGAAACTCCATTTTTTCCAGAATGATTTGTTTATTGACATCGGAAAGCGTCTCGCCGGTCGTCACATCTTTCAGACCGACCACGGCAGCGATGTCGCCGGCGCGCACTTCCTTGATTTCCTGACGGTCGTCGGCGTGCATCTGCAACAGTCGACCAATCCGCTCTTTGCGACCTTTTACGCTGTTGATGATGGTGTCGCCAGAGTTCAGCGTTCCCGAATAGACACGAATAAAGGTCAACTGCCCGACGTACGGGTCGGTCATGATCTTGAACGCCAACGCCGCGAACGGTTCTTTATCATCGGCTTTACGCGAATCTTCGTCGCCGTTGTCTTTCAGGCCTCTGACCGGCGGAATATCGCACGGCGCCGGCAAAAATTCGATCACGGCGTCCAGCATTCGCTGCACACCTTTGTTCTTGAACGCCGTTCCGCACATCATCGGATGAATTTCACAGGCGATCGTCCGTTCGCGCAATCCCTTGATGATCTCGTCGTTGGTCAATTCGCCACCTTCGAGATATTTATTCATCAGCTCTTCGTTGGCTTCGGCCGCCGCCTCTACCATCTTCTCGCGCCACTCCTTGGCCTGCGCGGCGAGCTCCGCCGGGATGTCTACATAGTCGAACTTCATGCCCTGGCTGGCTTCATCCCAGATGATCGCTTTCATCTTGACGAGATCGACTACACCCTTGAAATTATCTTCCGCTCCGATCGGAATCACGATCGGCACCGGGTTGGCGCGCAGGCGCGTGCGCATCTGCTCGTAAACCTTGAAGAAGTTGGCGCCAGTGCGATCCATCTTGTTGACGAACGCCAGACGCGGCACCCCGTATTTATTGGCCTGCCGCCACACGGTTTCCGACTGCGGCTGTACGCCGCCCACTGCGCAATACACCATACAAGCGCCGTCGAGCACACGCATCGACCGCTCGACTTCAACAGTGAAGTCAACGTGTCCGGGCGTATCAATAACATTGATCCGGTGCTCCGGGAAATTTTTTCCCATCCCTTTCCAAAAACAAGTGACCGCTGCTGAGGTGATGGTAATGCCGCGCTCGCGCTCCTGCTCCATCCAGTCAGTGGTCGCAGCACCATCGTGCACTTCGCCCATTTTGTGCGAAACGCCTGTATAGAAAAGAATGCGTTCAGTCGTCGTCGTCTTGCCCGCATCAATATGCGCGCTGATGCCGATGTTGCGATAACGCTCAATAGGTGTCGTTCGTGCCACGGTAGTCTTATATCAAAAACACGCGATGTTGTCATAAAGCGCAGCCGCGAAGGCTTACGCTGTCGCGCAAGTTAAAAATTAGAAACGGAAATGGGAGAATGCCTTGTTTGCTTCGGCCATCCGGTGAACTTCTTCACGCTTTTTCACCGCACCACCGCGATTTTCGGAAGCATCCAGCAGTTCGCCGGCAAGCCGCGCGTCCATGGACTTTTCGCCGCGCTTACGGGCGGCTTCGCGCAACCAGCGCATCGCCAGCGCCGACCGGCGGGTGGGACGCACTTCGACCGGCACCTGAAAGTTGGCGCCGCCGACACGACGGCTCTTGACTTCCACCATCGGCTTGGCGTTGGCCAGCGCCGCGGTAAATACTTCCAGCGGATCTTTGCCGGATTTGTCGCTGATATTGGCGAACGCGCCATAAATAATGCGCTCGGCCACGGATTTCTTGCCGCTGGTCATCAATACATTGACGAACTTGGCGACTTCGACACTCGCGAATTTGGGATCAGCGAGAATCTCGCGTTTGGGAACTTCTCTACGTCGGGGCATATCGTCCTCGGATGGTTATTCGTGCGATCAGTCTTTCTTCGGCCGCTTTGCGCCGTACTTGGAACGCGACTGCTTACGGTCTTTGACGCCTGCCGTATCAAGCGCGCCGCGCACCATGTGGTAGCGCACACCCGGCAAATCCTTGACCCGACCGCCGCGCAGCAGCACCACCGAGTGCTCCTGAAGGTTGTGGCCCTCGCCGCCGATGTAGCTGATCACCTCAAAACCGTTGGTCAAGCGCACCTTCGCCACCTTCCGCAACGCGGAGTTCGGCTTTTTCGGCGTCGTCGTATAGACGCGGGTACAGACCCCTCGCTTTTGCGGACACTGTCCAAGCGCAGGCACCTTGCTTTTGTACACTTCGGGCGTCCGGCCCTTGCGTACGAGCTGATTAATAGTTGGCATTCTGAATTTTCCTGAGTGGACAACCGGATTCGCTCCAGGCTGCCGCATCGCTCTTTGTCGCTCTTCTGCCGGCCCGCCGCTCACATCCCTGTGCAGCGCCCGCCCGGCACCTTCCAAAGCCGCGGGCGCGCCAAAGACCTGTCGGGCGCCGCGTCTTTCCTAAAAGACTTGGGATTTTAACCAGCTTCCGAATTTGTGTCAATGCAGGGGTCAGAAGTCAGAGGTCAGGAATCAGAAATCAGAGACCCGTAATCAGAATATTGTCATTAGCGGCCTTCAGGCTCGCGCGAAACATGACAGGAACCGCAACAAGCCAGCCTCTCGCGAAGGCGCGAAGAAAAGCCCTCTTTCCAAAACGGGTATCGGCGAAGCCGACGGAGGTTTGCAGAGATGCCCGCCAAAGGCTGGCGGGGTTTGAAGCTCCTTCCCCCTGCAAGCGGGGGAAGGCTGGGATGGGGGTGTAGGCGATGGTGAAGCGAATCCCAGCAAAAACAATTCTCCGCAAAGAACACCCTCTCCCCTACCCTCTTCCTTGTGGGAGAAAGAGGCAAGGCACAGAAAAACCATCCCACATGAAGGCATGGAGGGAGAACGCTCGATGCTGCGCGAATACTGGTCTTATATTGGTCTTAACCAGACCAGAAAGGAGCCTTGCAAAGCAAACTGCCGGAGCGTGAGGCCAAAACGAAACTGGCGGCTATTTTAGATCGCGTTTGTGAGGGAAATTTTTTTACCATCACAAGGCACGGCGTTCCTATCGTCACCATCAGTCCTGCCGAAAATCCCGTGACCAATGTCCATAAAACCATCGCGGCCATCGGAGCTTCGCGTAAAAAATTTGCCGCTACTTTTAAAGGAGTCAATGTGAAAGAACTCATCAAAGAAGGCAGGAGATGATGGGTCGCTCATTTGTTATGGGCATTTGCTATCTGGCGTTGGCTGTAAGGCTTGATTTGCCCATTGCGACGCTCGACAAAAAACTGGTCGCAGCAGCAAAGCAAGTCGGCGTGCCGATAAAAACTTTCTGATATGATGGTCGCCCCCTCTCCCCCAGCCCCTCTCCCGCGAGGGGAGAGAGGAATGGATACAACTGACTTCTGATCTCTGACCTCTGACCTCTGATACCTGATCTCTGATACCGCCATGTCAATGACCCCCGAAGAAATCGTTCACGAACTCGATAAACATGTGATCGGCCAGAACGACGCCAAGCGCGCCGTTGCCATCGCCTTGCGCAATCGCTGGCGGCGGCAGCAAGTCGCCGAACCGTTGCGTCACGAGATCACTCCCAAGAACATCCTGATGATCGGCCCGACCGGCGTCGGTAAAACCGAAATCGCCCGTCGCCTTGCCCGGCTTGCGCAAGCGCCGTTCATCAAAGTCGAGGCCACCAAATTTACTGAGGTTGGTTACGTCGGCCGCGATGTCGACTCAATCATCCGCGACCTGGCCGAAACCGCGATCAAGCAGACGCGCGAAATCGAAACGCGCAAAGTGCGCGATCGGGCGATGGACGCCGCCGAAGAGCGCTTGCTCGATGTGCTGTTGCCGCCGCCGCGCGAGGCGAATCATCACGACGCGCAACCCGCCGACACGCACACCCGCCAGCGGTTTCGCAAAATGCTGCGAGAAGGCTCGCTCGACGACAAGGATGTCGAAATCGAAGNTTCATCGTTGTCGCCCAACATGGAAATCATGGCGCCGCCCGGTATGGAAGAGTTGGCGTCGCAATTGCAAGGCATGTTTCAGAACGTCGGCAGCGGCCGTCGCACCACGAAGAAAATGAAAGTCGCCAACGCGCTCAAGATGTTGACCGACGAAGAAGCCGCCAAGCTGCTCAATGAAGACGAGTTGAAATCGCAGGCGCTGGCTGCTGTCGAGCAAAACGGCATCGTGTTCATCGACGAGATCGACAAAATCGCCGCGCGCTCGGAAACGCACGGCCCCGATGTTTCCCGGCAGGGCGTGCAACGCGATTTGCTGCCGCTGGTGGAAGGAACCACTGTTTCCACCAAATACGGCATGATCCGCACCGATCACATTCTGTTCATCGCTTCCGGCGCGTTTCACCTGTCAAAACCGTCGGATCTCATTCCCGAATTGCAGGGGCGTTTCCCGATTCGTGTTGAGTTGGCGTCGCTGTCAGTTGCCGACTTCGAGCAGATTTTGACGGCGACCGACGCTTGTTTGACACGGCAATACGAAGCGCTGCTGGAAACCGAAAACGTCAAACTCATTTTTACCGCCGACGGCGTCAAGCGGCTCGCCGAAATCGCGTTTGAAGTCAACGAACGTCAGGAAAACATCGGCGCGCGCCGCCTCTACACAGTGATGGAGCGGCTGCTTGAAGAAATATCGTTCCATGCGACCCGATGGCAAGGCAAGGAAATCGCCATTGATGCAACGTTCGTCAACACAACATTGAATGGTATCGTCCGCGATCAAGCGCTGTCGGATTATATTTTGTAAACATCCTCTTTGAGAGGCAGCACAGTGTAATCCCAGCTTCTTGCCGCCATTAGCGCGTTTCTTGCAATTGACCCCTGGTAGTTCATACTTCTTTCGCTTGCCCAGGCTTGCTCTCTGAACCGGAATCTATGCTCTCTGAACCGGAATCTTGTTCCCGGCACGAACAATACGATTTTGCGCGTTCACATAAACCAGTTTTGGCGTGTAGCGCACCGCTTCGTCGTCACTCATGGATGCGAAGCTGGCGATAATCAACAGATCGCCCGGCGCTGCTTTACGCGCGGCGGAACCGTTGACCGAAATCATTCCCGAGCCGCGCTCAGCGCGGATGACATACGTTGTGAAACGCTCACCGTTATGGATGTTCCAGACGTCAATCTGCTCGTACTCCCTGATGTCAGCAGCCTCCAGCAGGTTCTCATCAATCGCGCAGGAGCCTTCATAATGCAACTCGGAATGGGTCGCGGTCACCCGATGGAGCTTGGATTTGAGCATCATTCGTTGCATGGGAGTCTCCCTCGCAGTTATTGGGAGGGGCATTGTAGCGGCAAACCCCCCGCCCCGCTTGTAACTGCGCCGCCAACTTCGTTCTTATCTGTCCGGGAAATACCTCCCGCAGCCCTTTCCTCGAATTTCCACGATGCGCGTTTTGTCTTGTGCATCAACCATTATGTCATCTCCCCAGCCCAGACCTTCTCACCTCTCAGTGACTCGTTTGCAGTTCTCCTTGACACAATGTTTAAACGTAGCTAACATTTTTTATAAAAAGCGACTGAAAGGAAGCGTCATGGGAAATACACACACCCTGACAAGCCGGGAGTTCGTCCACAACGTCAGCGCAGCCAAGCGTCTTGCAGCCGCAGGCCCGGTATTCATCACAGATCGCGGCCAACCCGCTTTTGCCCTGCTGAGCATTGAGGACTACCGACGCATGTCCGGGCCCAAAAAAAGCATGGTGGAACTGCTTTCAATGCCTGAAGCGGCAGAGTTCGAGATTGAGCCGATCCAGATCGGCGAGAGAGAATTGGGAGTGTGATGTACCTGCTGGACACCAATGTTCTCTCGGAACTGCGCAAAGCTCCAACGCAAATGAACGCGCGCGTGAAGGCATGGACAAATGCCCAAGACGTTGAGACGCTTTATATCAGCGTCGTGTCGGTGCTGGAAATCCGGAGAGGCATCCACAAACTCGAGCAGCGCGGCGACAGCATACAAGCCAGGATTTTTTTGACCTGGCTGGAACACCGTGTATTGCCAGCTTATACGGGTCGCATCCTGAGCGTCGATTCGGCAGTCGCCCTGCGCGCAGCCGTGTTACCTTGGGCAAATCCTGACAACTACCGGGATGCGCTCGTCGCAGGCGCGGCTCTGCTGCATGGAGCTACCGTCGTCACCCGAAACACAAGGGATTTTGAAGGCCGCGGTGTGAAACTGATCAACCCTTGGGAACAAGGTTAACCAAACCCGCACCTCCCGAGCCTTTCTCCCGAATTTCCCCGATAATAACGTTTTATCTTGTGCACCAACCCATCATGTCATCTACCAAGCCTCAAACGTCGCCCTCCCAAACAGCAGAATTCTGGTCGGGTCGTTTTTCCGAGCCAGTCTCCGAGCAAGTCAAAATTTACACCGCGTCGGTCGATTTTGACCAGCGGCTGGCGTTCGCCGACATCGACGGTTCGCTCGCACACGCCCGAATGCTGACGCACGTCGGCGTGCTGACCGACGCCGATCTGTGCGACATCGAGCGCGGGCTGGCGCAGATCCGCGATGAAATCGCACGTGGCGCGTTTGTGTGGTCGGTCGATCTCGAAGATGTCCATCTCAACATCGAAAAACGCCTGACCGCGCTGGTCGGCGACGCCGGCAAACGGCTGCACACCGGCCGCTCGCGCAACGATCAAATCGCCACTGACATCCGGCTCTGGCTGCGCGACGCCATCGACCGCCTGCACGGCCAGTTGCAAGCCTTGCGCGAAGCCTTCATCGACCAAGCCGAGAAACACGCCAATACCGTCATGCCCGGCTTCACCCATTTGCAAGTCGCCCAGCCGGTCACTTTCGGCCACCATCTGATGGCCTACGAAGCGATGTTCGCCCGCGATGCCGAACGGCTGCGCGATGCCCGCCGTCGCGTCAACCGGATGCCGCTGGGCGCCGCCGCGCTCGCCGGTACCGGCTATCCGATCGACCGCGAATACGCCGCCCGATTGCTCGGCTTCGAAGCCGTCTGCCCCAACTCGCTCGACGCCGTTTCCGACCGCGATTTCGCCATCGAATTTTCGGCAGCGGCGGCGCTCATCATGATGCACCTGTCGCGCCTGTCCGAAGAACTCGTGCTCTGGTCCTCGCCGCGCTTCGGCTTCGTCCAGATCGCCGACCGCTTCTGCACCGGCAGCTCCATCATGCCGCAGAAAAAAAATCCGGATGTCCCCGAACTCGTGCGCGGTAAAACCGGGCGCGTCGTCGGACATCTGATGGGGCTGATCACCCTGATGAAAAGCCAGCCGCTCGCCTATAACAAAGACAATCAGGAAGACAAAGAACCGCTGTTCGACACCGTTGACACCCTGGCCGCCACCCTGGCCATCGTCATCGACCTGATCGCCAACGGCCTGACCGCCGTCCCCGAACGAATGCGCGCCGCCGCGCTCGAAGGCTACGCCACCGCCACCGACCTCGCCGATTACCTCGTGCGACGCGGCCTGCCGTTCCGCGACGCGCACGAAGTCGTCGCCCGCGCCGTGCGCGAAGCCGAAACCCGCAACGTGACACTGGAAGCCTTGCCGCTCGACGCGCTACAACAATTCTCGCCGCTGATAAAAGAAGACGTTTACGAAGTGCTGACCCTCGAAGGCTCCGTCGCCTCGCGCAACCACACCGGCGGCACCGCGCCGGAACAAGTGCGGAAAGCGGCGGTAGCGGCGCGGAGGAGGATCAAGAGTGAGAAGACTGGTGGGTGAAATACGGCGGCGAAACAATCCGAGTTGAACGCAATATCAGGCGGTGGTTATAAGCGCCCCGGCTGCCATTCAGCGTATGCAGGGATGTGTGAACCATACTCAAGCCACGAAGCCTCATGTGATTTCCAGATTTGAAGCGCGGGCTTTTGCTCCGGGTCGTCATCGAGTGTGGTAACGCGCAAGATAACTTGATCGTGCCCCGTGCGCAGCGCAATGAGATGCGCGCCGCAGTTTGAGCAAAAATAACGCGATTTTCCGGGAGATGACTCAAACGCCTTCAGTTGATCCTGGCCTCGAACCCAACGGAAATGCTCATGCTTTACGCCGGCGCCTGTATTGAATGCAGCGGCGTGCGATTTACGGCAGGTGCGACAAGAGCAATGGATGATTGGAGAATCAAGCTGGCGTATTTCGTACGCCACCGCACCACAACAACAACTACCTTTCAGCATTTTTTATTCCTTTGGACGAAACAATGGATTGAGTTTAGCCTAACGTTCACACTAACCGGCACCCAATTGGACGCCCAGCGCACGAAGCGCGCGGGGTTGAGCATAGTGTTAGGATGCTTGGCGAATCCGACAACAAGGCCAACAGAACGCGCGAGCGGTAGAGAAGAGGTGGCTGAGTATATCGCCTTCGCTCACCGGGGCGTGACTGGATGCGGTGATCGAGCAAGGCGTCATTTCATGAGGTAGACATGCTCTCGGTGATACGCCATGAACGGTCGATGCTGCGGTTGAAGCACAACACGCATCCCACGCACAATACCAAGTGTTTCTGGTTCAGTTAGTAGAGGTGACACAGCCAGCACGCCATCTTCGTCGAAGGTGATAAAGCCTTTATCAAATGCTCGATCTAGATTCGGGGTCAGCAACAGACCATTGAACGGATCAAGCCTTTCAGCGTTGGAGGATGCGCTCCAAGGCTTGATATGGGAGGCAATTAACATGTCTGGATTCTTGTAACCGGTAACTGCACAGCAGTCTTTCCAGTAGCGAAGGAGTTTTTGTCGAAATATGCCTTGACCAATGCGAGCATTAACCAGCTCGGTCTTCTCTGTTTGTCTAATATTCGGATCGTTCCAAATATTCTCGATATCTGACTTAACGTCATCATAAAATTTTTCTGGCGATGGTAACCAGAATTCGCTTAACCGCCGCTTTCCATTGTCTTCATTTCTTCTCACGTACCCGTCCGCTTGCCAACTGCCAGATGGCGTAAGTACTCGTTGCGTCACAGATCGGAACGACTCCCAGAGCGAGGCAGAAGCGAGCAGTTCAGGGATTACGCGGGGCGATTTTGCCTCAGCATAAATAAGTGGATAGTTTTCTTTATCATGGGATGAGTTGAATATCACTTGCTTATACAGAGCTTCAATATCCGGCATGTACTGGTTTAGCATTAGGCCTATTTCCCCGGAAGTCCTGACCGAGGACAGCCAGAGGTTCCCAACCATCAAACTAGCGCGAGATTTGTGGATGCCAAACCACGCTTTGTCATGGGGGCAACGGGTGTTCTCGAATGATTTCCGGAAGAACAAAACGACGTTTTCGGTGAATGCACGTACATCGCCTCGCTGCTTTTGACACCAGCTACGAAGCTCAGTTTGCCAGTCAAAGGTTTCCATTGACCAAACCATCCGTTTCCTAACTACGCATGGGTAGACTGTCCTGAGAAAGTCTGCGCCCCCTAACGTTTATGCTAATCGGCACCCAAGCGCGAAGCGATTGGGCGTCCAGTGCGCGAAACACGCGGAGTTGAGCCGCTTGTTAGGACTGCCCGGTGAAGCCAGACTCCCGCTCAACCAAGCGCGCGATCCGCAAAGCATACCACTTGCACCCACCTGCGCGCGATGTAACTGCGAAGCAGAACATTGAGCAGAAGCAAGGCAAGAGGATGAAAACGGTATGAGCATGTGCTTGAGCATGAATGCGGTGGTTAGGCTTTGCTGACGCGGAAGCCGTGCTTTCCTAACGCCCAAGTTAACCGGTGGCGAAGCCGTCCGGGTTGAACACGATGTTAGGCCCACCTTACCCAACTACCCGGAGATTTACTTGCGAACCATCGGGAAGCCCTTGGGTTTGGCGCGCAATATCACCAGAAAAACGCACAAGCTCAACGAGCGGCGCAGTAGCAAGATTGTCTCCGCCATACTCGCCGCCTAAAATGCCGGGGATTTTTAAGCAATATTTTCTCCCTTCGCTCAAAGGCCCGCATTGCGCGTTTGCGAGAGAAACAAGATTGGCCATATACCAATCTTCGAGGAATTCTTGATTTCTTGAAACTGCGTCAAGTTCTGCACGATTCTCAGCAATGACCTCGCAGTAGCAATCTTCCGGACATAGCCGCCAATATTTTCCGCTTTTGTCTTTGATGATGAGGTTACCGAAATCATTTTCTCCGATGACCTCAGCAGGCTCAATACCAGCCCAACCCCAAGACTGACGAATTTCTTCAACGAGTTCCATGTGGTTCCTGTTTGATATGTCTAACGGTTACGCTAACCGACGCCCAAGCGCGTAGCGATTGTTCGTTTCTGGTCCTAGACTCATGATTGTATCCAGAGAGTTCAAGTCGCAGTCTGACACCCAAAATAAGCAGCGGCACACAGCTTTCCGCCAGTACCCGCTTAAGCACAATGTTAGCGCAAAACGATGAACAGAGCGTATTGTAAGCCGATGCGTGAAGTAACTTGCCGGCCAATGGCGCCGGACTTTACCAGGAGTAACGGCCAAGTGGCTGAAACCCGCACAGCGCCCGCAGGTGAAGTCCAGAGAAAAGGTAAAACAGACGACGCAACAAAACGCCTGGAAGGACTGAACGCAATGTCAGGCGTCGTGTTCCTTTTGATTTTTGTTCTTGGAGTCAGGGTCTGTCATTTCACTTTCAGCTTGAGCTTCCGCTTTTTGTTTCTTTTCAAGAAATTCAATGCGAAGTATGAAAAACAAGATCGCCACCGAGATTGCATACACGTGAACAAAAGGGAAAAGAACCATGAAAATAATCATGGCCTCAAGGATTGCCCGCAACAATGCGGATTTATGGTCGCCGGACAAGATACGGATAATTTTGGGAATGGCAAAAATCATGGCAAAAATAAATACGGCCAGCCCAAAGACAAAATAATATGGTTTCATGATAGGAAAGCGACCACTGGAATGCCTAACGTCTGGATGGGTTGGCGCGCTTTAGTACGGCCGTGTCGAATGCGACGCTCGATGCTTCCCATACTTCGCAAGATACGCATTGCAGAGAAACAGCAACTCAGCGAAATTAACCTTCAGCAAATTAGATGAAATGGTGATGGGGCTGCCAGCCAGCTTGAAGTTAATGTATTTGAGCTTTCTCCAGATGGGCCCGCCCATGTTGATCCACTTCTGCGGATCCACGACGTTGACCACAAGTATTTTTTGCCTCTGGAATTCCCAAACGCTAAATCCTGTAATCTCCGACCACGGAATGAAGTCCGCTGATACACCATTTGAGTTGTCGAGCATACCGGACGGACTTAAGATCATCCCCGGTTTTTTATCGGCGAACTTTTTAAGAGCAAATAGAGCACAGGCTCCAAAGAAAACGATGCTGACGATACCGATCACGGGTATTGCTTTTTTGAAAAAAACACCCGGCGTGCTGGCAATAGGGACTATTTTATCGGCGTCCATCGACACCATCCAGCAACCCAGAGCTACAAAGCCGCAAGCGCCTGCTATCAGTAGCAGGAGTTTTGTCTTGCTAAGTGCGATGACCGTATCTTTTTCCATGGCTATCTTCCCTTATGTCCGGCGCGCGAGGTCTTGTTGCTGGAATGCTTGGCGAAATCGAACAAGCGCCGTCTTCACTTGCCGGAGCCGAATACAACTATAAGGGCATCAGGTCTTGGGCGCATATTCCGCTAAAGCTGATTTGAGCGCTTTGACGACTCTCCTGCGTTTGGTCTCTGCCCTGATTCCAGGGGGAAGCCGGCAATACCACGGCTGCCAATAGTGCTCAAGGCCATCATTGTATCCCTTGGTGCTCGGGTGGACTCTTTCTTCGAAGTAGCGCAGCGCTTCGCAAATCTGGTCAACCGAGGTGAATTCAAACGTGAAGCCCGCTACTTCAACAAAGTAAACCCATACGTCCAAAAGATTATCCCGAGGCGCAGCGATGGGCATACCGCCCGCATCCTGATGGCCACGCATAAAGTCGCGGTGTTTGCCTGGGTCCAGCTTCTCTTTCCAGTGTCTAGCCATAAGTGTTGAAAGCAAACGAACATTTATGTGATTCGGCATCGCACGCCATAAACTCTGGGCGCCTCGCGCGGGGTTGGGCAAGGCGCAGGGGCGCTTGCCGAGACCAGGCGCAAGCCCAACCGACCGCGCGATCCGTAAAGAATAGCACTACTTCCGCTTGCCAGAACGGCGCGACCGCGAGGCCGAGCGCTCAGGTTGCATGGAGCCTAAATCCCCGGAAGATTTTAACGACCATTTGCGGGTCGAGTTGCCCATGATAATTGAAGTGCAAGCGCAAAACACCATTTCGAACATCAAGCGCGTTCAGTTCTTCGGGCAAGTGAATCAGTATTTCTGGTTCTGCCCACTGCTGCGCGATAACAGCAACGGGGCGGTTAGACGTTACTGTCCAAGTAGCGCAACCACCCGCAATAGCGGGTAGATAGCAGCGCTTGATTTCAGCCAGAGCTTCCTTAAGCGAAACCTTCTCCGAAAAGGAGAAGGTGTGAGAATGGGGCGCGTCAATATCATCCCCGGCCGTGACGCTTTCACAAGATGTGTATATGTTCATTGGCGCTGCAGGTCAAATCAACGCGGGTCATCAGGGTCAAGCACGATACGATACCTTTGAGAAACCGGGTGCCCGAGATAAGCGGCGGCGCGCGGCTTTGTCGCACCGCGTGAACAATGTTAGGCGATTACTGCCCAAACCCATCACCAGTATGCCTCCAACCAGTGCCCTCTCTCTGCCCAAAAACGGCACCACCGGCCTGCGCTAAAAACAACGTCCAGCCGAAATTCAATAGCGTCAGGGTCTTCCGCAAGCTGAACCTTGCTGGAATCTATTCCGTGAGACAGGGCAAATTGCGACGCCGCCGTCAGCAAGCTTTGGCCAAAGCGGTCAGTATCTTCCGGCAGCTTCGAGACATAGGCACTCTCCAACAACGGGTCGCCGATGATTTCCGTGCAGGAATTGAGAAATTGGCCGCGAAAAGCATATCTTTCGACATATCCCCCGGCGCTGCCGTTCGTGTAACGCGGCAAGCCGTCACATGGCGGAGCAAGGTCAAGCACATAAAAGCCTTGCATCTGTTTAAGAAAAGCATCTTCCGTGAGCGACTTGTCTTTACGGTTAGGAAAAATCTTCCGCGCCCAATCGGTAGCTGAAGCATCGAAGCCAACGCGCGGGGCGGCAATCGTTTCGAAGGCACTCGTCGTAATTTCACGAAAACGCTGAACCTTCTTCTCGCGGGAAGCGCACGACTTATCTTGCAATTCTGTCCAAAGCTCAAGAAATTCTCGCTCGTGGCCTGGCTTTGCTTTCGGCCCCGGATTCCAGTCTAGTCCCATATTACGCTCCTGACAAAGGCTGTATAAAAAAGGTCTGACGCCTAAACGAACCAACAGCGACGCCGTCTGACTTGGGGTTAGGCGCAACGCTGTTTATTTGATTGCTCCAGCGCCGGGTTGAGGAGGCGACAAGCTTTCAGAGGCGCCCATTTGCTCGGCGCCGAAGGTCACGTTTTTTTCCGTGAAGTCGAAGTGAACCATCATGTTGGCGGCTCGTTGACAGTAGGTGACCCGCCAAATTTCAACCTCGCGACGTGCTGCATGGGCTGGTTTTTCCCCAGCCCATTGCTCAACATAGGGAGGGCTTGATGCTTCAATAGACTTTAATTTGCACCCTGTCTTTCGCTCGACTTCGGCGGCCATCCAATTTACGACGCGCTGACGAAATTGCGGATCAACCTCTGTTGCTTTGGACGTACCTGAGAACGAAACGGGTTGCGAGCCGGAGTTGGCCTCCTGCGCATAAGTCACATGTGCGAAGATGACGAGCGTCGCGATAATGATGATGTGTGATTTCATAAGTGATATCTCGCGGAGTGAAAGAAAGGCGTATCGGCGATCAACGCCTGGGTTGACCGGTACATTTTACCGGGGTGAATGGAATGTCAGGCCCAATCATTTCCAGAAGGATAGCCTGAAACAGTGAGACCAAGACCCAAGGCGCCAGCGAGCCGAACAATAGCAGCAGGCAGAGCGCGAGACGTGAACGCACCAGGGGTATATTCGGTTGCAAAATCCAGCTCACCTGACGCCTGCGGCAAGGCAAGCAGAGCGGCAATAGCCTCGCGGTTATCAGTGAGAAAGGACACAGCGTCATGCACTTGCCCTGCGAGGTCATCCGCCGCCGCTTCGCTCGCTGAGAAGTGTGCCGTGCCACGCTCGACGCGATACGCAAGCAGCGCCACATTCGGCAGAGCTGCCGCTATAGAGGGTGCGGAAATACGAAGGACGCAAGGCATCAGGAAATGCTAACATGGATTATGTTGAAAACCTAACGCCTAAATTAACCGGCGGCGAAGCCGTCCGGGTTGAGCGCATGTTAGGCGCAACGATAGGTAGCGCGCTGCTTACACTCCCATTAGCGCTGGCCAAATGCGATTCAGAACTACGATATGGCCAACCACAATTGGCAAACTGACCAGAATAGCCGCCAAAGAGCTGACGTTAAAACCTTGAGCTTTCAACTCACGCGCGCCAAGGACAATTGCTATCAATGCAATAAAGCCAGAAAGCGTAGTTAACACTCTGAATGGATAGAACAAAACATTTAATATTAAAGTCTCGCCTTTGGATACCTGCATGTCCAGCGCAAAAACCCCTATGCTGATGTATATTACGCCGCAGACGATGAGTGATGCTCGCATTTATTGGGTTCCTTCTAAACCTAACGCCTGCGCTAACCGGCGCGCCGCTTGCGGCGCGTCCGGGTTGAATGACGGGTTAGACACAAGGCCCAAGCAGGTGCGCAATTGACGGCGCTTGCGCCCGCGCAACGCTTGCAGGCGAAGCCATGCGCCGGCCTTGAACCTGAGAGAGCGGACGCCAGCGATGGCAAGAGCAATGGCATAAGCATGACAGAGAACGGATGCCGTGGCTTGGATGTGCCTAACGCAAAAGTTAAGCGGCGCGCCGCTTTTGCGCGTCCGCCTTGAACGCCAAGTTAGACCTTGGCGACAGAGCAGAAGAATGCCACGGCCTGACGGCGAGCGCAAGCCGTGAAAAAGCTTTGCGCCACTGAAACAAAAGAAAGAAGATTTTCCAACAAACGAAGCGCCTGAAAAAAGTAAATGCCGTTTGAATATTCAAGGGTTTGAACAAAACGGATTTTCCCACAAGACTAACGCCCAAGCTAACCGGCGGCGCAGCCGTCCGGGTTGAGCGCAATGTTAGGCACTTGCTCATTTAAGCATGCAACGAAAACTAAAAGCACAAATGGTGGCTCTGGTTTGAGATGACACTCGCACTCCTCAAGTTTGCAGCATTTTTGAAAGTATTGCTCATTAAGCCAATCACCATGTACGATTTGTTCAATAACGCTAGATAAATCGGTTGTTTGTTTTGTTTCGCATCCGAAGGGAAGGCGGCCATGAGACTTTGAAACCAAGCTAAATCGGAGTTGGCGAACCTGAAAGTCATGCCAACAGTAAAAGATCATTTCCTGACCCTCTAGGCTTGATTTTCTGTTTTCAATAATTTTACAAATAAAATCTTCGACGCCCGAAACAGAAATTTGATCATTTTCTTCATCGGATGGAGAAAAACTTCACATATTGGTTCTGCCTTCATGGTTGATGTCCGTTGGGTCAACCTCAATTTCATCATCAACGGCCATCTCAAGCCAACGATCAAGAACACCTGATTTCACAAGAAACCCCTAGCGTGGATTTGGATAGCCTAACGCCAAAATTAACCGGCGCGCTTCAGCGCGTCCGGGTTGAATGCGAAGTTAGACCTAAACGACAACATCAATTTCACCGCGCAAATATTCGACCGCGCTTCCGGATATGAGCACGCGACTACCTGAGAGGCTGCAACTCAGGTCTCCGCCACGGGACGACAACTGTTTCGCCGTTAAGCGCGA